>JBGAIK010000230.1:0-8026 GCA_044225615.1 Acetobacteraceae bacterium | reverse complement strand
CGACCAGCACCACCCATGGCCGGTACCGGGTGAAATCGGCGCCTTCCAGCACCTGCCGCTCGGCACCCTCGACATCGACCTTGAGGAAATGGATGTCGGCCGGCGCATGACGCGCGCAGATCGCGGCCAGGGTCGCGACCTCCACCCGCCGCTCCTCCACCCGCCGGCCGGCGGCGCGGTTGCGCTCGGCCGCCGCGCGATCGAGCGAGGACAGGCCGCCATCCTCGCAATCGTAGAAGGTCATTTCCCCCGGCGCCGCGGCGACGGCCAGGCGCAGGTTGATGTCGCGCGGGCGATGATACTGCAATGCCGCGAACTCGGGCGCGCGGGGCTCGATATTGATGCCGCACCAGCCGTGCTCGGAGAAAGCGCGGGTGACCGAGTGGATCGACGGGTCGGAGGCGCCGACATCGATCCAGAACCCGGTGCCGAGCCCGCCGAGGGCGCGCCACAGCATCACATCCTCGAAATTCTGGGCGTAGGAGACGATGCCCACCGCCAACCTCCCGGCCGCGTGATGGACGCGGCCCGGAGCGTCGTCTACACCGCGCGCGTCTGAAATCAATGCCCCGTGGAGGGTTTTTCCGCGCATGCCCAAGGCTCTCATCACCGGCGTCACCGGGCAGGACGGCGCCTATCTCGCCCAGCTCCTGCTGGGCGAGGGCTACCAGGTCTTCGGCCTGCTGCGCCGCTCCGCCTCGGCCGAGGTGATCGGCGAGCGGCTGCGCTGGCTCGGCATCATCGATGACATCACCCTGATCGACGGCGACCTGTCGGACCTGTCGAGCGTGATCCGCATCATGGGCCAGGTGCAGCCCGACGAGGTCTACAACCTCGCCGCCCAGAGCTTCGTCCATGCCAGCTGGCAGCAGCCGCTGCTGACCGGCGCCATTACCGGCATAGGCGCGGTGAACGTGCTGGAGGCGGTGCGCCTGGTGCATCCGCAGGCGCGCTTCTACCAGGCCTCCTCGTCGGAGATGTTCGGCAAGATCCAGGAGGCGAAGCAATCGGAGCGCACGCCGTTCTACCCGCGCAGCCCCTATGCCGCGGCCAAGCTCTACGCCCACTGGATGACGGTGAACTACCGCGAGAGCTTCGGCCTGCACTGCTCGAGCGGCATCCTGTTCAACCACGAGAGCCCGTTGCGCGGCATCGAGTTCGTCACCCGCAAGGTCACCGACGGCGTCGCCCGCATCAAGCTGGGGCTTGCGACGGAGCTGAAGCTCGGCAATCTCGACGCGACGCGCGACTGGGGCCATGCCCGCGACTATGTCCGCGCGATGTGGCTGATGCTGAAGCAGGATGCGCCGGACGACTACGTGATCGCCACCGGCCGCACCACCTCGATCCGCGAGTTCTGCGCCATGGCGTTCGGCCATGTCGGGCTGGACTGGCGGGAGTTCGTCAGGACCGATGCCGCCCTGCTGCGCCCGGCCGAGGTGGAGGTGCTGCTCGGCGATGCCTCCAAGGCACGACAGAAGCTCGACTGGGCGCCCGCGACCACGCTGGAGCAGATGGTGGCCGAGATGGTGGAGGCCGACCTCGCCCGCCATCGCGGCCGCAGCGCCGCGCCCACCGAAGCCTCCAGCCGGACGTGACCCCGTCCCGCATCCTGGTCACCGGCGCCTCCGGTTCGTCGGCGGCCACCTGGTGCCGGCGCTGCCGGGCGGCGTTCCCCGACGCCGCGCTGACTTCGCAGGCGCCGGCGACCTCGACATCTCCGACGCCGACGCGGTCCCGTGCCCTGGTGGCCCGGGCGCGGCCCGATGCCTGCGTCCATCTCGCCGCCATCTCCGCCATCGGCGCCGCTGCGCGACTACGGCATCGCCTGGCGGGTCAACCTGCTGGGCACGCTGGCGCTGGCCGAGGCGCTGCGCCGGCAGGACGCCCTGCTGGTCTACCCCTCCTCGGCCGAGATCTACGGCGCGAGCTTCCGCCCCGGCCGCCCGCTCGACGAGACCGCCGCCCCCGCGCCGCAGAACACCTACGCCGCCACCAAGGCGGCTGCCGACCTCGCCCTCGGCGCCATGGCCGCCGACGGGCTGCGCGTGGTGCGGCTGCGCCCGTTCAACCACACCGGCCCCGGCCAGACCGAGGCCTTCGTCGTCCCCGCCTTCGCCGCCCAGGCCGCCCGTATCGCCGCCGGCCTCCAGCCGCCGGTGCTGAATGTCGGCAATCTCGACGCGCGCCGCGACTTCCACGACGACCGCGACGTCTGCGCCGCCTATGCCGCCGCCCTGGCCGCCGATCTGGCGCCCGGCACGATCCTCAACCTCGCCTCCGGCACCCCCCGCCGCATCGGCGACGTGCTGGCCCACCTGCTGCGCCTGGCCGGCGTCGCTCCGCGCATCGAGCCCGACCCGGCCCGCATGCGCCCCTCCGACATCCCCACCGCCGCCGGCGACGCCGCGGCGGCGCGGGCGAAGCTCGGCTGGGCGCCGGCGATCGCATGGGAAACCACGCTGCGGGACGTGCTGGCGGACTGGTCCGACCGGGTCAGGACCTGAGCCACTCGGCCACATACCGCAGCCAGGGCTCCGCCGGCATGCGCAGCCCGTGGAAGCCCACCAGCGTCGCCCCGGCCAGCGCCACCGTGCCCCAGCGGCGATACGGCTCCGGCGGCGTGCCCAGTGCCAGGCACAGCGCGGCGAATCCGGCCAGGCCGAACAGGCTGCCGACCACCACGTCCGCCACCGTGTGCTGGTCGAGCCCGACGCGCGTGCCGGCGATGGCAAGGCAGGCCGCGATGCCCACCGCGACGCTCGCCCAGCGCCCGGCCCGGCCGGGCAGCAGCGCCCAGGCCAGGCCGCCATAGAGCAGCGGCGCCGAGGCGGCATGCCCGCTCGGGCTCAGCAGCAGCGGCAGCCGCGCCGGCGGGCCGAACACGAACACCGCGAGCTTCGCCGCCCCCACCGCGGCCAGCGTGGCGAAGATGGCCAGCAGCCAGGCGACCGCGCCCTGCTTCCAGCCGCCGAGCGAGATGCCCAGCGCGGTGGCGAAGGTCAGCGGCAGGATCACCGCCTGGTCGGCGAAGTCGGTGAGGAACTGCATGGGCCGGCCATGTCGCATGTCCGCACCGCGCCGTCACCCCGGGACGATTGCGCGGCCGCGCTTTCTGCGGTTCCTTGCGGCGAGCAGGAGGGTTCGATGACAGTGCGGAAGATCGGCGAGGCCACCGTGACGCGCATCGAGGAAAGCCACGGCCCCGGCTTCCCCCCCGACCTGCTGCTGCCCGACTGGGACCCGGCGGTGCTGGCCGAGCACGGGCACTGGCTGTCGCCCAACTACTACGACGCCGCCGCCAACCTGTTCGTCAGCTCCATCCATTCCTGGCTGATCCGGACGCCGCACCACACCATCCTGATCGACACCTGCGTCGGCAACCACAAGAACCGGCCGCATTTCCCGCGCTTCCACATGCGCGACACGCCGTATCTGGCGCGGCTGAAGGCCGCCGGGGTGAACCCGGAGGACGTGGACTACGTGATGTGCACCCACCTGCACGTGGACCATGTCGGCTGGAACACCACGCTGAAGGACGGGCGCTGGGTGCCCACCTTCCCCAACGCGAAATACGTCTTCTCGCGGGCCGAGCACGATCACTGGAACCCGGCGCTGAACCCGATCCATCCGCCGGAGACCGCGGCCGTGTTCGAGGACAGCGTGGCCCCGGTGATCGCGGCCGGGCAGGCGCAGATGGTGGAGATGACCGACCGGCTCGGCGACACGCTGCTGATCGAGCCGGCCCCCGGCCACGCCCCGGGCCACGTGATCTTCCGCCTGCTTGAAGACGCGAACGGGAAGGGCGAGGAGGGCGTGTTCATCGGCGACGTCATGCACCACCCGATCCAGGTGTATCGCCCGGAATGGAGCAGCCGCTTCTGCACCGACCCGCGCCAGGCCGAGGCCTCCCGCCGGCGCGTGCTGGAGCATTGCGCGGACTGCGCCGCCCGCGTCTTCCCGGTGCATTTCGGGGCGCCCCACCTGGGCCGCGTGCGGCGCCAGGGTGCCGGCTACAGCTTCGAATTCGACCACGGATGAGCGAGCTTCCGCGCAGCCTGGCGCTGGAAGGCGCCTCCAACGTCCGCGATCTCGGCGGCTACCGCACCAAGGACGGAAGGCGGGTGAAATTCGGCCGCGTCTTCCGCGCCGCGGCGCTGTCCAGGCTGACCGATGCCGATGCCGCCCTGCTGCGCCAGGCCGGCATCGGCCGCGTGGTCGACCTGCGCGGCGGCAAGGAGCGGGAGAGCGCCCCCTCGCGGCTCAGCGACGCGGTGATCCACGCGCTGTCGATCGAACCGTCGCTCGGCGCCTCGATCCGCGACATCGCCGAGCGCCGCGAGGCCACCGACGACGACATCGCCGGGCTGATGTGCCGGGCCTACACCGCCTATGCGATGGACTGGCACCACCGCTATGCCGCCATGTTCGACCTGCTGCTGGAGGCCGACGCCCCTGCCCTGCTGTTCCACTGCACCGCCGGCAAGGATCGCACCGGCTTCGGCGCGGCCCTGGTGCTGTCGGCGCTGGGGGTGGACCGGGCCACGATCCACGCGGACTACCTGGCCACCAATCGGCTGTGGCGCGGCGACCCCGAGCTGCGCACCATGCTGCCGCCGGTGGTGGCCGACGTGCTGATGAGCGTGCGGCCGGATTTCCTCAACGCCGCCTTCGCCGCGCTGGTCGCAGCCCATGGCTCGGTGGACGCCTATCTCGCGGACCGGCTGGGGCTGCGGGCGGAGCGCCGGCTGGCCTTGCAGGAATCGCTGCTGGAGGACTGAGGGCCTTTCCTTCGCGCCCCCCGATGTGATCCCATCCGGCATCCGCCGGAGGGACCGAGATGCCGAACGAGCTGCGCGCCAACATTCCCGACAATCCGGCGCTGATGAACTTCACCAACCTGCGCCAGGCCCGCACGACGCGGCCGATGGTGATCGAGCGCGGGCGCGGCGTGTTCATCATCGACGAGAACGGGCGCGAGTATCTCGAAGCCTCCGCCTCGTTCTTCTGCGCTGCGCTGGGCTTCAGCGAGGGCGAGCTGGTCGAGGCGGCGATCCGGCAGATGCGGGCGCTGCCGGCCTATGCGACCGGCATCTACCGCACGGCGCCGGCGATCATGGCGCTGGCCGACCGGCTGGTTTCGCTGTCGCCGCTGCCGCGCACCCGCGTGGCCTTCGGCGCCACCGGCTCCGAGGCCAACGACTTCCTGCTGAAGTTCATGCGGTTCAGGAACATCCATCTGGGCCAGCCGCAGCGGCGCAAGATGATCGCGCGGCACGGCAGCTACCATGGGGGAACCAACGCGACCGCGGCGCTGGGCAACAACCCGGCGGTGCAGGCGGCGTTCGGCATCCCGCTCGACGACGTGGTGAACGTCCGCCAGCCCGACTTCTTCAACAACGGGCTGCCCGGCGAGAGCGAGGCCGAGTTCACCGCGCGGATGCTGGCGGAGCTGGAGGCCGCGATCATGGCGGCCGGGCCGGAGACGATCGGGGGGATGCTGATCGACCCGATCTCCTACAGCGCCGGCTGCGTGATCCCGCCCGCCGGCTATCTGGACGGGGTGCGGCGCATCCTGGACCGCCACGGCATCCTGCTGTTCGCCGACGAGGTGATCACCGGCTTCGGCCGCACCGGGGATATGTTCGCGAGCCAGACGCTCGGGATCGCGCCGGTGTGCATCACGGCGGCCAAGGCGCTGTCGGCGGCCTACATGCCGATCTCGGCGGTATTGATGTCGGGCGATTTCTACGACGACCTGGAGGCGGGGTCGGACGCGATCGGCAGCTTCACCCATGCCGGCACCTATGCCGGCCATCCGGTGGCCGCCGCGGTCGCGCTGCGGATGCTGGAGCTGATCGAGGAGCGCGACATTCTGGGCCATGTCCGCGCCGTGGCGCCGGCGTTGCAGGCGGGGCTCGCCGCCTGGCGGGGGCATGAGCTGGTGGCCGACGTGCGCGGGCAGGGGCTGGGCGGGGCAATCCAGTTCCGGCCGCAGGGCAAGCCGGGCCGCCTCGGCGCGTGGCTGGGCGAGGCGCTGGCGGAGCAGGGGCTGATCCTGCGGGTGCAGGGCGACACCTGCGTGTTCTCGCCGCCGCTGGTGATCAGCGCCGCCGAGATTGCCGAGCTGTTCGCCCGCTTCGGCCGCGCGGTGGCCGCGGTGCAGGCGGTGCGGGACGCGGCCGGATGATTCCGCTGATCGGCTATGCCGACCGCTGGTCGGCCGGCGCGGGCGAGCGCTTCGCGGTCAAGGTCTCGAGCAGCCTGGCCACGCCCTATCGCGCCGACCTGGTGCGCATCCTGAGCGCCGACCCGAACCCGGCGGGGCCCGGCGTGGCCTATGCGGAGGTGGCGGCCGATTTTGCCGGGACCTATCCGTCGCGGGTGCAGGCGATCCACAACGGGTCCTGGGCGGAGGTGGGCTGGCCGGTGCCGCTGACGGTGGCGGCGCCGTGGACCATGGCGCTGCTGGTGCAGCCGTGGAAGCTGGCCGGAAGGCAGACGGTGCTGGCGATCGCGGGCGGGCCGGCGATCACCGTGGGCGCGGACGGCGCCGGACTTGCGTGCGGGCGCGCGCAGGTCCGGGTCGGGGCGCGGATGATCCCGCGGCAGTGGTACGAGCTGCGGCTGGTGGCCGCGGGCGGGCGGATCGTCCTGCGGCAGACCCCGCTCGGCGGGACGTTCGGCGACGCGGGCGAGGCCGGGCTGGACGGCGGGGCGGTCACGCTGGGCACGCTGCGGCTTGCCGCCGGGTTCGGCGACGGCGGCGCGCCCGCGGGGCATTTCGACGGGCGCATCGCCCATCCGATGCTGCTGCAGGGCGCGCACGACGAGCCCGGCCCGCTCGACCGCGCCACGCTGCCGGCCGCCGACCTGCTGGCGTGGTGGGATTTCAGCGAGGCGATCGGGACGGTGCGGATCAGCGACCGCGGCCCGTCCGGCTTCCACGGCACGCTGCACAACCTGCCGACGCGGGCCGTGCGCGGCCCGGACTGGGACGGCACCGAGCAGCGCTGGACCGATGCGCCCGGGCAGTACGCGGCGATCCATTTCCATTCGACCGACCTCTACGACTGCGGCTGGGAGACCGATTTCACCTTCGCGGTGCCGCCCGGCCTGCCCAGCGGCATCTACGGCATCCGGCTGCGCGGCGAGGGGCAGGAGGACGTGATCCCGGTCTTCGTCACGCCGCCCGCCGATGCGCCCGGGGCGCGCGTGGCGCTGGTGATGCCGACCTTCACCTACCAGGTGTACGCCAACTACGACCGCGCCAATTTCGACGACGACTACCGTGCGCGCCGGGCCGCCTGGGGGGCGTATCCCCATCACCCGGCCGAGCACCGGGAGCTTGGGCTGTCCACCTACGACAATCATGCCGACGGATCGGGCGTCGCGTTCTCCTCGCTGCGGCGGCCGGTGCTGACGCTGCGGCCGGGGTATTTCGCGTACCCGGACGCGCGCGGCTCCGGCCTGCGGCACTTCCCGGCCGACATGCACATCGCCGCCTGGCTGGCGTCGCAGGGCATCGCGTTCGACGTGCTGACGGACCATGAGCTGGATCGCGACGGTGCGGCCCGGCTCGCGCCCTATCGCGCGGTGCTGACCGGCACCCATCCCGAATACCAGACGCTGCGCTCGCTCGATGCGTTCCAGGGCTACGTGAACGGCGGCGGGCGGCTCTGCTACCTGGGCGGCAACGGGTTCTACTGGCGCGTCGCCACCAGCCCCGACATTGCCGACGTGCTGGAATTGCGGCGGGCCGAATCGGGCACCCGCGCCTGGGCGGCCGAGCCGGGCGAATACTACCATGCCTTCGACGGCAGCTATGGCGGGCTGTGGCGGCGCAACGGGCGGCCGCCGCAGATGCTGGCCGGCGTGGGGTTCTCGGCCCAGGGTCGGTTCGAGGGCTCGTGGTACCGGCGCCGGCCTGAATCGTACGCGCCCGAATTCGCCTGGATGTTCGCGGGGGTGCCCGAGGACGCGGTGCTGGGGGATTTCGGGCTGTCGGGCGGCGGGGCGGCCGGGT
>JBGAIK010000229.1:0-7934 GCA_044225615.1 Acetobacteraceae bacterium | reverse complement strand
GCGCTCGGCGAGCTGGACGGCGAGGCACTCCCTCAGGTCATAGGCGAACATGCCGGTGGGATCGAAGCGCATCATGCGCTGGCGGACGGCTTCCACCGCAGCCTCGCTGGCGCCGATCGCGCCGGCGATGGCCGCGCTCGGCACCGCCAGCCGCCCGGTCGGCTCCAGCAGCGCGATCAGGGCGGCGCCGATCAGCCGCTCGGCCTGCTCGGCAAACGAGAGCCGCAGCTGCTCGCTGAGATGCTCCTGCAGCGTGGACGCGCCCTCGGCGAAATCCTCGACGCCGCGCTCCTCGCCCTCGAACCCGCGCCCGGAAGGGGCGACCCCGTCGGAGGCGCCGCCCGGATCGTACGGCTCGGCATGGTCGGCCGCATCGAGCGGGGCGGCGCCGTCGGCGGGCAGCAGGTCGGAGCGGGCGGCTTCGGCCGTGTCGCCGGGCTCGCCCTGGACCACCACCTGGTCGGGCGCCGCGCGCTCGCGCGGGCCGGCCTCCGTGCCCTCGTCGCGTTCCAGCAGCGGGTTGCGTTCCAGCTCCTGCTCGACGAAGGCGGCGGCCTCGAGGTTGTTGAACTGCAGCAGCTGGATCGCCTGGCGCAGCTGCGGCGTCATCACCAGCGTCTGCGACTGGCGCAGATCCAGGCGCGGCCCCATGCCCATCAGGGCAGGTCCGGCAGGGCAGGCACGAAACGGCGCGGCTTTTGCATGGCCCCAATCCAGCGCGGACGGGCCGCCCTGGCAAGCAAGAATCGTGCTGGCGCTTCGTCCATGCCCCGGAAAATGCGCCGGGACGGGTAAACGTCCCGTTAGGGACGCTACAGGTACTTGCCCCGCTCCAGGATTTCCAGCGTGTACTCCTTGTAGCTCATGCCGAGCTCCTCGGCGCGGGCAAGGCGGCGCAGCGCGATCTCGCGCGGCGCGGACCAGGATTTCTTGTGCGCCCGGCGCCACACCCAGCCGCGCCAGAGCAGCGTGCCGATCTCCTCCTCCGGCTCCAGCGGCGGGCCGCCATTGTCGCCGATCCGCGCCTGGCGCGGCGCCACCTCATGCGGCATGCGGCCCGAGCTCCTTGTACATGAAGGTCGTGGAGATCAGCGGGCCTTCGGGCACCGCGGCGAAGTTCGGCACGCGGCCGGCGCGCAGATAGCCGAGCCCGGCATAGAGCGTCTCGGCCGGGCTGTCGGAATGGGTGTCGAGCACCAGCAGCGTGCGTCCGGCTTCCAGCGCGCGGGCCTCGATCTCCCGCATCAGCGCGGCGGCGAGGCCGCGGCGGCGGAAATCGGGATGCACGAGCACCTTGGCGACGTCGGCCCGGTGGCGCCCGTTGGGCAGCGTGTCGGTGACCAGCTGCGCGGTGCCGGCGATGCGCCCCTCTGCCCGCGCGGCCAGCACCAGGCGGGTCCCGGCGGCGATCGAAGGCGCGAGCCCACAGTAGTAGGCGCGCGCCTCATCGAGCGGGAACGGCAGCACGAACCCGACGGACGCCCCGGCATGGACGCAGGCGTGCAGGACGGAAGCGAGACCGTCGAGCGCGCCCGGCAGGTCCCCGGCCGAGACGGGCGCGATCATGGCCGGCATACCACGATGGCGTAGCGTGCGTCGTCCGGCCCGGGCGCCGTGAAGCGGGTGGCGCCGAACAGGCGGAAGCGCAGGCAGTCGCCGGCGTGCAGCCGGTAGGCGGTGCCCTCCACGGTCAGCTCCAGCACGCCGGCGAGCATCCAGATATGCTGCTCCAGCCCCGCCATGCCCGGCGCCGCATAGGCGATCACGGCGCCCGCCGGCAGCCGCGCCTCGACCAGCTCGGCATCGAACCCGGCGGCGGGTGGCGACACGAGACGGCGGCAGAACCCGGTCTCGGGATCGGTCCAGACCGTCTGGGCGTCCCCGCGCACCACCAGTG
This sequence comes from Acetobacteraceae bacterium, assembly GCA_044225615.1. GTDB lineage: Bacteria > Pseudomonadota > Alphaproteobacteria > Acetobacterales > Acetobacteraceae > CAIYPH01. Next base: position 6,037 of record JBGAIK010000229.1, on the reverse strand, counting down.
CCGGCTCCGCCTCGACCTCGGCGATCAGCCGCGACATGGTGCGGCCATAGGCGGTGCAGAGCCGTCCCAGCAGGGCGGCGGTGGGAGACGTCTCGCCATGCTCCAGCCGCGACAGCGTGGCCCGGCTGATGCCGCTGCGCTGGGCGAGCTGATCGAGCGACCAGCCACGCTCGGCCCTCAGCGCGGCGAGCCGCGCCGCGAGACGGGCGTCCATGGCGTGATCGCCGGCGATGGCGTCTGCTTCCATATCTGGGACGTTATCCCAGATATGGTCACGACACAACCATTCAGTGCCGGAAGTGCCGCATCCCGGTCAGCACCATCGCCACCCCCGCCGCGTCCGCCGCGGCGATCACCTCGGCGTCGCGCATCGAGCCGCCGGGCTGGATCACCGCCGTCGCGCCGGCCGCCACCGCCGCCTCCAGCCCGTCGGCGAAGGGGAAGAACGCGTCGGAGGCCACCACGCTGCCGATCGCGAGCGACTGGGCCAGCCCCGCCTTTCGCGCCGCGTCCTCCGCCTTCCAGGCGGCGATGCGGCTGGAATTGACCCGGCTCATCTGGCCGGCACCGATGCCCATGGTCGCGCCGTCCTTCGCATAGACGATCGCATTCGACTTCACGTGCTTGCAGACGCGGAAGGCGAAGAGCAGGTCGGCAAGCTCCTGGTCGGACGGCGCGCGTCGCGTCACCACCTTCAGCGCCGCGGCCGTTGCCCGGCCGGCATCGCGGGTCTGGGCGAGGAAGCCGCCGGCGACGGACTTCACCGTTGTGCCGGGGGCCGCAGGGTCGGGCAGGCCGCCGGTCAGCAGCACGCGCAGGTTCTTCTTGCGCGCCAGCAGCGCCAGCGCGTCGGCGTCGGCGTCGGGGGCGACGATCACCTCGGTGAAGATGGCGGCGATCTTCTCCGCCGCCGCCGCGTCCAGGGTGCGGTTGACCGCGACGATGCCGCCGAACGCGCTCTCGGGGTCGCAGCGCAGGGCGGCGTCCCACGCGCCGGCGAGCGTATCCGCTGTCGCCACGCCGCAGGGGTTGGCGTGCTTCACGATCACCACGGTCGGCGCGTCGAACTCGGCCACCGCCTCGAACGCCGCGTCGGTGTCGTTCAGGTTGTTGTAGGACAGTTCCTTGCCCTGCACCTGGCGCGCGGTGGCGATCCCGGGCCGCGCGCCGTTGACGTAGAAAGCCGCCGCCTGGTGCGGGTTCTCGCCGTAGCGCAGGGTCTGCCGCAGTGTTCCGGCCACCGTCATGGTGGCCGAAACCGTTCGCCGTTGACGCCGGCAAACCAGCCGGAGATCGCCGCATCATAGGCCGCGGTGCGCGCATAGGCCGCCGCCGCCAGCCGCCGCCGCAGCGCGCAGCGTGGTGCCGCCCTGGGCGGCGAGCTCGGCCAGCAGTTCGGCGTACTGGGCCGGCTCGGTCACGATGGCGACAAAGGCGTGGTTCTTGGCCGCCGCGCGGGTCAGCGCCGGCCCGCCGATGTCGATGTTCTCGATGCAGTCCGAGAACCCGGCGCCGGAGGCCAGCGTCGCCTCGAACGGGTACAGGTTGGACACCACGAGGTCGATCGGCGCGATGCCGTGTGCCGCCATCTGCGCCTGGTGCTCGGGCAGGTCGCGCCGCGCCAGGATGCCGCCATGGATCTGCGGCACCAGCGTCTTCACCCGCCCGTCGAGGATTTCCGGGAAACCGGTGTGGTCCGACACGTCGGTCACCGCCAGCCCCGCCTCGCGCATCGCCTTCGCCGACCCGCCGGTGGAGAGCAGCTCGACCCCCCGCCCGGCCAGGGCGCAGCCAAGTCGATCAGGCCGGTCTTGTCGGAAACCGAGATCAGGGCGGTGCGGATCGGGACGATGTCGGACATTGGGCAACCCCTGCGCTGTTGCCGCGCGGGATAGAGCCAGCCCCAGCAGGTCCAGCGTGCGGGCCACAACCCTGCCCTCGTCGTACAGGTCGAGCGCCCGCGCCTGCCCCGCCGCGCCCATCCGCGCGCGCAGCGCCCGATCGCCCGCGCCGCCAGCCGCCGCACATCCATCAATCTAACCAGATAACCGGTTACCCCGTCCACCACCTGCTCGCGTGGACCGCTCACCGCGGTCGCCACCACCGGCAGCCCGCACAGCATCGCCTCGATGACCGACATCGGCAGCCCCTCGAAATGCGATGGCAGCGCGAAGATGTCGGCCGCCGCCAGCACCGCCGGCACGTCCTCGCGGTAGCCCAGCGCCGCAGGCGATCGCCGAGCCCGGCGGCGGCGAAATACCGCTCGATGTCCTCCCCCATGGTCGGACTCGGGCGAAGTCGCCCACGACCCACAGCTCGGCATCCACGTCGCGCATGGCCGCCAGCAGCTCGGGATGGCCCTTGTGGCGCACCAGCCGCGAGACGATCACCACCACCACGCGGTCATCAGGCACGCCCAGCGCGCCGCGGACCTGGGCCTGCGCGGCCGGGTCGGGGCGTGGAACTGGCGGATCGCGGCCGTTGCCGACCGCCACGCTGCGCGCGTGGATGCCCAGCCGCCGCGCATCGTCGGCCTCCTCGGTCGAGACGGCGGAGTGGATGTCGGTGAACCGCCCGCCGATCCATTCCACCGCGACGCCCCAGCGCCACAGCGGACCCGGCTGGTTGAACAGGAAGCCGTGGCAGGTATAGGCCACCACCGGCACCCCGGCCCGCCACGCCGCGAGCCGCGCGAGGAAGCCGCTGATCGGCATGTGCGCGTGCACGAGGTCCGGCCGCTCGGCCCGGAACAGCGCCAGCAGCGCCCGGTAGGCCCGCCACGACGCCATCGGCGACAGCGACCGCGTCAGCGGCACGGCCCGGATGTCGAACCCTTCCGCGCGGGCGAAATCGAGCTGCGGCCCATCGGCCGACACACCGATCACCTGGTGGCCGCGGCTGCAGATCCCCGCATCGCGTAGCAGGAACTGCCGCAGCGCGAAATCGACGTTGATGACCTCGATGACTTTCATGCCAGCGCTCAGGCAAGCTGAACTATCCCCCGTCATGGTCGGCCAGCGGCCACCGACCCGCAAACTGGGCGGGCGGCACCGAAGGCAGCAGTGGATGGTCGGCCTTCGCCGACCATGACGGAGGAAACAAAAGGCGGGCAGCCTCAGGCAATGCCATCATACAGGTCGTCCCAGTCCGGATTGGCCGAGCGGATCAACCGGACCTTCCAGGCGCGCCGCCATCCCTTGATCGCCTTCTCGCGTGCGATGGCTGCAAGCATGTCTTCGTGGCGTTCGGCATAGACCAACCGGGTCAGCCGATAGCGCTGCGTGAATCCCTCCACCATCCCTTCCCGATGCTCCCAGGCGCGGCGGGCAAGGTTCGCGGTGACGCCGATGTACAAGATCCCGTCCGGCCGTGTGTGACGATGTAGACCCATCCCCCGCCAGCCACGCCTACCCGACCTTGGTGATCGCCCATTTCACGTGCTGGGCGCCATCCTCGTAGCCGGTCAGCACGATCTGGTCGGTCTTCCGCGGCTCCGGCCCGCCGAGATAGACGCTTTCCTCCAGCGTCATCCGCGCCCCCTCGGCGCGCAGCCGCCAGCCCTGGCCGCTCGGCAGGCGCAGCAGCGCGGTCTCGCCATCCTGCTGGAGCGAGGCATCGACGGTCGGGTGCAAATGGAACCGCACCGTGTAGGGCTGGGGCGACTCGGCCTCCACCGAATCCTCGCCGCGAATGTCCTCGCCGCTTTCGGACATGTAGAGCCGCCGCCGGTGCACCGCGCCGTACGGCTTCACGTAGCCGTCATGGCTCGCCTCCAGCCAGTGCGCGCCGTTGGCCTCCTGGCGCTGCACCTCCACCTTTTCCGGCCGCCGGCCGAGCCCCTCGGCCTTCAGTTCCGAGGAGCTGGTATCGGCGATGACCAGCGTCGAATGCGCCGCCGTGGCCCGGCTGGCATCGCGCCACTCGCCGGTCGCGGCCGGCACCGTGCCGCAATTGACGATCATCCGGTCGCGGCCGACCGACAGCTCGAAGGACAGCGTACCGGCATGGGCGAAGCGGTCCAGCTTCGGGGCCGCCGGCGCACCGCAATCCATGATCAATACCGAGCGGCCCGATTGCAGCCGCTGGAACCCGCCATCGTGCATCGCGCTCGGCCCGCGCATGGTGCGGCCGGACTGCGTCAGCACGAGCTGGATCAGGGCCGCGCTTTCCTCCCGCGTGCCGTTGAACAAAGCGAGCCCGCCATCGCCGTGGCTCAGCGTGCGCTGGGCGGGGGCGACGTGCTCGATGGCGGGGGTCAGCGGGCCGGGCGGCGTGGCCTGGGCGGCCTGGAGCAGGGCGCGGATCTCGGTCAGGTCCTGCCGCACGCCCAGCAGCACGGCCGGGCTGCGCACGCACTGGCAGCCATCGGGCAGGATCTGGCGGGCGATCTCCTGCGGCAGCACCCGCAGCGCTCGGCTGAGGAAGCCGCTGTGCTCGGGCAGCGCGACCGCGGCGGCGATCAGCCCCTTCAGCGCGGTCAGCGCCCGCGCGTCCAGCTCCTCCGGCGGCAGGGAGGCGGCCAGCGCGCGGGCATCGGCCACCAGCCGGGCCATGAGCTTCTGGCGGAACCCGTCATCGGCGGAGGCGGCGAAGAAATCATAGTGGCCGAGCCAGGCGGCGATGCGCGCGCCGGCGACGTCGGGGCGCTGCGCGATCGGGTCCGGCATCGCCTCGGCGATCCAGTCGCCGACCAGGGTGCGGGCGCGGATGCGGGCGGCATCCGTGCCCAGCGCCCGCAGGTCGCGCAGCCAGGTGAAGCCGTGGGCAAAGGCGCGCAGCAGCGGCGGGGCGGCGGTGTCGGCGAAGCCGCCCTGGCGCACCGGCACCCGCACGCCGGCCATGGCAAGCTCGCCGCGCAGCAGGGCGGCGCCGCGGCCGGGATCGCCGGGCCAGGGGTCGCGCACCGGCTGGGCGGGCGCGTCGGGCACGCGGGCCATGCTGAGGCTGGGCAGCTTCGCCAGCTGGCGGCGCAGGTCGCGCATCCAGCCGGCGGGGCGGGGTGGGATCATGCGGCCTCCCGCAGGGCGGCGATGGCGGCGGTGCGATCGGGGGCGCCAAAGACGGCGGTGCCGGCGACCAGCGTGTCGGCGCCGGCGGCAAGGATGCGGGGGGCGGTCGCGGGGGTGACGCCGCCATCGACCTGGAGGCGGATCTCCCGTCCGGTGGCGTCGATCATGGCGCGCAGCTGCGCGATCTTGGGCAGCTGGTCATCGAGGAAGGCCTGGCCGCCGAAGCCCGGGTTCACCGTCATGACCATGACGATGTCGACGAGGCCGAGCACATGGGCGATCGACGCGGGCGGGGTTGCCGGGTTCAGCACCACGCAGGGCTTGCAGCCGAGCGCACGGATGGCCTGGAGGGTGCGGTGCAGGTGCGGCCCGGCCTCGGGGTGCACGCCGATATGGTCAGCCCCGGCCTCGGCGAAGGCGGCAAGATAGGGGTCGGCGGGAGCGATCATCAGGTGCACGTCGAACGGCAGGGCGCAGCGCCTGCGCAGGGCGGACAGCACGAGCGGGCCGAAGCTGATATTGGGCACGAAATGCCCGTCCATCACGTCCAGGTGCAGCCAGTCGGCGCCGGCCGCCGCGATGGCGGCCGCCTCCTCGCCCAGCCGCGCGAAATCGGCGGCCAGCAGGCTGGGCGCGACGAGGATGGGGAGGGTCGAGCCACGGATCATGCCGGATTTCTAGACAGTCGGCTCCGTGGCGCACAAGCGAGGCTTCAGGCGCGGACGAGCCGCCCGATCAAGAATCCGTCCATGCCGCCGCGCTGGGGCCAGAGCGCAGGCGTCGTGCGCAACCAGCCCTCCGGCGTCAGCGCCTCCGCGATGCCGGCTGCCTCGGCGGGGCTGAAGGGGGCGGCGCGGAACGGCAGGCGGCCGACCGCGGCGGCGAGCCGCTCCGTGCCTTCCTGCGGCTGCAGCGAGCAGACCGCGTAGACCAGCCGCCCGCCCGGCCGCAGCATCCAGGCCGCGGCGGCCAGCAGCCGGTCCTGCCCCTCGGCCAGGGCCGCGATGTCGCGCGGACGCTTCAGATGC
>JBGAIK010000228.1:0-7585 GCA_044225615.1 Acetobacteraceae bacterium | reverse complement strand
ACGGCCCCAGGATTAGGAATCCTGTGCTCTATCCTGCTGAGCTACGGGGACAGCCACGCCGAGCCCCTGTCCTAGCACCTGCCGCGCATCCGTTCCAGAGCGGGGCAGCTGTCGCCGGGCGCGGGGATTCGGCTATTGTTGCCGGATCATGGACCACACCTCCGATCCCGCCGCGCCCGCCCGCACCGCCGGCACCGTTCGCGCAGTGGCGCGTGCCTTCGCCGTGCTGCGTGCATTTTCCGCCGAGCGGCCCGAACTGCCGCTGGCCGAGATCGCGCACGCCGCGGCGCTCGACAAGGCCACCACGCGGCGGCTGCTGGTCACTTTGATGGAGGAAGGCCTGGTCCGCCAGGACCCGCTCAGCCAGCGCTACGCGCTGACGCTCGGCATGCTGTCGCTCGCCGCCGCCGTTCCGACGCGCGGCCGGAGGGAAGAGGCGCGGCCGGTCATGGCGGGTCTCGCGCGCGACTGCGGCGTCACCGTCTATCTGAGCATCCCCGACCAGCCGGGGGCACTGTGCCTGGAGCGGGTGCATGGCAGCGACCCGGTTTCCGTCCGCTGGTGGGGGGTGGGGCGGCACATGCCATGGAACTGCGGGGCGGCGCCGCGCATGTTGCTGGCACACATGGCGCCCGACCAGGCGCGCGCCGCGCTGCGGCGGGGGGCGGCGCTCACGCCCCACTCGCAGCTCGATGTCGACCGGCTGCTCGAATTGCTGCCGGCGGTGCGCGCCCTTGGCTGGGCCGCGGCAACCGACGACGTGGCGGTGGGGCTGAGCGCGCTTGCCGTGCCGGTACGCGACGGCAGCGGCAACGTCGTCGCGGCGCTGAGCTTCGGAGGGCTCACCCATCTGGTCCTGGCCGCCGACGGCGCTCCCCGCGCGCTTGACCGGCTGCAGGGCGGGGCGGCGGAGATCTCCCAGCACCTGCATTAGCGTTTCACAGGTTGAAATTCGATTTACGGTTTGACATGGGGTGCCGCTTGGTCCTTTGATGGGCGAAAGGCGACCGGAGGAAACCATGGGCTATACGCTGGCCGAGAAGGTGCTCGCGCGCGTGTCGGGCCGCCGCGGGGTGCGCGCCGGCGACGAGGTGATGGCCCGGCCGGACTTCGTCATCGTCTACGATTTCCCCGGCTACACCGACGTGATCTTCCGCCAGATGAAGGAGGATTTCGGCATCGACAAGGTGCCGGACCCCGAGCGCTACGCGATCTTCATCGATCACATGGTGCCGGTGGCGACCCCCAAGGAGGAGGAGCTGCACATCCAGACGCGCAACTGGTGCGCGGAACAGGGCGTGCCGCTGTATGAGCGGCGGGGCATCGGCCACCAGGTTTCGGCGGAGCTCGGCTATGCCACGCCGGGCAGCTTCGCGGTGCATTTCGACGGGCATATCAGCCAGCTCGGCGCCTATGGCGCGCTGGCGATCGGCCTGCGCCGCAACATCCTGGAAGCCTTCGTGCGCGAGCGCGTGTCGCTGAAGGTGCCGCACACCACGCGGATCAACCTGCACGGCGAACTGCGCAAGGGCGTGATGGCGCGGGATGTGTTCCACCACATCGTCCGCGTGCTCGGGCCCTCCGCCTGCCGGTTCCAGGTCATGGAGGTGGGCGGCCCGGGCCTGGCCTCGATCTCGCTGGAAGGGCGGCAGACCATCTGCGGGCTCGCCATGTTCACCGGCGCCGTCACCGCCGTCTGCAATCCGGACGAGCTGTCCATGGCCTATACGACCCCCCGCGCGCGCATCCAGCTCGCGCCCGAGTTCAGCGACCCGGATGCGCACTATGCCGCCGTGCACGACATCGACATCTCGAACCTGGAACCGATCATCGTCCTGCCGCCCAACCCGGCCAACACCCGCGACCTGTCGGACCATCTCGGCATCGAGGTGCAGTCCGGCTACCTCGGCAGCTGCGCCTCCGGCCGGCTGGAGGATCTGCGCATCGCCGCCCAGATCCTCAAAGGCCGGCGGGTGAAGGACGGGTTCTCCCTGCACGTCATCCCCACCTCGCAGGACATCATGGCCAAGGCGGCGGCCGAGGGGCTGATCTCCACGCTGGTGGAGGCCGGCGCCTTCACCTCCAGCCCGTCCTGCGACTACTGCTTCGGCCGGATCGCGACGATGACGGCGGGGCAGAAGGCGGTTTCCACCGGCACGCTCAACGTGCCGGGGCGCATGGGCAGCCCGGATTCGGAAATCTTCCTGATGAACGCCGCGGCGGTGGCGGCGGCGGCGATCGAGGGCCGCATCGCCGATCCGCGCAAGTATCTCTGAGGAGGTCGCCATGTCCCTGCCCGCGCTGCACGGCCGCGCCGCCTGGATCTTCGCCGAGGAGAATTTCGACATCGACCTGATCGTCGGCGTGAAGAACATGAAGATCACCGACATCAATGAGCTGGCGGGCCTGGCGATGCAGGCCTACGACCCGGATTTCGTGAAGACCATCCGCAAGGGCGACCTCATCGTCGGCGGGCGGAATTTCGGCTACGGCCACCCGCACTACCCCTCGCTCAGGGCGCTGCGGCATCTCGGCATCGCCGGCATCGTGGCCGAAAGCTTCTCCCCCGGCTTCTGGCGCGGCGAGATCAGCATGGGCACGCCGCTGGTTGCCTGTCCGGGCATCCTCGGCATGGTCTCGCGCTGGGACGAGCTTTCGGTCGACTGGGACGGCGGGCGCATCACCAACCTGACGCGCCAGGGCACGCTGCCCATCGAGCCGCTGTCGGCCGGCGACCGGGCGATGGTGGAGAGCGGCGGGCTGGTGCCCTACCTGAAACGCGAACTGCAACCGGCCCGCGCCTGAGCGCGGCCAGCACGAGGAAACGGACATGCAACAGCGGAAATTCCTGCGCGAGCGTCTCGCTTCCGGCCGCACCGTCTGGGGTGCCGGCTGCTACGACGCGCTCAGCGCCAAGCTGATCGAGGCGGCCGGGTTCGAGGCGATCCTGACCTCGGGCTTCGGCGTGTCGGCCTCCTTCCTCGGCAAGCCCGATGTCGAGCTCTACACCATGACGGAGAACCTCGCCGTGGTGCGCCAGGTGGTGAACACGGTGGAGATCCCCGTGATCGCCGATTGCGACACCGGCTACGGCAATGCGGTCAACGTGATGCGCACCGTGCGCGAGTTCGAGCAGGCCGGCGTGGCCGCGGTGATCCTGGAGGACCAGGTGGTGCCCAAGCGCTGCCCGGCGATCGCCAACCGCATCGAGGTGATCCCGGTGGCCGAGAGCGTGGCCAAGATCAAGGCGGCGGTGGAGGCAAGGCGCGACCCGGACCTGGTGATCGTGGCGCGCACCGATGCCGGCACCGAGGCGGAGGCCATCGAGCGCGCCCGCGCCTATGTCGCCGCCGGCGCCGACATGGTGCAGCCGATCTCCAAGACGATGAAGGACGCGGCGATGCTGAAGCGCTTCGGCGCGGCGGCGGGCAAGCCGGTTTCCCTGCAGGTGCTCGGCTGGCTGGAGAAGGACCTGTCGCCGAAGGACCTGGAGGAGATCGCCGGCATCGCCTTCTTCCCGCTCACCGCGCTGATGACGGTGGCGCAGGCGATGATCACCAACCTCAAGGCACTGCGCGCGAGCCGCACCACCCAGGGCCTGCCGATGCCGCTGATGGACCACAAGGCCTTCGCCGAACTGCTCGACTTCTCGAAGATCGAAGACATCCAGATGCGGCTGCTGCCCGAGGCGCCGGACTTCGCCAAGCACGCGGCCGAATAAGAATACTGACAGGGAGGGACTGCATGAAACGGATTCTGGGCGCGGCGCTGGCCGCCGCGCTGCTGGGCGGCACCGCCATGGCGGCGCCGCTCGAATCGGGCGAGTACAAGGTCGGCTTCATCAGCGAGGTCACCGGCCCCATCGCGTTCGCCGGCAACTCGTTCCTCAAGGGCGCGCAGCTCGCCGCCGAGGAGATCAACGCCGCCGGCTACATGGGCGCGGGCGCGAAGATCGCGGTCACCGACAAGGATGCCGGCAGCGACGCGGCGCGGTCGATCCAGAACGCCAACCAGTTCATCGCCGACCGCTCGGTCATCGCCATCACCTGCTGCATCCTCTCGCCGGTGGCCAACTCGGTGAAGCCGATCACCATGAACGCCGGCATCCCGCTGGTCATCCACGGTGCCACCCTGGCCGGCCTGCCCAAGCCGCCGCTGGTCTACAGCATGACGGTGCTGCCCGGGCCGAAGGACGTGGCGACCGCCGTGGCCGTCGCCAAGGCCACCCAGCCCAAGAACGTCGTCTACTTCCTCGCCGCCGACAACGACGCCTTCAAGGGCCGCATGGCCGCCAGCCAGAAGGCGCTGGAGGAGATGGGCGTCAAGACCGCCGGCACCGTGAACGTGCTGACCGCCGACACCGACTTCACCGCCGCCGCCACCCAGGCCATGGGCCTGAAGCCGGACGCAATCCTGCTCTACACCACCCAGGCGCCGGCGGTCGGCATCGTCGCCGCGCTGCGCCAGCGCGGCTACACCGGCATGATCGTGGGCAACGACGTGCTCTCGCCCGACTCGGTGTTCAAGAAGCTCGGCGCCGTCGTGGCCGGCATCCCCTTCCCGATCAGCTTCTCGCCCGACCTCGCCAAGACCGACACCGCGAAGAAGTTCGTCGCCGACTACGTCAAGAAGTTCAGCGCCTCGCCCGACATCTACTCGGCCCAGGGCTACCAGGCGATCTGGTTCATCGCCCAGGGGCTGAAGGCCGCGGGCGGCAAGCCGACGCGCGAGGCGCTGGCCGCCGCGCTGGCCGCCCAGAAGGAGGTCGAGCACAACGTCTATGGCGGCGAGCCGATCAGGGACGGGCAGATCGAGACCAACGAGACGCTGATCGTCGCCTGGTCGCCCGACGGCAAGATCGTGCCCTGGACCAAGTGACCGGCCGGAGCCAGCCCTGATGTCGCTCTTCATCGAGCAGCTCATCAACGGCTGCGCGCTCGGCGCGCTCTACGCCCTGTTCGCGATCGGCTTCGGCCTGGTCTTCGCGACGCTGGGCATCCTGAACGCCGCCCATGGCACCTACGCGTCATGGGCGGCAATCGCCGCCTACTGGGCGGTGGACATGGCGGGCATGCCGTTTCCCCTCGCCCTCGTCCTCGGCGTGGCCGCCGGCGCGGTGCTGGCGCTGGCGGTGGACCAGATCGGCTTCCAGCCGCTCAGGGCGCGCAAGGCCGGGCTGCTCGGCGCGCTGATCACCTCCATCGCCTGCTGGATCGTGCTCGACAGCCTGGCCGACAGCGCCACCGGCCATACCAGCCTGAGCTTCCCGCTGCCCGCCTACCCCTCCGGCATGATCCGCATCGGCGAGGTCCAGTTCGCCACCATGCAGGGCATCAGCATCCTGGCGCTGATCATGGTCACCATCTTCATGCACTGGCTGATCCGCCACAGCCGCTTCGGCGCGGCGATGCGCGCGGTGGGCTGGAACGAGGCGGCAGCCTCGCTCTCCGGCGTCAACCCGCGCCGGGTGGTCATGGCCACCGCGCTGCTGGCCGGCGCCACCTCCGGCCTCGCCGGCGTGCTCGGCGCGGTCGCGACCCAGAACGTCTCCTACACGCTGGGCGAGGGGCTGATGCTGAAGGGCTTCGCCGCGGTCGTGGTCGGCGGCTACGACGACGTGCGCGGCGCCGCCGTCGCTGGCGTCGCGCTCGGCATCCTCGAAGTGATGGCGGCGCAATACATCTCCACCAGCCTGCGCGATGGCATCACCTACGCCCTGCTGCTGGGATTCCTGCTGTTGCGGCCGCGGGGCTTGTTCGGCGGCGTGGCATTCACCCGCGCATGAGCGAGTGGTTGCAGGACATCTGGGCCGCGTATCGCAGCACGCTCGGCTTCGCCATGGTGAATGCGCTGTTCGCGCTGTCCACCTATGCGGTGCTGTCGGCGGGCATCCTGAGCTTTGCCACCGTCACCTACGCGGCGGCCGGCGGCTTCCTGGGCACCCAGCTCGCCCTGCAGGCCGGCTTGCCGACGGGGCTGGCGCTGCTCGCGGCGGCGCTGATCGGATCGGTGCTGGCCTATCTGGTGGCGCTGATCTTCCTGCGGCTGGACAGCCACTGGATGGCGCTGGCGAGCCTTGCGCTGGTGCTGATCACGCGGGTGGTGGCGCTGAACGCGACGCCGGTCACCGGCGGGGTCTACGGCCTGTCGGTGCCGCTGTTCTTCCCGTTCGCGGCCCTCGTGGTGCTGCTGGGGCTGGTTGCCGTCGTGTTCTGGCGGCTGAGCAACTCCTGGTACGGCATCGCCGCAAGGGCGGTGCGCGAGGACCCGGCGGTGGCCGCCTCGCTCGGCATCCCGCCGCGCCGCGTCCAGACCATCGCCTTCGTCGTCTCGGGCGCGACCGGCGGGCTGGGCGGCATGGCGCTGGCGCTGATGCTGCAATTCCTCTCGCCCGACACCTATTTCATCAACATCGCCTTCACCATGATCGCCGCGGTGGTGCTGGGCGGATCGTATCATTGGGCCGGCGCGATCCTCGGCGCGGTGGTGTTCACCGCGTTGCCGGTCGTGGCGCAGGCGGTGCTGCCCGAGTTCGAGAAGGTGCTGAACGGCGTCGCTGTGCTCCTCCTCATGATCTTCCTGCCGCGTGGCCTCATCGACCCGCGCGCCTGGCGGCTGCGGCGGGCGAAGCCGTGAGCGCGCTGCTGGAGACGGAGGGGCTCGGCAAGTCCTTCGGCGGGCTGGCGGCGGTCGCTGACCTGTCGCTGTCGGTGCCGCAGGGCTGCGTGGCCGGCCTGATGGGGCCCAACGGCGCCGGCAAGACCACGGTGATCAACCTGCTGACCGGGCTGCTGCCGGCCGACCAGGGCGCCGTGCGCTTCGGCGGCGCGGCCATCCAGGGGCTGCCGGCGCACCGCATCGCCGCCAGGGGCATCGCGCGCACCTACCAGAACGTGCGGCTGTTCAGCGGCATGACGGTGCTGGAGCAGGTGATGGCCGGCTGCTTCCTGCGGCGGGAGGCGTCGCTGCTGGCCTCCTTTCTCGGCCTGCCGGCGGCCGCTGCGGCGCGGCGCAAGGTGGCGGCGCATGCGATGGAACTGCTGGAACGCGTCGGCATGGCGGAGAGGGCAGGGGAGCTTGCCGAGGCCCTGTCCTACGGCGAGCAACGCCGCATCGAGATCGCGCGCGCGCTCGGCACCGGTCCGCGCCTGCTGCTGCTGGACGAGCCGACGGCGGGCATGAACGCCCAGGAATCGGACGGCATCGGCCGCCTGGTGCATGAATTGCGCGACGGCGGCATGACGATCCTGATGGTGGAGCACAATGTCCGCCTGGTCCTGGAATTCTGCGATCGGGTGACGGTGATGAATTTCGGCCGCGCCCTGGTGCACGGCACGCCGGCGGAATGCATGGCGCATCCCGAGGTGCAGGCCGCCTATTTCGGACGGAGCGAAGATGCTGAGCGTATCCGCGCTCTCCGCTAGCTACGGCGCCATCCGCGCCGTCGCCGGCATCGGCCTCGAGGTCGGCGCCGGGCGGCTGGTGACGGTGCTGGGGGCCAACGGCGCCGGCAAGTCCACCACGCTGCGCGCGATCGCCGGCCTGCACCGGCCGGTGCAGGGTTCGATCCGGCTGGACGGGCAGG
>JBGAIK010000227.1:0-7625 GCA_044225615.1 Acetobacteraceae bacterium | reverse complement strand
CGGCCTGCATCAGCGGCACCCCGGTCGGCTATGATGGCAAGCGACTGCCGGAAGGCAACGTGTCCCGGCCTCTGGTCTTCGCGACGAACACCTCGATCGGCCTGCGTGTCGCCCTGCCGGCCACGGCCGCCTCCGGCCTCGCCTTTCCCGACGTCAATCTCGGCTACCGGCGGCAGGAAGTGGCACTCGCCCCGCTGCTGGGCCAGCCCAACGGCTGCGCGAACGGGCGGGGCTACCAGGTGAACAGCCCGAACTTCATCGCCATCTCGCGCGCCGGTGCCAATCTCGAAGGGTCCACCGCCACGACCCTCTCCGGCGGTGCCTTCCAGCTCGGAAGCGTCTTCGCGGTCGGTGCGCCGGCCTACGCGGTCGCGCGCGATCCCAACGTCAACCTGGCGATCCGCACCGCCATCGCGGCCAAGGCGCAGGCGGCGACCGACATCAATGTCGAGACGACCAGCGAGCCCGACAGCGACACGTCCGCCTGCCTCGATGCGTATGTCGGCGCGGTCAGCGGCGCCGAGCGGACCAAGCGGCAGGTCGCGCTGATGAAGGCGGCCAACGAGGAGGCGAGCAAGGCGAAGCTGGAGCGCATTCCCGGCACCAACGCCCTGATCACCGTCAAGGCCAACCGGCCGATCCGCCTGCTGATGATGAAGAAGTTCAAGGCCGACCTGCCGGCGATCGACGCCTGCAAGGTCACCGCCTGAACGCCGCCGCAACCAGCCACGCCGCAACCGGACGGGAGAACCCAGCCATGGCCACCAAGGAAACCACGAAGAACCTCGATGCCGATGCCGCCGCCGAGGCGGTCGAGCGCGCCATCTTCGATGCCAACTTCACCAGGATCGTGGTCACGCCGCAGACCGATGGCAAGCACACGGTCGAGGTGACCCTGAAGGACGGATGACCCCGGACGAAGCCCGCGCGGAGCCAGACCATGACCGCCACCGAAGCCGCCGTTCCCGCCGCCCTGCGCCCCCTGTACGTGCCATGGCAGGGCGACCTGGACAGCCTGCTCGGCATCACCCGCGACCGGCTGCTGCATGGCGGGGATGTCGCCCTCGCGCTCGACGTGCTCGGCGACAGCCTGTCCTGGCTCCGCGCCACGCTCGATGCGCCCGGCTGGCAGGCGGCGATCGGCCGCCTGCGTGCCCATCCGCTGATGGGCCTGCTGCACGAGAACCCGCTGCTGCACCGCGCCTTCATCAAGCCCCGCGGCCGCGCCGCCGATGCCCCGCTGGTCGATCTCGCGCTCTACGGCGCCGCCGCCGAGGCGGCGCAGGGGGCCACGCCGCTCGGGCTCGCCATGCTCGCCCGCGACCATGCCGCCCCGGCCGCCACCGCGATGCGCGAGCGCCGCGACGTGTTCGCCGGGCTGATCGACCATGTGGCGGAGCTGCACCCGATGCCCGCCATCCTCGCCGCCGGCTGCGGCCATCTGCGCGAGGCGCTGGTCTCCATGGCCGTGCGCCGCCACCGGATCGGCCGCCTGGTGGCCGCCGACGCCGATGCCGAGGCGCTCGACACGGTCGCGCAGGAGCATGCCATCCACCGCGTGGAGACCCAGCGCCGCGGCCTGCGCGCGCTGCTCGCGCCCGGCCCGCCGCTCGGCCGCTTCGACCTGGTCTACGCCGCCGATCTCTGCGACGGACTGGACCAGCGCCAGGCCAGCCTGCTGGCCGCCGCGCTGTTCGCCCAGCTCGCGCCCGGCGGGCGGCTGGTCCTCGCCGCGTTCGTGCCCGATGCCAGTGACGCCGCCTATCTGGAAGCCTGCGCCGACTGGTTCGCCGTGCGCCGCGACGCGGCCGCGATGCGCGCGCTGGCCGACGCCATCGACCCCGCCGAGCTTGCCCAGTGCCGCGTCTACGCCCGGCGCAGCCCCGAGCTGCTCTACCTCGAACTGCACCGCGCCCCGCCGCCGACCTGACCCCCCCCGGAGGAACGCCATGCGCCTGCTCGTCAAGGCCCATCCCCAGGCCCGCCGCTTCGCCCTCGCCGGCAGCGCGGCACCGGTCGCGCTGCGGCCGCTGATGCCCAGCATCGATGCGTCGCGCGGCGAGGGGCTCGGCGCCGCCGCCGGCGCCGCCTGGCACATCAGCGAGCCGATCGACCCGGCCGGCAACGCCTGGGACCAGTGCCACGCCCTGGCCGCACAGGGTCTCGGCTTCGAGAGCGGGGCGGCGGAGTTCGCCGAGCCGGACCTGGAGCAGACCTGGCTGCCGGACGGCGCCGGGCGTGACGCGGCCCTGCCGCAGTCGGCCAGATACCCCAAGGGGCCGACCGACGGCTGGTTCCGCGGTGAGGATTTCTCGGGCCTGGAGGCGGCGCGACGGGCGGTCAACGGCGGCCGCCCGCGCGTGCGCATCGCCCATCTCGACACCGGCTACGATCCCGGCCACGTCACCGTCCCCGCCCGGCTGCGCACCGATCTCGCGCGCAGCTTCATCGAGCTCGCTGGCGGCGGCGCTCCCGGGCATGACGCGACCGACCGGCCCGAGGGGCTGGTCAGCATGAACCTGGGCCATGGCACCGCGACCATCGCGCTGCTCGCGGGCGACCCGTATGGCGGCGCCGCCGGCTTCGAGGTGGTGCCGCTGCGCGTCGCCGACACGGTGGTATTGTTCCGCAACAGTGCCATCGCCGCGGCGCTCGACTACGTGCACGCGCTGGCGCAGGACCCGGCGACGCGCTGCGACGTGCTCAGCATGAGCATGGGCGGCCTCGCCTCCGCCGCCTGGGCCGATGCGGTCAACGCGCTGTACGAGGCCGGCGTGGTGATGGTCACCGCGGCCGGCAACAATTTCGGCAACCTGCCGGTGCGCAGCGTGGTCTACCCGGCGCGCTTCGACCGGGTACTGGCGGCCTGCGGCGTGATGGCGGACGGCAGCCCCTATGCCGACCTCGGCAAGACCAGGATGGCCGGCTGCTACGGGCCGGACGGCAAGATGCGCACGGCCATGGCGGCCTTCACCCCGAACGTGCCCTGGGCGCGGCGCGGCACGCGCGACGTGGTCGACCAGGACGGCGGCGGCACCTCGGCGGCCACGCCGCAGATCGCCGCGGCCGCCGCGCTGTGGCTGGAGCGGCAACGCCCGACGCTGCAGGGCTGGCAGCGTGTCGAGGCGGTGCGCCGGGCCCTGTTCGCATCGAGCAACGGCGGCGACCGGCCGCCGGACAGCCGGCTCGGCCGCGGCGTGCTGCGGGCCGACAGGGCGCTGGAGCTCGCCGCCGCGGATGCCGCCACGCTGCGGCCGGAGGCGCCGGACAGCGCCGGCTTCGGCCTGCTGCGCCTGCTGTCCGGCATCGGCATGGCCCCCAGCCCGGCGCAGCGGATGCTGGAGCTGGAGGCGCTGCAGCTGTCGCAGGCCGACGATGGCGTGCTGAAGGCGCTGGACGGGCGCGACCCGGGCGACCTGCGCCTGGCCGACCGCGCCTGGAGCCAGGTGCTGACCGCGCTGGCCGACGCGAAGGGCTGCTCGCGGGCGCTGAAGGCGCGGCTGCGCGCCGTGCTGGCCGACGCCCCGCCGGCCAGCGTGCCGCCGCGCGGCGCGCCGCCGCAGCCCGACCGGGCACGCCGGCCGCACAGGCCGGACCTGCCGGAGGCGGCGTCGCCACCGGTGCCGTCCCCGCCCGGCCGCCGCCTGCGGGTCTTCACCTTCGATCCCAGCCATGCCGGAAGGCTCGAGACGCGCCAGATCGCCACCGCCACCATCCGCACCGACTGGGAGACGGAGCTGAAGCCGGGCCCGGTCGGGGAGTATGTCGAGGTCGTCGACGTCGATCCCTCCAGCCATCGCGCCTATGCGCCGGTCGACCTCAACCGGCCCGAGATCCTCGCCACCGACGGGCTGGAGCCGAGCGAGGGCAACCCGCAGTTCCACCAGCAGATGACCTACGCGGTGGCGATGAAGACGATCGGCCATTTCCGCGACGCGCTCGGCCGCGATCCGCTCTGGCCGGAGCGGATCACAGGCGAGGGCCGCGAGACGAAGCGCAGCTTCGTGCGCCGGCTGCGCATCTATCCGCATGCCCTGCGCGAGGCCAACGCCTATTACAGCCCGGCCCGCCGCGCGCTGCTGTTCGGGTATTTCCGCGCCATCGCACCCGGCACGGTGGAGGTGATGCCCGGCGGGATGGTGTTCACCTGCCTGTCGCACGACATCGTCGCCCACGAGACCACGCACGCGCTGCTCGACGGGCTGCACCCGCGCTGGAGCGAGCCGACCAACCGCGACATGCCGGCCTTCCACGAGGCCTTCGCCGACCTCGTCGCGCTGTTCCAGCATTTCACCATGCCCGACGCGCTGCTGGCCGACGTGCGCCGCGCCCGCGGCCGGCTGCGCATGGGCGAGCTGATGGCCGAGATGGCGCGCCAGTTCGGGATGGCCGTCGGCGGCCAGCGCGCCCTGCGTTCGGCGATCGGCACGCCGCCGAGCCCCGACGACTATCGCAATGCGCACGAGCCGCACGCGCTGGGCGAGGTGCTGGTCGCCGCCGTGTTCGACGCCTGGTCCCAGGTCTATGACGACCGCACCGCCGACCTGTTCCGCCTCGCCAGCGGGGGCACCGGCGTGTTGCAACAGGGCGACATCCCCCACGACCTGGCCCGCCGCCTGGCCGAGGAGGCGGCGAAGCTGGCCGGCCATTTCCTCAACATCTGCATCCGCGCCCTCGACTACTGCCCGCCGGTGGACCTCACCCTCGGCGAATATCTCCGCGCGCTGATCACCGCCGACACCGACCTGGTGCCCGACGACCCGCGCGGCTACCGGATCGCGCTGGTCGACGGGTTCCGCCGCCGCGGCATCATGCCCGAGGGCGTGCAGACCTGGTCGCCGGCCTCGATGCTGTGGGCCGGCCCCGAGCCGGGCATGGACCTGGGCGAGTTCCATGGCGCGCTGCGCAGCCTGGCGCAGGGCTGGAAGCTGCGGGGCGACCGCTATCTGGCGTGGCAGGATTCACGCCGGGACGCGGCCTGGCTGCAGCGCGAGCTGATGGGCCTGCCACGGCCGCGCCGTGACGCGCTGCTCGACTCGCTGGGCCTGCTGCCGCCCAGGCGGCAATGGCCGATCGGCGACATGGCGGGGCACACCCGCGGCATCGAGATCCATTCGGTGCGGCCCGCGCGGCGCGTCGGGCCGGACGGGCAGGTGGTCTCGGTCGTCGTCGTCGAGGTGACCCAGGGCTGGCAGGCGGGCGAGGACGGGCCGGTCATCCGCGGCGGCTGCACCGTCATCTGGGACCGCGCGGAAGGCCGCGTCCGCTACGTGATCCGCAAGCGGCTGGGGCACCCGGAACGGGCGAAGGGCCAGCTCGCCCTGCATCTCGCCGAGTGTGGCGGCTCCGCCTATGCCAACTATTACGACCGCCGGCGCGGGGAAGAGCCCTTCGCCATCATGCACGCCGATCATTGAGAAGGAGCCCGGCCATGCCCCGTTCCCCGACCCAGGCGCTGCGCATCCGGATGTACCGGCTCGGCGTCGGCGACTGCTTCCTGCTGACCCTGCCGAAGCGCGACGGAGGCGACTTCCGCATGCTGGTCGATTGCGGCATCCACACCTCCGAGAAGGGCGGCCGTGAGCGCGTGCGCAAAGCGGCGAGCGACGTGATGAAGGTGACGGGCAACGCGCTCGACCTCATCGTCGGCACCCACGAGCACTGGGACCATCTTTCGGGCTTCCTGCACGGCAAGGACATCTTCGTGCCCGGCTGCGCCGCCGCGATCTGGTGCGCCTGGACCGAGAACATGGACGACCCGGTGGCGCGCGGCCTGCTGAACCAGCGCGACAAGGCGGTCACCGCGCTGTGGGGCGCGGCCCGCCATCTGCACATGCACCCCGGCGGCGGGACGGCGCGCGACTGGAGCGGGCTGGTCGGCTTCTTCGGCGATTCGCCCGGCGTCGGCCCGCGGGCGCGGGAGGCGGCCGCGGCGCTCAAGGCGCTCGCGGCCTCGCCCGCCGGCATCAGCTACCATGCGCCGGGCGAACCGCCGTTCGATGCGGTCAGCGACGACTGGCGCATCTTCGTGCTCGGCCCGCCGCGCGACCGCGACCGGCTGCGCCACGCCGACCCGACCGCGCCGGGCGAGGCCTATCCGCTCGCCGCCGCGGCCGCCGCCGAAGCCAACCTCTCGGCCGCGCTGGCCGCCGACGACGATCCGCCCTTCGACCGCCGCTACCAGCTCGACCTGGAGGGCACCCGCGGGATGGAATTCTTCCGCCAGCACTACTGGGCCGACACCGCCATCAGGGCGCCGAAGGAGGGGACGGACGACGACGAGGACCAGGAGGAGCGGATGCAGGACTGGCGGCGCATCGGCGCCAGCTGGCTCGACGGGGCGGAGACGCTGGCGCTGAAGCTGGACCGCATCACCAACAACACCTCGCTGGTGCTGGCGCTCGAGCTCGGCCCGAAGGCGGCGCGCGACAACCCGGTGGTGCTGCTGGCCGCCGACGCGCAGGTCGGCAACTGGCAGTCCTGGCCGGCGGTGGAATGGCCCGACTATCACGGACGGCGGGTGACCGGCGCCGACCTGGTGGCCCGCACCATCGTCTACAAGGTGGGCCACCATGCCAGCCACAACGCGACGCTGATGGAGGGCGGGCTGGAGACGATGACGCGGCTGCGGCTCGCGCTGGTGCCGACCAGCGCCGAGATGGCGGACAGCGTGGGCTGGGGCACGCTGCCCTGGCCAAGTCTTCTCAAGCGGCTGAAGGAGCTGGCCTCAGGCGGGGTGCTGCGCAGCGACAAGGGTGCTGACTTCCGCGCCGTTCCCGGCATCCGGCTCGATGCGGAAGAGACCACCCATTTCGATGTCACGGTCAGCTTCGAGGGAGATCCGTCATGATTTCGATGCGTACCATTCTCGTACCCTCCGCCGTCCTGGCCATGGTGCCGACACTTGCCCTGGCCGAGGCAGCCAACGCCGCCAAGGTGGAGGGCCTGTCCACCGAGGCTTTGAGTGCGGCGGCGACGACCATCGGCACCCTGTTCCTGATCGCGGTGCTGCTGGAATCGGCCCTCGCCCTGCTGTTCAACTGGCGCCCGTTCGTGGAGACGTTCAACGCCCGCTCGGTGCGCCCGCTGGTCGCCTTCGCCGTCGCGCTGATCTTCGTGATCGCCTTCGGCTACGACGCGGTCACGCGGCTGATGGCGGTGGTCACTCAGAAGGACACGAAGGGATCGACCGACGCGCTCGGCTTTGCGCTCACCGCCGCGATCCTCGCCGGCGGCAGCGCCGGGGTGAACGCGCTGATGATCCAGCTCGGCATGCGCGAGCGCAAGACGCCCGAGACGGTCGCGGCGAAGCCGCCCGAGAACCGGGCCTGGATCTCGCTGCTGCTGGTCAGCGATCACCCGGGGCAGGCGTTTCGGGTGCAGATGGGCGCGCCGGACCAGGGCGGCGACGACACCAAGGTGCCGACGGTGTTCAACATCGATCGGGCGGGCATGATTCCGGAGAACCTGCTGTATGCGTTCTTTCTCCGCCGGCAGGGCCGGTTCCCGCCCTATGGCGGCAAGGAGGTCGAGGCCGGCAAGCCGCTGCGCATCGTGGTCTGCCCGCTGGACGCCAAATCCATGCCCGGCCCGGCGGTATACGCATCCACGCTGACGCCGGCCTC
>JBGAIK010000226.1:0-7608 GCA_044225615.1 Acetobacteraceae bacterium | reverse complement strand
GGCCGTCGGAGGTGCCCGCCTACACCGTCCCCAGCAGCGCCTGGCGGAACCGCGTGCGCCCCACCGCCGGCTGCATCAGGCGGCCGGTGTTGAGCGGCTTGCCCTCCTTCACGCGCAGCAGGATGAAGGCCAGCCCGCCGCCGTCGCGCACCAGCCGCCGGCCTTCCGGCAGCTCCTCCATCGTGTTGATCGTGTAGACCGCCGGAATGCCGGAGCCCTCGGCGATCCGTGCCAGGTTCACCCCCAGCCCGGTATGGCTGTCCTGGTTGCCGGTCTCGCCGTAATGGCCGTTGTCCACGCAGATGATGGTCAGGTTCGGTGGGTTCATCAGCGCCGCGGTGGCAAGCCCGCCGAGGTTCATCAGCAGCTCGCCGTCGCCGGTCACGCACAGCACGCGGCGCTTGGGCTGGGCCAGGGCGAGGCCGAGCGCCATCGTCACCGCCGCCCCCATCGCGCCGGCCAGCGCATAGACGTTGGGGCCGTCATTGGTGATCGCCGTCAGCTCCTGCGCCGAGCCTGCCAGCCCTGCGACCACGAGGAAGTCCTGCGGCTTCTCGATCAGCAGCGGGATAACCTGCTGGCGGTCCAGCACCGCGTCGGGCAGGGGATTGACCTGCAGCTTCTTCGGCCGTGCCATCTGCCCCTCCTATGCGAACTTCTTGGCGCCGATCAGGCGCTGGCCGAGCAGGACCGCGACCTGCTCGCCGGACTGGAATGCCATGGTCAGCGCCGCCGAGACGGTCGGGATCACGTCGGCCGGCGCGTCGCAGCGCAGCACCACCACGCCCATCGCCTCCAGCACCTTCTGCACCGCCTGGCCCATCGGGAACTGCCAGGGGTTGCCCTCGCCGAAATCCCCGCGCATCGAGATCAGCGTCAATAGCGGGAACCGGCCGCCATTGCTCAGCGACAGCATGTTGATGCAGTTGCCGGCACCGGAGGACTGCATCAGCAGCACGCCGCGCGCGCCGCCGAGATCGGCGCCGCAGAGCAGGGCCACGCCTTCCTCCTCGGTGGTCAGCGCCACCGAGTGCACGTCCGGGTCGGCCAGCGAGCGGTCGATCAATACCCGGTGCCCGGCATCGGGCACGTAGGCGAACTGGGTCACGTCGGCCTTGCGCAGCAGCTCGTACAGCTCGTCCGGCCAGGAGACGCCGGCGGCCGTGCCGCCCAGCGCGGCTGAATCGTTCATGTCCCGTCCTCCTTCATACCTGGATGGTCTTCAAGCCGCCCGCCACCTGCAGCGTGCCGCCGGTCGTGGCCCGCACCTCGTCAACGCTCACCCCCGGCGCGATCTCCAGCAGCCGGAAGCCATCGCCGGCCGGCTCGAACAGCCCGTAATTGGTCGCCACCAGCTTCACAACCCCGCGTGCCGTCACCGGCAGCGCGCAGCGCTCCACCAGCCGCCTGCCGCCCGATCGCGTGGTGTGCTCCAGGATGATGAACACCCGCTTCGCGCACGCCGCCAGATCCATCGCGCCGCCGATGCCGCCGCCCTTGGCGCCGGCCACCTTCCAGTTGGCGAAGTCGCCGTTGCACGCCACCTCGTAGGCGCCCATCACCGTCACGTCGATGCGCCGAAGCGTCGGCGTGGTGCACCACCGCCGCTCCGGGCTTCAGCGGATGATGGCGAAGCTGTCCGCATGGTGCACCACCGCCGCCTCGGGCTTCAGCGTCACGTGCTGGCCGCCGGCATTCACCAGGTGCATGTCCTCGGCACCCTCGGCGGCCATCGGGCCGTAGCCGATCACGCCGTTCTCGGAATGGTAGATGATGTCGGCCGTGATCGGCGTGTTGGAGCACATGGTGGGGATGCCGACGCCGAGGTTGACGATCCACCCGTCCTCGAAGGCGCGGGCGATGCGGTCCGCCATCTGCTGGCGGGTCAGGCCCTTGGTTTCGCTCATCCGCGCGGCTCCCGCTTTCTCGGCCATATGCCTTCCGGATCGGGCGGGATCACCACCATGCGGTGCACGAAGATGCCCGACAGGTGCACGTCGTCCGGGTCGATCGATCCCGCCGGCTCGATCGGGTTCTCCACCTCGGCGATCACCACGCGGGCCGCCATGGCCATCACCGGATTGAAGTTGCGTTGCGAGCGGCGGAAGCGGAGGTTGCCGAACGCATCCGCCCGATGCGCGCGGATGAACGCGTAGTCGAGCGGCAGCGCGTGCTCCAGCAGGTAGGTCCGGCCGTTGAACTCCCGCGTCTCGCGCCCCTCGGCGAGTTCCGTGCCCACCGCGGTCGGCGTGTAGAAGGCGGGAATGCCCGCGCCCGCCGCCCGCATCCGCTCCGCCAGCGTCCCCTGCGGCACCAGCTCGGCCTCCACCTCGCCGGCCTCGTAGTATTTCGTGAACGGCAGCTCGTCCGACGCCCGCGTCCCGGCGGTGAAGGCGCACACCACCTTGCGCACCATGCCCCGCTCCACCATCGCCCCGATATCCGGCATGCGCGGCTTCTGCGCGCCGCCCGTGGTGTTGGCGACGCAGGTGAGCCCCTTCGCCCCCCGCTCGGTCAGCGCCCGCATCAGGTTGAACGGCACGCCCGGCATGGCGAAGCCCCCGAACCCGATCGTCGATCCGTCCTCGATCCCGGCCACGGCCTCGGCGAAACTGGAAAAGACCTTGCCCACGGTCAGCGCCCCTTGAAAGCGGGCGCGCGCTTCTCCTTGAACGCGGCCACGCCTTCCTTCAGGTCCTCGCTGGCCCGCACCGCCGCCAGCGGCACTTGCGTGGCCACCATCCGCTCCACCGGCCCGCGCGGCATGATGTCCTCGACCACCATCCGCTTCAGCGCCTGCACCACCAGCGGCGCCATCTGCGCCAGCTCCTGGCCCATGGCCACGGCCGCCGTCTCGTGCGCGCCGTTCGGCACCACCTTGTTGACGAACCCGACATCGTAGCCGCGCTGCGCCGAGACCTTGGTGGCGAGCAGCATGATCTCCATCGCCAGGTGATGCGGCATCCGCGTCACCAGCGAGGAGATCATCCCGGCGGTGATGCCGAGCTTTGCCTCCGGGTAGTAGAAGGTCGTGCTCTCCGCGCTCACCAGCAGGTCGCACATCATCACCATCACGATCGCGCCGCCGACGCACCAGCCCGAGGTCGCGGCGATCACCGGCTTCAGCGTCTTGAATCCCACCGTCGGAATGGCCCGCCACAGCTCGGGCAGGTCGGTGATGTCGGCGCCGGAGGAGAACGCCTTCTCGCCGGCGGCGGACATGACCGCCACGCGCTGGTCGGAGGCGTCGAATGCGATGAACGCGGCCTGCAGCTCCTCGGCCACCGCCTTGCTGATCGCGTTCATCCGGTCGGGCCGGTTGATCCGGATGATGCGGACCGGCCCCTGGTCCTCCACGGCGACAACGGACATGGCGATTTCCTCACGGCGCGTTTGCGCCAGTTCGCCACATCGCCGGGCGGATGGAAAGCCGCCTGTCCCGGCGCGGCGATTCCGCGGGCCCGGGCAGGACCAGCCCGCGCCTCAGAGCCTGTTTGACAATTCTACTCTGACGGCCATCCGACGGCGATTTGCTGTGCTCCGGTGCTCGCAAATCACCGCCGGGCGGCGGCCAAGGGGCCGCCTCTGACTCGTCAGAGCGAAATTCTCAAACAGGCTCTCAGGCCACCTGGCGCGGCCGGTAGATGGCGGTGTGCGCCACCCGGGCCGCCAGCACGCCGCCCGACAGCACGCCGGCATCGAGTTCCACGAACAGGTGACCCTTGTGCTCGTAATTGCCGGTGACGACCGCGCGCACGGTGAGCGCGGCGCCGACCCGGGCGGCGGCGAAGTTGCGCACCGTGCTGCCGACATGGATCCACGGGCCCAGCACGACATTCTGGGTCAGCGCCCAGTTGCAGGTGCGCAGCAGCAGGCCCGGATGCACCAGCCCGTCCCGCGCATAGCGCGGGTCGTCCTCGCGCACGTCGGCGCAGTACTGCGCGGCGAAGGCGGGTGTCGCGTCGAGCGGGCGGATGCCGAGGGCGCGGCCGACGGCGAGCGACTCGGCGCTGGCCGGCGGACGCTCGGCGGGCGGAGGCGGCGGCTCGGGCCAGGCGGTCACCGCCGGCGGCGGCTCGGCGGCTGGCAGGGCGGCGCCGCCGGTGGCGCAGGAGACGCCGCCGCTCTCGACCGCGATCACGATCGCGCCAGCATTGTCAGTGGCTGTCACGCGCGCCACCGCCCCGTCATAGACCGGCTTGCCAAAGCGGCAATGCGCCGTCCCGCGTTCCAGCCAGTCCCTGCCCCAGCGCGCCACCGCCGCATGGGCCATGTAGGCATACACGTCGACACCCGGCACCAGCCCGCCGGTGAACCCGAAAGCGCGGGCCACCGTGTCGTCGTGAATGCGGTTCTCCGACGCCTTGGCGGTATTGAAGGCCACCACTTCGCGCACGTTCGCCGCGCTGTCCATTCCCCACCCTTCCTCACAAAACCTGACGTGAACGGAGCGAAAATCTTGCGGATCGCTTAACAGGCCAAGGGCTACCCAGCCTTCACCTGCGCCGACCCTGCAGGGGCACAATCGGGCCGAAGCAATGCCAGCACAACAGACCTTCGTCACCGCACGGTCGTACCTGCCCGACGTCGCACCCTGGATCGCCCGGCTCAGCCTGCGGACGCGCATGCTCATGCTGGTCGCGGTCGCCGCCCTGCCGGCGCTCGCCGTCTTCGCCTGGTCCGAGCTTGGCCCCCGCCGCGCCGACGGCACGGACGAGGCGACCCTGATCGGCGCCCTGCTCGTCATCGGCGGCGCCCTGATGTCGCTCGGCTTCGGCCTCATCGTCGGCGAGCATTTCCTGCGCCGTCCCGCCGACGCCCTGCTGGGCGCGGCCCGCAACTGGTCGGCCGGCAATCTCGACGCGCGCATCGACATCGCCGCCACCTCGGGTGCCGAGTTCGCCCGCATCGCCCAGACCTTCAACGCCATGGCCGAGGCGCTCGGCCGCCAGCGCGCCCAGCTGCGCGCGCTCAACAACGAGCTCGAGCAGCGCGTCGACAGCCGCACCCGCGAGCTCACCGAAAGCAACCGCCGCCTGATCGCCGAGATCGCCGATCGCGGCCGCGCCGAGGCGGCGTTGCGCCAGGCCCAGAAGCTGCAGGCCGTCGGCCAGCTCGCCGGCGGCATCGCCCACGAGTTCAACAACCTGCTGACCACCGTCACCGGCGCCCTCGACATCCTGCGCTGCCGCCTCGCCGCCGGCCAGGACAGCGCCGTCCGCCTCGTGGACACGGCCTTGCACGCCGCCGATCGCGGCGGCCGCCTCACCGGCCAGCTGCTCTCCTTCTCCCGCCGCCAGCGCCTCACCCCGGTGCCGACCGACCTCAACGCCACCGTGCTGGCCCTCTCCGACCTGCTCGAGAGCTCGCTGGGCCAGAACATCCACATCGATACCGAGCTCTCCCGTGGCCTGTTCCCCGCCATGGTCGATCCCAGCCAGCTGGAGACCGCGCTGCTCAGCCTCGCCTTCAACGCCCGCGACGCGATGCCCGAGGGCGGGAGGCTGAAATTCGCCACCCAGGCCGCCAGCATCGCCGAGAGCGCCACCCTGCCGGCCGGCGAGTATGTCGCCATCTCGGTCACCGACACCGGCGTCGGCATGGACGAGAAGACCGCCGCCATGGTCTTCGAGCCGTTCTTCACCACCAAGCCCAGCGGCACCGCCACCGGCCTCGGCCTCTCGCAGGTCCACGGCATCATTGCCCAGTCCGGCGGAGACGTCCGCATCAGGAGCGTCCCCGGCATCGGCACCACCGTGATGCTGCTGCTGCCCCGTGCCACCGCCACCCTCGCCGCCTCCGCCGGCAGCCCCGACGCCCGCCCCGAGCCCGCCCGCCTGCCCCGCAACCGCCGCGGACGCCTGCTGGTCGTCGATGACGATGCCGGCGTGCGCGACATGGCCGAGGCCATGCTGAACGAGTGCGGCTATCACGTCACCGCCGCCGAAAGCGGCGAGGAGGCGCTGGACCTGCTCGAGTTCGAGCCCGCCTTCGACCTGCTGCTGACGGACTACTTCATGGAAGGCATGGACGGCCTGGCCCTGATCCAGGCGGCATCCGAGCGCTGGCCCGCGATGCGCAGCATCCTGATGACCGGCAATGCCGAGCTGACCGGCAGCGCCCCGCTCGACGAGGACCGCCTGCTGCTCAAGCCCTTCAACATCGCCACGCTCGACGACCGCATCGCCCGCATCCTCAACCGCCCGCGCCTGCAGGTCATCCAGGGCGGCGCTGCGGCCGACTGACCGCTTCCGTGCCCGGCTACCCCACCATGCCGACGCGCCGCACCTTGCGCGGCGCCGCCATCCAGATCCCCGCCGCCGACACCGCGCAGAACGCCCCGGCGACCAGGAAGCCCGGCAGATACGACCCCGTCAGGTCATGCAGCGCCCCGGTCGCCCACGGCCCCGCCGCGCCGCCCAGGATCGAGCTGACCGTGATCGAGCCGAAAATGGCGCCGAACTGCCGCCCGTCGAAAATCTCCGCCACGATCGGGCCCATCACCGAGGGCATGCCGTAGCCCAGCGTCCCCTGGGCGAGCACCATCAGCCACAGCACCCAGCCCTGCGGCACCCAGGCCAGCAGGATCAGCAGCCCGTACGCCAGGGCGAACCCGGCGCAGCCCACCAGCCAGATCGGCTCGCGGCCGATCCGGTCCGACAGTGCCCCCATCGCGACCTGCCCGGGAATCCCGGCCAGGCTGATCGCCCCCAGCGCCCAGGCCGCCGCCTCCGGCGCGAACCCGGCATCGACCAGATACTTGGTCTGGTGCACCTGCACCGCGTACCACGCGTACAGCGCCCCGAAGAACCCGAGCCCGATCCACCAGAACCGCGCGGTGCGCAGCGCGCGGCCGATCGTCCAGTCGGTCGCCGCCCAGGCCGCGTCCACCACCGTCACCGGCACCCGCCGCGCCGCCGCGCCCTCGGGCTCGCCGTCCGGCAGCAGCCCCAGCGTCTCCGGCCGCCGCCGCACCAGCAGGTTCAGCGGCACCAGCAGCCCGGCCACCAGCCCGGCCAGCACCAGGCAGGCCTGCCGCCAGCCGGCCCCCGCGATGATCGCCTGCACCAGCGGCATCAGCACGATCGACCCTGCCCCCGCCCCCGCGTAGGCGAGCGAAATCGCCAGGGCCCGCCGCCGCACGAACCAGGCCGGCAGGTACAGCGCCTGCCCGGAATAGCCGGCCGCCACCGAGCCGCCTCCCACCAGCACGCCCAGCGTCAGGTACAGGTGCCACGGCGCGGCGGCCCAGGTCGCCAGGTACAGCCCGGCCGCGATCGCCAGCACCCCGCCTTCCAGCACCCAGACCGGCCCATGCCGGTCCATCGCCCGGCCCAGCACCGGCCCGAGCACGGCCGCCACCAGGAACCCGAACGAGAACGCCCCGGCCGTCACCCCGCGTTCCCAGCCGAATTCGTCCAGCATCGGCGGGAACAGCAGCGAGAAGGCGGTGCGCGCGTTCACCGCCACGGCCATGGTGACGAAGGCGACGGCGACGACGATCCAGCCGTAGAAGAAGGGCAGGCGCCGGGCAAGGCGGGCGATCATTCGGGACCTCGGTACGGTATGAAAGCGCCGGGGCGTGCAGCCCCGGCGCTTCCTGCGATC
>JBGAIK010000225.1:0-8079 GCA_044225615.1 Acetobacteraceae bacterium | reverse complement strand
GCGGGGGTGACCTTCTGGGACCGCCGCTGCTGGGCCATCGCCATCGCCGGCTTCGCCGCCTTCATCAACCTCTACACCCCCCAGGCGGTGCTGCCGGCGATCGGCGCCAGCTTCGGCGCCGGGCCGCTGGCCACCGGGCTCGCCATCACCGCCACCCTGCTCGCCGTCGCCCTCGTCGCCCCGGCCGCCGGCAGCATCTCGGACGCGCTCGGCCGCAAGCGGCTGATCGTCCGCGCCTGCATCGGCCTCGCCCTGCCCAGCCTCGCCGTCGCGCTCAGCCCGGACCTCACGGCACTGATCGTGCTGCGCTTCCTCCAGGGCCTGCTGCTGCCCTTCATCTTCACCGTCGCCATCGCCTATGTGGGCGACGAATGCCCGGGCGCCGAGGGCGTCCGCGCCGCCGGCGCCTACGGCATCGGCAGCATCCTCGGCGGCTTCGGCGGCCGGCTGGTCGCCGGCGTGGTGACCGACCTCGCCGGCTGGCGCGCCGGCTTCGCCGCGGTCGCCGCCTGCACGCTCATCGGCGCCGTGCTGATCGCCCGCCTGCTGCCGGCGGAACGCAACTTCCGCCCCCTGCCCGGCGGGCTGCGCCGGACGCTGGCCACCATGCGCGCCCTGCTCGCCGACCGCCGGCTGGTCATGACCTGCGGCATCGGCTTCCTGATGCTGTTCAACATGGTGGCCGGCTTCACCTACCTGAACTTCCGCCTCGCCGGCCCGCCGCACGGCCTCTCATCGGCCGCGCTCGGCGCCGTCTTCACCGTCTATCTGCTCGGCCTCGTCACCACCGCCATCTCCACCCGGCTCACGCTGCGCATCGGCCGCCGCGCCACGCTGCTGGCCGCCGCCGCCTTCTCGCTCGCCGGCATCGGCCTCACTCTGCCCGATCGCCTGGTCCCGATCATCGCCGGCATGGCGCTGCTCTCGGGCGGCATGTTCGTGGTGCAGACGCTGTCGCTGGGATTCATCGCGGCCAACGTGCCGCGGGCGAAATCGACGGCCGTCGGCCTCTACGTCACGGTCTACTACGCCGGCGGCGCCTGCGGCGGCGTGCTGCCGGCGGCGCTGTGGCACGGGTGGGGCTGGGGCGGCGTTGCGGCGCTGGTCGCCTGCGGCTGCGTTGCCATCGCCGGCCTGGCGGCGATGGCATGGGGCGCTCAGCGCACGTAGTGCAGCCGGTCGAACCGCCGCCGGAACGCCGTGACCTCGGGGGCCACCGATTGCGGGTCCCGCCGCTCCAGCAGCACGTCGGCGATCAACCCGGCCAGCACGTCCATGTCCCTGGGCTGCATCCCCCAGCGCACGATCTCCGGCGTGCCCAGCCGCAGCCCGTTCAGGTCGCCCGCCACCTCGGCGATCGGCAGCCCGATGCCGCAGGCCAGCACATTGGCCTGGCGCAGCCGCTTCGACGCCGCCTGCCCGCCGCCGAACGAAGCCGCCTCCACCGCGAACTGGTGGGACCGCGTCATGCCCCGCGCCGCCGCATGCACCGCCACCCCGCGCCGCGCCAGCCCCTCGGCCAGCGCCAGCGCCGTCTCCGCCATCGCGGCCGCATAGGCGCGGCCGTGCACCTTCCAGTCCAGCAGCCCCATCGCCAGCGCCGCCGTCTTGGCCGCGTCGAAATTGGCGGTGAGCCCGGGATAGGCGATCGCGTCGATCCGCTCGGCCAGCCCCGCATCGTCGGTGACGATCAGCCCGGAAGGCGGCCCGCCCAGGCTCTTGTAGGTGCTCATGGTCATCACATGCGCGCCCTCGGCCAGCGGCTGCTGCCAGGCCCGCCCGGCGATCATGCCCGACAGATGCGCCGCATCGAACATCACCACCGCGCCCACCTCGTCGGCGATGGCCCGGATGTCCCGGATCGGATGCGCAAACAGGTTCAGGCTGCCGCCGATGGTGATCAGCTTCGGCCGCACGCGGCGCGCCAGGTCACGCAGCGCCGGCACGTCCACCGTGTAGCCGTCCGCATCCACCGGCGCCGGATGCGTCACCACCCCGTACAGCCCCGCCGCCCCCGGCCCGTGATGCGTCACATGCCCGCCGATCGCGGCCGGCGGCGCGATGATCGCATCGCCCGGCTTCGCGGTCGCCATGAACACGTACAGATTGGCCAGCGCCCCCGACCCGATCCGCACCTCGGCATAGCGCGCCCCGAACACCTCGGCCGCCAGCTCGGCCGCCAGGATCTCGACCTTCTCGACCCCCTCCAGCCCCATTTCGTACTTGTCGCCCGGATAGCCGAGCGACGGGCGGGAGCCGAGCCCGGCGGCCAGCAATGCCTCCGCCTTCGGGTTCATCATGTTGGTGGCGGGGTTCAGGTTCACGCAGTCCCGCTCATGGATCGCCCGGTTCTCCGCGATGAACCCCAGCAGCGCCCGCTCCGCCGCGTCGGCATCCATCGCCGCCACCTGGCCCGCAACAGATTGCACGTAGCGTTCGGCGGATTCAGGCACCCAGGGGCGGGCGTGCAAATGCGGCATGGCGGGTCTCCGGCGGAAAGCCGCGTTCTCGCCGAACCCTCTGGCGGAATCAATCATCCGCCGCGCGGTCGACGCGGGCGATTGCGGCGCAGGGTTACCGGCGCGCCGAGCGCAAAATAGTTGCGAAATATGTCTGTTCTTCTGAGGGGATTATTGCCTCCTT
The DNA here is from genome assembly GCA_044225615.1 of Acetobacteraceae bacterium. Taxonomy (GTDB): domain Bacteria; phylum Pseudomonadota; class Alphaproteobacteria; order Acetobacterales; family Acetobacteraceae; genus CAIYPH01. The sequence goes on along the minus strand of JBGAIK010000225.1, from coordinate 5,436 downwards.
CTAATTTCAACATGATTGACTTGAATTTTGCGCCTGTATCATGGCTTGCTGACACCGATCCCGCTGCGCAACGCGCGCCCAGGGATGCGCCGTGCCGCTCTCGTGCCAATCAACAAGCCTCGAACAGGCGAAGGGAGAGTCGTCCGTGCCTGCCCACAATCTCATCGACGGCTCCACCATCGCCAGCCCGTTCCATCTCTACGGCTTCTGGAGCGACGCGCTCGACCTCACCCGCGGCATAGGCATCGGCATCGGCGCCTACGCCCCCTTCATCATCCACAACCACGGCACCATTTCGCTCGCCAAGGATCCCGGCTTCCACACCTACGGCATCTCCATCTTCGGCGCCGGCACCGTCGTCAACGAGGTCGGCGGCCTCATCGATGCGGTCATCGGCGTCCAGATCGCCAGCCAGACGAACACTGGCGTCGGTGCCGTCATCAACTACGGCACCATGGCCAGCGCCGGCGGCAACATCGCCTTCACCAACGGCTCCCCCACCAACGCCACCGCCCGCGTGATCGGCTCGGCCTACGCCACGCTCGGTATCACCAACTACGGCACCATTACCGGCGGCGCCGGCACTCCCTACGGCCCGTTCCTCTTCAACGGCGCCACCGGTGTCATCGGCAATGGTGCCCAGGTTGACGGCACTGCCATCAATCTCGGCACCATCAATCAGGTCTCCGGCATTGACAGCGGCCTCGCCGTCCATCACGCGACCAACGTCACCAACGGCCAGCCCGGCGCCGCCGGTGGCGTCATTTCCGCCGCGAACCATGGCATCGTCCTCGTGACGCCCAGCGCGGCCACGACGATCACCAACTTCGGCACCATCGCCGGCGGCGCCACCAAATATGGTGTCCAGGGTGCCCCCTCCCTCGGCACCATCGTCAACGGTTCCGCCGCGGACACCGATGCCGTCATCTCCGCCGGCGTTCTCGGCGTGGCCAACATGGCGATGGTCCGCAACATGGGCACCATCGCCGCCACCGCCGACGGCGGCCGTGCCGTCTACCAGTCCAGCGTCTTGATCAACGGCACCTCCGGCAGCACGGCCGGCCTCGTCAGCGGTGGCGGCATCGGTCTGTTCGCCGTCGGCAGCACCAACAACTACGGCACCATCACCGCGACCGGCACCAACGGCACCGGTGTCTACATCCGCACCGCCGGCCCCACCTATCCAGCGCAGTCCGTTACCAACCATGGCATCGTCAGCGTTGCCGGCGGCGCGTCGTCACTCGGACTCTTCGTCGAGTACGGCAGCAACGGGATCATCGACAACCGCACCGGCGGCACCATTTCCGCCGGCGGCAACGGGATCGCGTTCGCCGGCAACAATGCCAACAGCACCGTCACCAACGCCGGCGTCATCCTCGCCACCGGCACCGCGTCCAAGGGTGTCCTCGGCCCCAATCTGTTCAGCCAACGCGCCGGTGACGTCGTCAACCAGTCCAGCGGCACCATCGCCGGCGGCGCATACGGCGTCGTCGGCTTCTTCAACACTGTCGACATTGACGGCTTCATCACCGGCAACGTCGGCATTCGCGTCGCCTCGCTCACCAACGCCGGCACCATCCAGGGCACCGGCGGCACCGCCGTCTCGCTGCTCGGCAACGCCCGCCTGACCCTCCTCCCCGGCGCCACCTTCAACGGCATCGTCACCGCCGTCTCCGGCACCAACTCCCTGTTCCTCGGCGGCAGCGGCGCCCTCGGCACCATCGCCGGCATCGGCACCAGTTTCGTCAATTTCCAGCAGGTTCGCGTCCTCGCCGGCGCCGAGTGGCTTGCCGCGGGCGACCACACGCTGCCGGTCTCCAACATCTATGGCGCCCTCGCCCTCGGGGGTGGCACGTTCAGTGGCACTGCCCAGATCAACATCCAGACCGATGGCAGCGTCTCGGGTCACGGCACGATCGACAATGTCTTCGCGCTCAATGGCAACGGTCGGCTGGTGGCCGACGGCGGCACGCTCGCCTTGGGCAATCCCGTCGTCGGACCCGAAACCCGGCGTCTACATCGCGCCCGATGCCACCCTCCAGGTCTCGGCCAATTTCATCAACTGGCAACAATCCCTGGATCAGGTTCGACGGCCCCAACGCCACCCTGATCGCCGACACCATTACCACTTCACCCATACGCTGCACAACCTCGCCCAGTCCGACCGCTTCGACCTGCGCGGCGTCGATGCCACCGGCGCCGTCATCGCCGGCGACACGCTCACCGTGCAGCGCACCGGCGGCGCGCCCCTCACCTTCACCCTCGCCACCCCCGACCTGGTCAACCCGGTCGTCCTGCGCGCGCCCGACGGCTATGGCGGCACCATGCTCACCTTCGCCGGCGACAGCGCCTGGACCGTCAACGCGCCGCTCGACCCGGTGGACGAGCAGACCGGCTGGGGCAACGACACCGTCTCGGCCAGCATCGACTACACCCTTCCCGCCGCCGTCGAGGACCTCGTGCTGCTCGCCGGCGCCGGCGACGGCACCGGCAACAGCCTGCGCAACCACGTCACCGGCAACGCCGACGCCAACCGCCTCATCGGCCTCGCCAACACCGACACCCTCACCGGCGGCGACGGCAACGACACGCTCAACAGCGGCAACGGCAACGACCAGCTCATCGGCGGAACCGGCAACGACGTGCTGATCGGCGGCGGCGGCATCGACAGCTTCACCGTCGATGCCGGTGCCGACCGCATCCGTGACCTCGGCCTCGGCGGCCGCGAAACCGTCGCCATCGCCGCCGGCGCCAGCGCCGCCATCACGCTCGCCGCCGACTGGCAGGCCAGCGCCGCCACCGTCAATGCCGGCGCCGCCACCATCACCCTCCAGGGCCATGCCCTGAACCTCAACGATGTCGGCGGCCCCAGCGGCTGGCTGGCCACCAATGCCGGCGACGCCACCCCGGTCCGCCTGGTCGGCTCGGCCGCCGGGGACACGCTGACGGGCGGCACCGGCAACGACACCATCTCCGGTGGCGACGGCATCGACAGCCTCGCCGGCGGGACGGGCGCCGACCGCTTCAACTTCCGCATCGGCGGCACCGAGGGCGACAGCGTCGCCGATTTCGTTTCCGGCAGCGACCGGCTCATCTTCATCGGCTTCGGCACCAAGGCGGCCGGTGCCGCGCTGACCCGCCTCAACGCCACCGACTGGCAGATCACCCCCGCCGGCGGCGGCACCCCGGAGACCATCCACCTGCTCAACGCACCAAACCTGCTCGCAAGCGACTGGGGAACCGGATAGTCCCGCGCCATGCGCCAAGCGCATGCATGACGCGGCAAGTTGCGGAGCCCGCAAGCGTTGACCCCATGCCCTCCGGGTCTACCCTGCGCCGCAGCATGAGGAACCGGATCTTGCGCCAGATCGCCACCGCCGTCCTGCTGACCGCGCCGCTGCTGCTCGGCGGCTGCAAGATGATGGGGCCGGACTTCGCGGCCCCCACCCCCGACACGCCGGCCAGCTACGCCATCACCCCGCCCGCCGCGCGGCAGAGCGTCCCGGTGCAGGAGCCGTTCGACCCGGACTGGTGGAAGCTGCTCCGCGACCCCACGCTCACCGCCCTCCAGCAGCGCCTCGCCCAGGGCAACCTGGACCTCAAGGCCGCCGCCTTCCGCCTCGCCCAGTCCCGCGCCCAGCTCGGCGTCATCGCCGCCGCGGCCGGCCCGCAGGCCAACGCCAACGCCTCCTACACCCGCGACCAGCAGAGCCGGAAAGGCGTCCTCGCGCTCTCCTCCTCCAACTCCGCCACCAACGCCAACGGTCTCGGCGGGCGCAGCAGCAGCGCCAACAGCCGCACCTTCCAGCCCTACGACCTGTTCCAGTACGGCTTCGACGTGGCGTGGGAGGCCGATCTCTGGGGCCGCGTCGCCCGCCTGATCGAATCGGGCGCCGCCAGCGCCGAGGCCAGCGCGGAGGCCATCGCCGAGATCCAGGTCGCCGCCAGCGCCGAGCTCGCCCGCGACTACGTCCAGCTCCGCGGCATCCAGCGCAAGCTCGCCATCACCCGCGCCAATCTCGGCATTGCCCAGCAGAGCCTGAAGCTCACCCGCGACCGCGCCGCCGGCGGCATGACCACCGATCTGGACGTCGCCAACGCCGCCGCCCAGGTGGAGACCATCGCCGCCCAGATCCCGTCCCTGGAGGCGCAGCAGGCGGAGATGATGAACGCCATCGCCCTGCTGATGGGCGCCCAGCCGCGCGCGCTGGAAACCGATCTCGCCGCCCCCCGCGCGGTGCCCGCGGTGCCGCCCCGCGTGCCCGTCGGCGTGCCCAGCGAGCTCGCCCGCCGCCGCCCCGACATCCGCCGCGCCGAGGCGCTGCTGCACGCCGCCACCGCCGATATCGGCGTCGCCACCGCCGATTTCTACCCGCGCTTCACCCTCTCCGGCAGCGGCGCCATCCAGGGGCTGCAATTCCGCAACCTGGCCGACTGGGCGGCCCACACCTATTCCTTCGGCCCCAGCGTGACCCTGCCGATCTTCGAGGGCGGGCGGCTCAAGGCCAACCTCGCCTTCCGCGAGGCCGCTCAGCAGGAAGCGGCGCTGAACTACCAGAAGGCGCTGCTGGTCGCGATGCACGACGTGGACAACGCGCTCACCGCCTACGAGGCCGAGCAGCGCCGCCGCGACCGCCTCCAGGCCGCCGTCGCCCAGGACCGCAAGGCGCTCGGCATCGCCCGCCTGCGCTACGAGCAGGGCGTCGCCGACTTCCTGCAGGTCCTGGTTGCCCAGCAGGCCCTGCTCACCGCCGAGCAGGCGCTGGCCGACAGCACCACCACGGTCACCACCAACCTGGTCCAGCTCTACAAGTCGCTCGGCGGCGGCTGGCAGGGGGAGCAGGGTTCATGACCGACCTGATCCGCCTCTCCGCCACCGCGGCCGTCGCCCTGCTCAAGGCCGGCAAGGTCAGCCCGCTGGAACTGATCGACGCCGCCGCTTCCCGCATCGCCGAAGTCGAGCCCGCGGTGAATGCGCTCCCCACCCTCTGCCTCGACCGTGCCCGCGCCCACGCCCGCGACCTCATGGCCGGCCGCAGGCGGGAGGCGGAAGGCGAACCAGGCTGGCTCGCCGGCCTGCCGGTCGCCATCAAGGACCTCGCCGACGTCGCCGGCGTCCGCACCACCTACGGCTCGCCGCTCTTCGCCAGCCATGTCCCCGACCGCTCCCACCCGCTGGTCGAGCGCATCGAGCGCAAGGGCGGCATCGTCATCGCCAAGTCCAACACCCCCGAGTTCGGCGCCGGCGGCAACACCTTCAACGAGGTCTTCGGCAAGACCCGCAACCCCTGGAACACCGCGCTCACCTGCGGCGGCTCCACCGGCGGCGGCGCGGTCGCGCTCGCCACCGGCGAGGCCTGGCTCGCCCACGGCTCCGACCATGGCGGCTCGCTGCGCGGCCCCGCCACCCTGTGCTCCGTCGTCGGCATCCGCCCC
>JBGAIK010000224.1:0-7655 GCA_044225615.1 Acetobacteraceae bacterium | reverse complement strand
GCCCGTTCGCCGCGAAGGCGCCCGCGGTCCCCGGCACCATCCCGTTCAGCACCGCCACCATCGCCCCCGGCACCAGCGCCCGGATCGCCAGCGCCTCGGCCAGATGCGCGGTGAAGAAATGCCGGCACCCCGCCGCATGCAGCGCCGGCGCCACCCGCGCGGCCCCCAGCCCGTAGGCGTCCGCCTTCACCACCCCGGCCACCGGCCCCGCCGGATGCAGCCCCCCCAGCGCCCGCCAGTTGGCCGCGATGGCGCTCAGGTCCACATGAAGCCGGGACCCCTCAGTATCCATCTTCCTGGGTGTGGTGCAGGTCGATATCGGCGTAGCGGGTGAACTCGCCCTCGAACAGCAGGTCGATCTTGCCGGTCGGGCCGTGCCGCTGCTTCTCGATGATCAGCTCGGCGCGGTTGTGCACCTGCTCCATGTCGCGCTGCCATTTCTCCACCGCGGCATGGAACTTCTCGTCGTTGTCGAACGCCATCTGCTTCGGCGCCCGCTGCTGCAGGTAGTACTCGTCGCGGTAGATGAACATCACCACGTCGGCGTCCTGCTCGATCGAGCCCGATTCGCGCAGGTCGGCCAGCTGCGGCCGCTTGTCCTCCCGGCTTTCCACCGCGCGGCTCAGCTGTGCGAGCGCCAGCACCGGCACGTTCAGCTCCTTCGCCAGCGCCTTCAGCCCCTGCGTGATCTGGCTGATTTCCTGCACCCGGTTCTCCGGCCGCGTGCCCACCGAGGGCCGCATCAGCTGCACGTAATCCACCACGATCAGCGACAGCCCCCTGGTCCGCGCCAGCCGCCGGCAGCGCGTGCGCATGGCCGACAGCGTCACCGCCGGCGTGTCGTCGATATGCAGCGGCAGGATGCTCAGCTCGCGGCTCACCTGCACGAACCGGTCGAAATCCTTCTGCGCGATGTCGCCGCGCCGGATGCGGTCGCCCGAGATCCGGCTCTCCTCCGCCAGCAGGCGTGTCGCCAGCTGCTCGGCGCTCATTTCCAGCGAGAAGATCGCGACGCTCGATTTCGGCATCGCGTTCGGATCCTCCGCCCGCGCCTCGGCCAGGATCGCCCGCGCCGCCCCGAACGCGATCTTGGTCGCCAGCGCCGACTTGCCCATGCCCGGCCGCCCGCCCAGGATCAGCAGGTCCGACGGATGCAGCCCGCCCGTCTTGCGGTCCAGGTCGCGCAGCCCGGTGGACAGGCCCGACACGCCGCCCGGCCGATGGAACGCCCGCTCCGCCGTATGCAGCGCATCGACCAGCGCGTCCTTGAACGTCACGAAGCCGCGCTCGCTGCCGCCCTTCGCCGCCAGGTCGAACAGCGCCTGCTCGGCCGCCTCCACCTGCTTGATGCCGTCCAGCTCGGGCTCGGCGCCGAACGCGTTGTTGACCACGATCTCGCCCAGGTCGATCAGCTGCCGCCGCATCCACGCGTCGTAGATCGCGCGCCCATACTCGCCGGCATTGATGATGCCGACCATCGCGCCCACCAGCTGCGCCAGGTAGGTGGTGCCGCCGACCTCGTCGAGAATGCCCGAATGCTCGAACTCGGCCTTCAAGGTCACCACGTCGGCAAGCTGGCCCTGCTCCACCCGGCGCGATATGGCGGCGAAGATGCGGCCATGGATCGGGTCGGCGAAATGCTCGGGGATCAGGAACTCGCTGACCCGCTCATAGGCCTTGTTGTTGGCCAGCAGCGCGCCAAGCAGCGCCTGCTCCGCCTGCAGGTTGGTGGGCGGCAGCCGCTGGGAGAGGCCGGCGAGCGGTGATTGGGTGTCGAAGCTGTTCATGCGGGCGCAACCATAGCGCGTCGCGCCCGCGCCGGGCACCCGTCCCGGCCTGTGGATAACCGATGATAGCGGGGGGCGCGGTCAGGCCGACGCGATCGCCGCGTCCACCGCATCCCCCAGCCGCTCCACGATCATGCCGATCTCGGCCGCCGTCGCGTTGTAGGGCGGCGCGATGCAGACATGGTCGCCCTGCCTTCCGTCGATCGTCCCGCCCATCGGGTAGATTGCCAGCCCGCGCTCGAACGCCGCCCACTTGATCCGCTCGTTGAGCTTCTTCGCCGGATCGAACACCGCCTTGGACGCCCGGTCCTGCACCAGCTCGATCGCCTGGAACAGCCCGCGCCCGCGGATGTCCCCCACATGCCGGTGATTGCCGAACCGCTCGGTCAGCCCGAGCATCAGCTGTTCGCCGCGTTCCAGCACGTTCGGCAGCAGGTTGTCCTCGCGGATCACCTTCTGCACCGCCAGCGCCGCGGCACAGGCCACCGGATGCGCCTGGTAGGTCTGGCCATGCATGAACGCGCCGGAGCCCTTGCTGAACCCCTCCACCACCTTGCGCCCGATCAGGATGCCCCCGATCGGCTGGTAGCCGCCGCCGAGCCCCTTGGCGATCACCTGGATGTCCGGCGCCACCCCTTCCTGCTCCCAGGCATGCGTGGTGCCCGTACGCCCCATGCCGCACATCACCTCGTCCAGGATCAGCAGCGCCCCATGCCGGTCGCAGACCTCGCGCATCCGCCTGAAATAGCCGGGCACCGCCGGCGTGCAGCCGGTCGTCGCCCCCACGATCGTCTCCGCACAGAACGCCACCACGTTCTGCGGCCCGAGCCGCTGGAACTCCGCCTCCAGCTCCTCGCCCAGCCGGTCCACATACTGCGCGTCCGATTCGTCGTCGCGTTTGAACCGGTAGGCGAAGCACGGGCTCACCAGGCTGAACGCGTCCGACAGCAGCGGCGCATACGGCGCGCGGCGCATCATGTTGCCGCCGGCCGCCAGCGCCCCCAGCGTGTTGCCGTGATAGCCCTGCCGCCGCGCGATGAACTTGGTCCGCTGCGGCTGCCCGATCTCCAGGAAATACTGCCGCGCCAGCTTGATCGCCGCCTCGTTGCCCTCCGACCCGGAAGAACAGAACCACGCATGGGTCAGCCCGCCCGGCTCGCCCTCCAGGATCAGGTCCGCCAGCTCCTCCGCCGCCGGGTTGGTGAACAGCGCCGTGTGCACGTAGGCGACCTTGTCGAGCTGCGCCCGGATCGCCGCGTTCACCCGCGCATTGCCATGCCCCAGGCACGCCACCGCCGCGCCCCCCGACCCGTCGATGACCTGCCGTCCGTCCTGCGTATAGAGATAGATGCCCTCCCCCCGCGCGGCCATCACCGGTTCGGAGAACATGGAGCGATGGAGAAAGCGGCTCATGGCACGGAAATCCTTTGAAACGCGGGAACACGCCCCGCAGCATGGCATTGCGGCTGGGCCGCATCCTTATGGGTGAAGCGCGGCTGAACCATTCTTGACACACCCGCAACCCGACGGTAGCAAGCCCCCGCCTTCCGGCAAGGGGACTTGCAGGGAGACGAAGCGATGAGCGGAGAAAAGGGCAAGCCTTCCGGTTCCTTCGAGGATCGGCTGGCCAACGCCCGGCGCAGGCAGGGGCTCGATACCCCGCCACCCGATCCGGAGGGTTCCGGCAAGGGCGGCGTTTCCCCCATGGGGATCGGCTTGCGGGTGGGAGTCGAGATGCTCTCGGCCATGGTCGTGGCGCTTGCCATCGGCTGGTGGCTGGACAGCGTCTTCGGCACCAAGCCGATCCTGCTCGCCGTCTTCGTCCTGCTGGGCGGCGCGGCTGGGGTGGCGAATGTGTGGCGTCTCTTGATGCCCAGACCGCCCAAACGGGACTAGGCGGCTTGACTTGAGATTGGGGGTCGCGAACGGCGCGCCCCGGCAGACTGAAGGGCGATGCAGTGGCGGCCGGACATACGATCGACGCGCTCGGGCAGTTCCAGCTCACCCCGGCGCTGGGCGCCGTCGGCGCCTCGGTGGGCTTCTCCCAGTCCAACCTGATGATGCTGATCGCCGCCGGCCTCACTCTGGCGCTGCTCTCCGTCGGCATGAGCGCCAAGGCCGTCGTCCCCGGCCGGCTCCAGGCCCTGGCCGAGATGCTCTACGATTTCGTCCACAAGATGTGCATCGACCAGATCGGCGAGGAAGGGCGCAGGTTCTTCCCCTTCGTGTTCACCCTGTTCATGTTCATCCTGCTCGGCAACCTGCTCGGCCTGCTGCCCTTCTCCTTCACCTACACCAGCCACATCGCGGTCACCTTCGGCCTCGCCGCCACCGTCATCGTGCTGGTCACCGTGGTCGCCCTGTCCATCCACGGCCTCCATTTCTTCAGCTACTTCTTCCCCGCCGGCGCCCCCGTCGTGCTGGCCCCGCTGATCGTCACCGTCGAGGTCATCTCCTACCTCTCCCGCCCGGTCAGCCTTTCCATCCGTCTCTTCGCCAACATGGTCGCCGGCCACGTGATGTTCGAGGTGTTCGCCTCCTTCATCGTCATGATGGCCGGCGCCGGCCTGATCGGCTATCTCGGCGGCATCGGCCCGCTGGCGCTGAACGTGATCCTGATGGGCTTCGAGCTGCTGGTGGCCTGCCTCCAGGCCTACGTGTTCGCCGTCCTCACCTGCATCTACCTCCACGACGCCGTGCACCTGCACTAGCGCGCTCGCCCCCTGCCCAACGCAGACCCACACTCCCAGCCATCAAGAAGGACTGATCCCATGGAAGTCGCTGCCGCCAAGGCCCTCGGAGCCGGCATCGCCGTCATTGCCCTCGCCGGCGTCGGCATCGGTATCGGCAACATCTTCTCCTCGCTGGTCTCCAGCGTGGCGCGCAACCCCTCGGCCCGCGACCAGGTCTTCGGCCTCGGCATCCTGGGCTTCGCGCTCACGGAAGCCGTCGCGCTGTTCGCGCTGCTGATCGCCTTCCTCATCCTCTTCACCTGAGCCGGGAGGACGCGGACATGCGTCCGCTCGCCACGATTGCCGGAATCGGGACGGCCCTTCTGACCTCTTCCGCCTTCGCCGCGGAAGAGGCCAAGAAAGGCATGCCGCAGCTCGATTTCAGCAATCCGCTGACGATCAGCCAGGTGGTCTGGCTCGCCATCATCTTCTTCGCGCTCTATTTGCTGCTGTCCAGATGGGCGCTGCCGCAGGTGGCCGAGGTGCTGGACAAGCGCGCCGCCGCCATCGCCGCCGACCTCGACGCCGCCCGCGGCGCCAAGGCCCAGGCCGACGCCGCCGTCGCCGAGCTGACCGACGCCACGCGCGCCGCCCAGGCCACCGCGCGCACCCAGGTCGCCGACGCCGTCGAAGCCGCCAAGAAGGGCCTCATCGCCCAGGCCGCGGAGTTCGACGCCAGGCTCAACGCGCAGCTCGCCGAGGCCGACCGCCGCATCTCCGCCGCCCGCGCCGCCTCCGTCGGCGCGCTGCGGCAGGTGGCGATCGACACCACCAACGACGTCGTCGCCCGCCTCACCGGCGCGGCCGCCGACGCCCAGGCCGTGGGCACCGCCGTCGACGCCGCCCTGGCCGCCCGCCGGGCCTGAGAGGAAGCAACCCATGCATCACGGCAGCTTCTTCGAAAACCCGCACAGCTGGGTGGCGATCGCCTTCGTCATCTTCTTCGTGCTCTTCGGCCGCAAGATCTGGGCGGCCCTCGCCGGCATGCTCGACCAGCGCGCCGCCGCCATCCGGGCCGAGCTCGACGAAGCCAAACGCCTCCGCCAGGAGGCCGAGGCCATGCTGAAGGACGCAGCCGCCCGCCGCCAGGCCGCCCTGGCCGACGCCCAGCGTCTGCTCGAAGGCGCCAAGGCCGAGGCCGAACGCGTCACCAAGGCCGCCGCCGCCGAAGCCGAAGCCTCGTCCCGGCGCCGCGAACAGATGGCCCTCGACCGCATCGCCGCGGCCGAGAAAGCCGCGGTGGACGAAGTCCGCATGACCGCCGCCGACATCGCCACCCGCGCCGCCGCCGCCGTCATCGGCACCACCCTCACCCCAACCGCCAGCACCGCCCTGGTCGACCAGGCCATCGCCGGCCTCGCCCCAGCCCTCGCCGGCCGGCGGGCGGCGTAAGGCAAGGAAGCAAGGCCATGGGCTCTGCCCCTGGACTCCGCCGAGGCAGGGGTCGAGCGTGCAAAGCGCCCGCCTTGCTTCCTCGCACCATCCGCCAGGCATCCCGGCCTATCCACGTCATGGTCGGCGAAGGCCGACCATCCACGACTTCCACGCCGACGCATCATTTCACAGAATTCCCAATAAAGCGCAGCACTCTTCCTTCTCCCTGCCTCCCTGCCTCTGTGGTGAATCTTCCTTCTTTCCTTCCTTCTCACCCTTCAGCCAAACTCCCCACAAAAGACCGGAGGAAGCAAAAATGAAGATCGACCACGTCTCGCTGACCATCTTCACCTGGGACAACATCCCCCGCACCAGCTACCACGCCGGCTCCTTCACCCAGCCGGTCAGCAATCTCGGCCTGCTGCGCATCCACACCGACAGCGGCCACGAAGGCCACGCCTTCCTCGGCTCCGCCTCCAACCCCGCCAGCATGGACGGCCCCGGCCTCATCCGCTGGATCAAGCCCCTCCTCATCGGCGCCAACCCGTTCGAGCGCGAACGCCTCCACGCCCGCATGCTCAAGCTCTCCCGCAATGTCACCTGGCGCTGCATCGGCGCCGCCGACACCGCTTTGTGGGACCTCGCCGGCAAGATCGCCAACCTCCCCGTCCACGCGCTGATGGGCACAAGCCGCACCGAGATCGGCACCTACGCCAGCTCCCAGCTCCTCCCCGACGCCGCCGCCTATGTCGACCAGGCCCTCGAACACCGCGACGCCGGCTGGTGCGCCTACAAGATCCACCCGCCCACCGACCCCGACACCGACATCAAGGTCTGCGCCGCGGTCCGCCGCGCCGTGGGCGACGACTACCCCCTGATGTTGGATAGCACCTGGAGCTACGACTACTACGGCGCGCTCAAGGTCGGCCTCGCCATCCAGGACATGGGCTACAAATGGTACGAGGACCCGCTGGCCGACGAGGACATCCTCTCCTACGTCAAGCTGCGCCAGAAGCTGAACATACCCATCATGGCCACCGAATACCCGATGGGCGGGCTCGATACCTACCCGATCTGGCTCACCCAGCAGGCCACCGACTACCTGCGCGGCGACATCCCCTGCAAAGGCGGCCTCACCACCATGCTGAAAACCGCCCACCTCGCCGAGGCCTTCCACATCAACTACGAGGTCCACCACAGCGGCAACTCGCTGAACAACCTCGCCAACCTGCACGTCGCGCTGGCGATCTCCAACACCACCTGGTTCGAGGTGCTGCTGCCCGACGGCGCCCACCGCTACGGCCTGGAGGAGGAGTTCCGCCCCGATGCGCGCGGCATGCTCCAGGCGCCCACCGGCCCGGGACTGGGGGCGAGGATCGACTTCGAGATGATCAGGCGGAAGACCGAGGGCGTGCTGGAATAGCGCGGCAAGGGTTCACCCGCGGAAAACGGGGCCGGCGCCTGCTTCGGCGCCGGCGTCTCTCCTCGTGGCCGGTTCGACAACAGTCAGCTACTTGCACCCGCTGGCGAACCTGAACTCCACCTCGATCTCCAGTGGGCCGCCATTGTCGCCGACATGGCGCCGTACATCCTCCCGCACCGCACGCTTGATATCGCCAGGGAGGGTCACATAAAGGAGGCCTGACGATCCCCACCCTCGCTCGACATGGTCGAAATACGCGTCGAATGACGGCACGCCGAAGCGATGGCTTCTGGTGATCATCTCCACGTTCTGAAATCCTGCCTGCACGAACAGGCTCCG
>JBGAIK010000223.1:0-7722 GCA_044225615.1 Acetobacteraceae bacterium | reverse complement strand
TATCCGTTATTCTTCGCATTGCACCCGCGAGCCAAACGGATCAAAGTTTTTTGGTTCTTTTTTCCAAAAAAGAACATTCTTGCCTTACGCCGCCTCCGCAATCCTCTGCCGCGCCAGCACCGAGCCCAGCTCATCCAGCTCCGGCGCCCCCGCGTGCAGCGTGCAGGCCACCGCGCGCAGCGCCTCCGTGCGCAGCAGCCGCGGCACCGAAGCGGTGCAGGCCGCCGACGCCTGCGGGCAGCGCGGCGCGAAGTTGCAGCCGCCGCGCGTCGCCGCCCCCGCCCGGTCCTCGTCCGCGCCCAGCCAGTCGCGCGTGGTGTCCACCTGCGGGATCGAGGCGATCAGCTTCTGCGTGTAGGGGTGCTGCGGCGCCTGCACCACGCGCTCCACGTCGCCCGCCTCCACCACCGCCGCGCGGTACATCACCAGGATCGAATCGCTCACCTGGTAGGCGGTGGCAAGGTCGTGGGTGATGTAGATGATCGAGATGCCCATCTCCTCGTTCAGCTTGCGCAGCGAACCCAGGATGGTCGCGCGCAGCGAGGCATCCACCATCGACACCGGCTCGTCGGCCACGATCAGCTTCGGGCGCATCAGCAGCGCGCGGGCCACCATGATCCGCTGGCGCTGCCCGCCGCTGAGCTGGTGCGGGTAGCGGCCGAGGATTTCCTCCGGCCGCAGGCCGACCGCGCGCAGCGACTCCTCGATCAGCCGCCGCCCCTCCGCCCTGGAGCCGGCGAGGCCGAACTGGCGCACCGGCGTGGTGAGCACGTGATCCACCCGGTAGAACGGGTTGTAGACCTCGTACGGGTCCTGGAACACGGCCTGCACGTCGCGGCGGAACTGCCGGCGGCGCTCGGCGGGCAGCGTTTGCAGGTCCTCGCCCTGGTAGAGCACCCGCCCCTCGCTGGGCGCGACCAGGCCGAGCAGCACGCGGGCGAGCGTGGTCTTGCCGCTGCCGCTCTCGCCCACCACGGCGGTGATCGCCGGGTTCGACGGATCGATCGAGAGCGAGATGGCGTCGAGCGCCGTGGTCCCCTCGCGCCCGAACCCGGCGGCCGGGAACCGCTTGGTGACGCGATCGGCCTGGAGCAGGACGGTCATGCGACGGGTTCCGCGAGGTGGCAGGCCGCCGTCGCGTCGGGGCCCATCGGTCGGACCGCCGGCTTCTCCACCGTGCAGCGCTCCACCGCCTCCGGGCAGCGCGGGTGGAAGGCGCAGCCCGGCGGCAGCGCGCGCAGCAGCGGTGCGAGGCCGGGAATGCCGGTCATCGGCGCCTTGCGCTCCAGCGACGGCAGGCTCGAGATCAGCGCCTTGGTATAGGGGTGGCGCGGTCGGGTGATGATGTCGCGGATCGGCGCCACCTCCACCAGCCGGCCGGCATACATCACGCCCAGCCGGTCCACGAACTGCGCCATCAGCCCCATGTCGTGGCCCACCAGTATCACCGCCGCACCCAGCGCCTCCTGCACCCGCGCCAGCGTCTGCATCACCTGCAGCTGCACCACCACGTCGAGCGCACTGGTCGGCTCGTCGGCGATGATCACCTTGGGCTTCAGGCAGATCGCGATGGCGATGCAGGCGCGCTGCTTCATGCCCCCCGACAGCTCGTGCGGATACATCCGCCCCACCTCGGGCCTCAGCCCGACCTGCGGCAGCAGCGCGGCCACGCGCGCGGCGGCCTCGGCCCCGGACAGCTCCATCCCGTGGTCGCGCCACGCATCGGCGATCTGCTCGCCGATGCGCAGCACCGGGTTCAGCGAGTTCATCGACCCCTGCGGCACCATCGCGATGCCGGCCAGGCGCAGCTGGCGCATCGCCTCGATCGACAGGCCGGACAGCTCGGTCTCCTCGAGCCACACCTGGCCGCCGTCGATGCGCCCGGGCGGCTTGATCATGCGCAGGATCGACAGCGCCATGGTGGACTTGCCGGAGCCCGACTCGCCCGCCAGCCCCAGCCGCTCGCGCGGGCGCAGCTGGAAGCTGACATCGTCCACCGCCCGCACCAGCCCGAGCGGATGGTCATAGGCGACGGACAGCCCCTCGACCCGCAGGATCGCGTTCAAGCTCAGGCCGCCCGTTGCCGCAGGATGCGCCAGGCCCGGGCGAAGGCCTCGGCCATGGTCTCGGCCGGCATGGCGCCGGAGAACAGCACGTGGCCCTGCATGGTGAAGCTCGGCACGCCGTTGATGCCGGCGCGCCGCGCGGCCATGTCCTCGGCCAGGACCGTCTGCATCCCGTCCTCGCCGGCAAGGAACGCCCCCACGCCCGGCAGCCCGGCCTCTTCCGCCACCGCATCCAGCGTCGCCGCGTCGCCGATGTCGCGCCCGTCGGTGAAATAGGCACGGAACAGCGCCTCCACCACCGCGTCCTGCACCCCCGTGCGCCCGGCCAGCCAGATCACCCGGTGGGCGGCGATCGTGTTCGGCGTGCGCAGCATGCGGTCGGGGCGGAATTCCAGCCCCACCCCCGCGAAAGCCTCGCCCACCCGCGCGTCGATCTGGCGGATGCGCTCCGGGTCGCCGAATTTCTGGCGCCGGTACTCCGCCCGCTCCACGCCCTCCACCGGCATCTCGGGATTGAGCTGGTAGGGGTGCCAGTGGACCGAGAAATGCATGTCCTCGGCGGCCAGCATCGGCAGCGCCCGCTCCAGCTGCCGCTTGCCCACGTAGCACCACGGGCAGATGGCGTCGGAGATGATGTCGATCCGCCCGATACTTTCGGCGCTCATCGGCCTTTCCTTTCGCGTTCCCGACCCCAAACCTAGGATCGCAGGCGCGGATGCGCCAGAGGAGACAGCGCATGGACAAGCCCGCCTTTCGCAGCGCCCTGGTCGTGGGCACCGGCCCGGGGCTCAGCGCCTCGCTCGCGCGCCTGTTCGCCGCCAACGGGCTCCGGGTCGCGGTCGCCGCGCGGCGCACCGACAAGCTGGCGGCGCTCTGCGCCGAGACCGGTGCCGCCGCCCATGCCTGCGACGCGTCCGACCCGGCCGCGGTCGCCGCGCTGTTCGCCGCCGTCGAGGCCGCGCAGGGCGCGCCCGACGTGGTGGTCTACAACGCCTCGGCCCGCGTCCGCGGCCCGGTCGCGGAGCTCGATCCCGCCGAGGTCCAGCGCGCCCTCGCCATCAGCGCCTTCGGCGCCTTCCTGGTCGCCCAGCAGGCGGCGCGCCGCATGCTGTCCACCGGCCACGGCGCCATCCTGCTCTCGGGCGCCACCGCCGGCGTCAAGGGCTTCGCCAACTCGGCCAGCTTCGCCATGGGCAAGTTCGCCCTGCGCGGCCTCGCCCAGTCGATGGCGCGCGAGATGTCGCCCCAGGGCGTCCACGTCGCCCATTTCGTCATCGACGGCGGCATCCGCAGCGCCGCCCGCCCGGTGCCGAACGAGGCGCCGGACAGCCTGCTGGCCCCCGACGCGATCGCCGAGACCTACTGGCACGTGATGCACCAGCACCGCAGCGCCTGGAGCTGGGAGGTGGAGCTGCGCCCCTGGCTGGAGAAGTTCTGACCGCCGCGGGACGCCGCCACGCTTGCGACGGCAGAGCCACTGCTGCTAGCTAGGCCGGCGGCTGAGGCCACCTCTGTCGGCAAGCGAGGGATCGTGTGATGGCATCTCCCTATGCAGGGCTCGACCCTCGGGCCTACTGGCGCTCCGGCGTCGTCGAGCGCCACCCGCTCGACATGGGCGACATCTACGTCAAGAAGTTCGACTTCCGCCCCGACGAGCGGATCGCCACCGCCGGCAGCTGCTTCGCCCAGCACATCGCTCGCCGCCTGCGCGGCCAGGGCTACCGCGTGCTCGACGTGGAGCCCGCGCCACCCGGCCTCGGCGCCGCCGCCAACGACTACGGCTTCGGCCTCTACTCGGCACGCTACGGCAACATCTACACCACCCGCCAGATGATCCAGCTGGCGCAGGAGGCCGACGGCCTGCGCACCCCGCACGAGGCGGTGTGGCGCAAGGGCGGGCGCTTCTTCGACGCGCTGCGCCCCTCGGTGGAACCGGAGGGCCTGCCCTCGGCCGAGCTGGTGGCCGAGCACCGGCGCCAGCACCTGGCCAAGGTGCGCGCGCTGCTCGACCAGGCCAGCCTGTTCGTCTTCACCATGGGCCTGACCGAGACCTGGGAGCATCTTGAGGACGGCACCGTCTACCCCACCGCGCCCGGCACCATCGCCGGCAGCTTCGATCCGGCCCGCCACGCCTTCCGCAACCTGACCTACGAGGAAGTGGTGGCCGACTTCCTCGCCTTCCGCGCCCTCATGCGCGCCCGCAACCCGGACATCCGCTTCCTGGTCACCGTCTCCCCGGTGCCGCTGACCGCGACGGCCAGCGGCGACCACGTGCTGCCGGCCACGATCTACTCCAAGTCGGTGCTGCGCGCGGCCGCCGGCCAGCTCGCCCACGCGCATGACGACATCGACTATTTCCCCTCCTACGAGATCATCGCCGGCTTCCAGGCACGCGGCTTCTTCTACGAGCCCAACCTGCGCAGCGTCGCGGCCGAGGGCGTGGACGTGGTCATGCGCACCTTCCTCTCCCAGCACGGCCAGGCCACCGCCCCCGTCGCACCCCCCGCGGCGGAGCCGCAGGAGACCGAGCCGTTCGCGGCCGCCCAGCGCGAGGCCGACCAGGCCGACCGCGTGGTGTGCGAGGAAGAGCTCCTGGAGGCCTTCGCCGCATGATCCGGGTGTGCCTGATCGGCGACTCCCATCTGGGCGCGCTCAAGCGGGCGGCCGACGCGGACGCCGCCCCCGGCTGGAAGCTGACCTTCTTCGGCGGCCATGCCGAGCTGATGCAGTCGATCCGCGTCCAGGACGGCGCCCTGGTGCCGGCCAGCACCGAGCTGCGCCGCAAGTTCGCCCGCTTCAGCCGCGGCCCGGACACGATCGTGCTCGACGACTACGACCGTTTCGTCATCGTCGGGCTGCGCCTCGGCATGCGCGCGATGTTCGACCTCTACCGCGGCTTCGTCAGCGACAGCATGGCAAGCCGGCCGGAGCGGAAATACCTGCTCTCCGACGACTGCTTCCTCAGGGCGGCCGAGCCCGGCACCGCGGAGTGCGAGGCGATGCGGCTCGCCCGGCTCATCCGCGGCGCGACCGACCGGCCGGTCCATGTCGTCACCAAGCCCAATCTCGCCGCCGGTCTCAAGGGCGACGTCCCGGTGCATGTGTCCATGATGTACGACGCCGCCAGCGGCGGCGACGCACCCGCGCTCGGCACGCTGTTCGCCACGCTGTGCGCCCGCATCGGCGCCGGCGCCGGCGTCACCGTGCTGCCGCCGATCGCCGCCGCCGCCGAGGACGGCATCTTCAACCGCCGCGGCTTCAGCATGATGCCGGAGGGCGCGGCGCGGATGCCGGTCCTCAAGCAGCTCGGCCTGCTCAGCCACGGCAACGACCTCTACGGCGCGCAGGTGCTGCGGGCGCTCAACGAGGACGGTGCCGCGGCGGCCAACGCCGCCTGAAGCGCTACCGCAGCCGCGCCACCCCGTCCAGGATCAGCCGGAACCGCGCCGGCTGGTCGGTCTCGTAGACCTGGTAGCGCGGCCAGGCGAAGGCCGGGCTGCCGGGCACCGCCGCCCGCCCCTCCAGCGCGAAGGCCGCCACATAGCCGGCCCGCGCCGCCGCCGCCTCCAGCTCCGCATCGTGGATGCCGTAGGGCCAGGCCAACACCCCGGCGTCGATGCCGTGCGCGGCCAGCGCCTGCCGCGTGCCCGCCAGCTCATGCGCGGCGAAGGCGTCAAATGCTTCCGGCGTTCGACGCGTCCGCTCGACGCGGAAATCGGGATGGGTCAGCGTGTGCGCCTGCACATCGACCAGCCCGCTCGCCCGCATCTCCTCGATCTGCGGCCAGGTCAGGAAGGCCGCTCCGCCGATCGTCGGTGGGTTCACGAACAGCGTGGCATGGAAGCCGAAACGCCGCAGCACCGGGAACATCTGGGTGTAGACGCTGCGATAGCCGTCATCGGCGGTCAGCACCACGGCGCGGCGGGGGATATCGCGGCCGGCGAGCAGGGCCTGGAGCGTGATCACCGGCACCTTCGCCGCCGTGATCTCCTCCATCTGCCGCACGAAAAGCGGCGTGGTCACCACCGTCGCCGCCGTCGCCGCCACCGGATCGAAGCGGTGGTAGGCGAGCACCGCCACCTTCCAGTCCTCCGCCCGCGCCGGCGCGGCCAGAAGCAGGAGGAACACGAACAGCAGGCGCATGCGGCAGGTTCCGGGGCCAGTGGCAAAGCGGCAGCCATCGGCTAGAACGGCGGGCATGACAAGCCACAGCACCGACTGGACCCCCCGCACCCTGGCCGCCCAGGCGCTCGGCGGCATCGACGAGGCGAGCCGCGCCGTCGTGCCGCCCATCCACGTCGCCACCACCTTCGTCCGCGACCCCGACAACCAGTACCGCAGCGGCAACATCTACGGCCGCCCCGACAACGTCACCGTGCGCGAGGCCGAGGCCATCATCGCCACGCTGGAAGGCGCGGCATCCGCCATGGTGCTCGGCTCCGGCATGTCGGCGGCCACCGCCGTGTTCCTCTCGCTGAAGCCCGGCGACCATCTCGTCGCGCCCGAGGTCATGTACTGGGGCCTGCGCAACTGGCTGCTCAACGAGGCCAGCGCCTGGGGCATCGCCGTCGAGCTGGTCGACACCAGCAACCTCGACGCGCTGCGCGCCGCCATGCGCCCCGGCACGACGAAGCTGGTCTGGATCGAGACGCCCTCCAACCCGACCTGGAGCATCACCGACATCGCCGCCGCCGCCGCCATCGCGCATGCGGCCGGCGCCCGGCTCGCGGTCGATTCGACCTGCGCCACCCCGCTGCTGACCCGGCCGCTGGCCCTCGGCGCCGACATCGTCATGCACTCGGCCACCAAATACCTCAACGGCCATTCCGACGTGATCGCCGGCGCACTCGCCACCGCAAGCGAGGACGAATTCTGGACCCGCATCCGCCGCACCCGCTCCACGCTCGGCCAGATCCTCGGCCCGCTCGAGGCCTACCTGCTGATCCGCGGCATGCGCACCCTGCCGCTGCGCGTGCAGGCGGCCTGCGCCGGCGCCATGGACCTGGCCGAACGCTTCTCCAACCATGCCGCGGTGGCCGAGGTGCTCTATCCCGGCCTGCCCGGCCATGCCGGCCATGCGGTGGCCAGGCGGCAGATGCAGGGCGGCTTCGGCGGCATGCTGTCGCTGCGCATCCGTGGCGGCGAGCAGGCCGCCATCGCGGCGGCCGCCCGGGTGCGGCTGTGGAAGCGCGCCACCTCGCTCGGCGGCGTCGAGAGCCTGATCGAGCACCGCGCCTCGATCGAGGGGCCGGGCACCCCCTGCCCGCCCGACCTGCTGCGCCTGTCGGTCGGCATCGAGGACCCGGACGACCTCTACACCGACCTCGCCGCGGCCCTGTCCGGCTAGTGTCCTGTCCCCGAAGTTCGCCATCCTTCATGGCGGACGTAGGGGTGAACAGGACACTGAAAACAAAGAGCTAGTGTCCTGTCCCCGAAGTTCGCCATCCTTCATGGCGGACGTAGGGGTGAACAGGACACTGAAAACAAAGAGCCAGTGTCCCGATTCCGACCGCTGCACGTGGCAACGAACTTCGGAATCGGGACACGAGCCGGCGGCCCGGCTCAGCGATACGTCGCCTCCAGCAGCGCGCGCAGCTCCGCCGTCGGCTCCGGCTCCACGCCGAACCATGCCTTGAAGGCCGGCCGGGCCTGGTGG
>JBGAIK010000222.1:0-7774 GCA_044225615.1 Acetobacteraceae bacterium | reverse complement strand
GGGTGGTGCGGACCGCAGGGGTGCGGGCCGGGGTGGATGGGGCGGCGGTGCAGATGCTGCACGGCGCGGAAATCGGCGTGACGCGGCGGGCGGTGATGTTCCAGTTCCTCGACGGCGCGGAGCCGGCGCCGGGGGATATCGGGGCCAGCATGGGGCAGCTGGGCGAGGTGACGGCGCGGCTGCATCGGCACGCGAAATCCTGGGCGCGGCCGGCGGGGTTCACCCGGCTGGTGTGGGATTTCGACGGCATGCTGGGGGCAAGGCCGCTCTGGGGCGACTGGCGGGCAGCGCCCGGCGTGGCGGGCGAGGCCAAGGCGGTGCTGGAGCGGCTGGCGACAGCGCTGGAGGCGCGGTTGCGCCGGTTCGGGTCCGGGCCGGACCGGTGCGGGCTGATCCATGCCGACCTGCGGGCGGCGAACCTGCTGGTGGGCGGGGGCGAGGTCGCGGTGATCGATTTCGACGACTGCGGGATCGGGTGGTTCATGTACGACTACGCCACGACGGTGACCTTCGTGGAGGATTCGCCGCTGGTGCCCGCGTGGACGGCAGACTGGGTGGAGGGGTATCGCAAGGTGGCGCCGCTTTCGGGCGAGGAGGTGGCGGCGCTGCCGAGCTTCCTGCTGCTGCGGCGGATGATGGCGGTGGCCTGGGTGGGCTCGCATGGCGAGACCGAGCTGGCGCAGTCGCTGGGGGCGCAGTACGTGCTCGGCACCTGCGCGATGGCGGAGGACTATCTCAGCCGGGAAAGCTGATCCGGGGTCTGGGGCCCCCGGCCCCAGCGGGTGCGGGCAGCGCCCGCCGCTTGCCTGCTTCAGCCGAACCCCATGAACCCGGCCATGGACGAGATTGCCGGTGCCGCCCTGAGCCTGGCAAGGTCGGGCAGCGGCCGCGCGGTGCGGGCATCGCCGGCGAGCGCCGATTCGAGCGCGGCAGCCACGGCCAGCACATAGGCATCGCCGCCACGGGGGCCCACGATCTGCAAGCCGAACGGCATGCCATGGCGGTCGGTGCCGACCGGCAGGCTCACCGCCGGGTGGCCGACGAGGGTGACGGCATAGGCGAGCGACAGCCAGTGGAAATAGGTGCGGGTGGGAACGCCGTCGATCTCGGCGGGATAGAGCTCGGTCCAGGGGCGCGGGCTCAGCGTGATCGTCGGCGTGATGATCACGTCGAAATCGCGGAAGAAGGCCTGCCAGCGGCGGTAGAGCGCGGTCTGCTGGGTGTGGGCGCGGGAGACGTCGGCGGCCGAATACTTCAGCCCCTCCTCGACATTGGCGTGGACGTTGGGGCCGACATCGCCGGGGCGGGTGCGCACGCGGTCGAGATGCTGGGCGAGGAAGTTGCTGGCGCGCAGGACCTCGAAGGCCTCGTTGGCGTCGGCGCAGTCGGGGGTGGCGTCGGCGGCGGAGGCGAAGAGGTGGCGGAACAGCCCGGTCTTCTCGGCGAAGACCTGGCGAATGTGGCTCTCGGTGGGGGTGAAGCCGAAATCGGGGGTGATGGCAACGCGCAGGCCGGACAGGTCGATCGGCGCCGGCGGATGGAACTCGCCCGGCGTGCGGACCTGGCGGCCGTGGATGGTGGTGGCGAGCGGGTCGGCGGCGTCGTCGCCGGCCATGCTGGCGAGCAGCAGGCAGGTGTCGGGCACGTTGCGGGCCATCGGGCCTTCGACGCCGAGGCCGGACCAGCCGAGGCCGCGGGTTTCGCTCGGGACCAGGCCGGGGGTGGGGCGGAAGCCGACGATGCCGCAGAACGCGGCCGGGTTGCGCAGGCTGCCGCCCATGTCGCTGCCGCTGCACAGGGGGACCATGTTGGTGGCCAGCGCCACGGCGGAGCCGCCGGAGGAGCCGGCGCAGGATCTGGTCGGGTCGAACGGGTTGCCGGTGGCGCCGTAGACGGCGTTGCGGGTGTTGGCGCCCGCCCCCCATTCCGGCGTGTTGGTCTTGGCCCAGATGACGGCGCCATGGGCGCGCAGGCGGCGGACGAAAGCGGCATCCTCGGCGGGCACGTGATCGCGGAAGATCGGGGAGCCCCAGGTGGTGCGCAGGCCGCGCGTGGGCGTCAGGTCCTTGATGCCGATCGGCAGGCCGTGCAGGGGGCCGAGCGCGTCACCGCGCATCACCGCGTCCTCGGCATCGCGGGCCGCGACGCGGGCGGCATCGTCGTCGCGGGCGACCATGGCGTTGACCGCATGGTCGATCGCGTCGGTGCGGGCGATGCAGCTTTCGAGCAGTTCCACCGGGGACAGCGCCTTGCGGCCGATCAGGGCGCGGGCTTCCAGGGCGGTCAGGTCGCAGGGGTCCATGGACAGGTCCTCAAGACAAGGAAGGGTCTTCTTTTTCTGAAGAAAAAGAAGCAAAAAGACTTCTATCCGTTTGGTGTGTGCGCACCCACCAAACGGATCAAAGTTTTTTGGTTCTTTTTTTCAAAAAAGAACAATACTTGCTTAGTACCCCAGCGCCAGCCCGTCCTTGCGCGGATCGGACCCGCCGACGAGCACGCCGCGCTTGCGGTCGATGAAGATCGCCTGGCCGCCGCCGTGCGGGCGTTCGACCGGCTCCGGCTGGTGGCCCATGCGGGTGAGCTTCTCCACCACGTCCATCGGGATGCCGCTTTCCACCTGCAGCTTGCCGCGCAGCGGCAGCAGGCGCGGGAAGTCGATCGCCTCCTGGATGTCCATGCCGTAGTCGAAATAGTTCGACAGGAACATCGAGTGGCCCATCGGCTGGAAATGCCCGCCCATCACGCCGTAGGGCATGATCGCCTCGCCGTTCTCGGTCACCATGCCGGGGATGATGGTGTGCATCGGGCGCTTGTCGGGGGCGATGCAGTTGGGGTGGCCACGCTCGACGCGGAAGCCGAAGCCGCGGTTCTGCAGCATCACGCCCGACTTCTCGGCCAGGATGCCGGAGCCGAAGCCCTCGAACAGCGAGTTGATGAAGGAGCAGGCGTTGCCGTCCTTGTCCACCACCGTGAGGTAGATCGTGTCCTTGTGCATGGGCAGCGCCTCCTCGCCGGCCGCCGGCATGTGCTTCATGGCGGCGTCGTCGCGGATCAGGCGGCGCATGGCGCCGAGATAGGCGGGGCTCAGCAGCTTCTCGACCGGCACCTGGGACTGCCAGGGGTCGGCGACGAAGGCGTCGCGGTCGCGGTAGGCGAGGCGGGCGGCCTCGATGTGGCGGTGCAGGCGGGTCACGCTCATCGGCCCCTCGGCCGCCGGGTCGAAGCCGTCGAGCATGCCCAGGATCATCAGGGTCACGATGCCCTGGCCGTTGGGCGGGCACTGCCAGACCTGCCTGCCGCGGAAATCGGTGGTGATCGGGTCCACGAACTGGGCCACGGTGCGGCCGCGGGCGAAGTCCTCCTCGGTGTGCAGGCCGCCCTTGGCGCGCAGGGTGGCGACAATGTCGGCGGCCACCGGCCCCTCGTAGAACGCCTTGGCGCCGTGCCTGCCGATGGCGCGCAGGGTGGCGCCAAGCTCGGCCTGGACGAACATGTGGCCCACCGGCGGCGAGGTCCCGCCGGGCAGGAACTTCGTGGTGCCGTTCTTCTGCAGCTTGGCGATGCTGCCCTGCCAGTCGTTGGCGACGCGGGGGTGGATCGGGTGGCCGTTCTCGGCGAACCAGATCGCGGCCTGGAGCAGCTCGTCGAGCCCCTTGGTGCCGAAGCGGCCGAGCAGGGTTTCCCAGGCGGAGATGGCGCCGGGCACGGTGACGGCGTGGGCGGAGGTGTTGTCGATGGCATTCAGGCCGCGGCTCTCGAACCAGTCGATGGTGGCCGCGGCGGGCGCGCGGCCGGAGCCGTTCAGCGCGTAGACCTTCTTCTCGCCGGCCGGGGCGTAGAGGCAGAAGCAGTCGCCGCCGATGCCCGTCGAGGCCGGTTCGATGACGCACTGCACCGCCACCGCGGCGATGGCGGCGTCGAGCGCGTTGCCGCCGGCGCGCAGCACGTCGAGTGCCGCGAGGGTGGAACCGGGCATCGAGGTCGCCGCCATGCCGCGCGTGGCGAGCACCGGGCTGCGGCCGGGAAAGTGGAAGTCGCGCATCGGGTGCCTCCCCAGGGACAAATCCGGCCATTGCTGACACCGCGACGGCCCATTGGCAACTGGCAGTTCAGGCGCAATAACCATGCGTCAACCGGCGAGGCAGGATCGTGGCGACCATCGAGGATTTCGACCGTCTGGACATCCGCGTGGGCACCATCGTGGACGTGCAGCCGTTCCCGGAGGCGCGCAAGCCGGCCTACAAGATCTGGATCGATTTCGGCGAAGATATCGGGGTGAAGTGCTCCTCCGCCCAGGTCACCGTGCACTACAAGATGGACCAGCTGCTGGGGCGGCAGGTGATGGCGGTGGTGAACTTCCCGCCGCGCAGGATCGGCCCGTTCATGAGCGAGGTGCTGACCCTCGGCGTGCCCGACGACGACGGCGCCGTCGTGCTGCTGAAGCCCGACCTGAAGGTGGCCAATGGCGGGCGCATGTTCTGATGGCCGCGCCCGCGAAGCCGCAGCATTTCTACGCCGTCACCTGGGACCAGCTGCACCGCGACGCGCGCGCGCTGGCCTGGCGGCTGATCGGGGCAGGGCCGTTCCGGGGCGTGGTGGCGATCACCCGCGGCGGGCTGATCCCGGCGGCGATCATCGCCCGCGAGATGGAGATCCGGCTGGTGGAGACGGTCTCGATCATTACCTACGGCAAGGAAGACAGGGAATGGACCGAGATCGGCGCGCCGCAGGTGATCAAGGCGCCGGACGCGGCCGGCGACGGCGAGGGCTTCCTGCTCATCGATGATCTGGTGGATACGGGGACGACGGCGAAGGTGGTCCGCGCGCTGCTGCCGAAGGCGCATTTCGCCACCGTCTACGCCAAGCCCGCCGGCAAGCCGCTGGTCGATGCGTTCGTCACCGAGGTGAGCCAGGACACCTGGATCATGTTCCCGTGGGACACCGAGCCGCAATTCTCGGTGCCGCTGGCGAAGCGGGAGCGCAACGGCGGATAGCCCCCCTCCCGCCGAAGCGGGAGGGGCGAAGCGTGATCAGCCCGCGTTGGCCTTGTCGAGCATCGCCTGCGCGGCGGCGTTGCCCTTCTTGAGCTCGGATTCCACGTCGGCGCCGCCGGCGATGTTGGTGATCGCCACGCCCATGATGTCGCGGAACTCGGTCACCGGCACGATCACCGGCAGGCCCGAGCGGGCGATCTTGAGGCTGGTCAGCGTGGTGTCGAACCATTCCTTCGGGAAGGCGGAGTTCTTCACGATGTCCTGGTCGTCATAGACGCTGGCCCGCGGCGGCGTGCCGGAGCCGCTGCGCAGGATCTCCTTCATCGCGCCCTGCCCGGCCTGGAACTGCACGTAGAGCCAGGCCGCCTTCTTGTTCCTGGCATTCTTCGGAATGCCCAGGCCGTCGATATAGGTGGAGGTGAAGTGGCCCTTCGGCCCCTTCGGCACCACCGCGAAGCCGACCTTGTCGGTCACCCGCGACTTGCTCGGGTCGAGCAGCGGCGCCGAGAAGCCGATGCCGTCCAGCCACATCGCCGCCCGGCCCTGCATGAAGGTGGTCTGGCACTCGTTCCAGTTGAAGCCGACCGAGCCCGGGGGCGCCGTCTCCTTCATCAGCTTCTGGTAGTATTTCGCCGCCGCGATGCAGTCCGGCGTGTCCATCAGGAACTTCTTGCCGTCGGCGGTCACCGTCTCCTGGTCCCAGCCGAGCAGGATGGTGTCGAAGAAGGTCATGTTGGCGTTCTTGAGGCCGCGGCCGGTGAAGCCGTAGACGCCCTTGGCCGGGTCGGTCAGCCGCTTGGCGATGTCGAACATCTCATCGTAGGTGGCCGGCGGCGCCTTGATGCCTTTCTCGGCGAACAGCGCCTTGTTGTAGAACAGGATGAACAGGTCCTGGTTCAGCGGCAGGGCGGTGGTCTTGCCGTCGGCGGCGGTGTTCACCTCCATCGCCGGCTTGGAGAAGTCGGGCAGGTTGAAGTCGGGCGAAGTGAGGCTGGCGTCCTTCAGGTAGGGGCCGAGGTCCTCCATCCAGCCGGCGGTCTCGACCTGCTTCTTCTGCACGTGCATGCCGACATTCACGGCATCGAAGCTCGGCCGGCCCGAGGCCATCTCCATCGCCACCTTCGGGCGCTGCTGCTGCTCGGGGATCTGCTCGAAGCCGACCTTGATCCCGGTCAGGTCCTCGAACTCCTTCTGGTTGCGCCGCGCCACGTCGCCGCGCGGCGAGAGCTGGTAGTTGACCTCGATCTTCTGGCCCTTGAACTGCTTCCAGTCGAAGGCGGATTGCGCGCCGACCTTCTCGACGATGGCGGGCGCGGCGAGGATGCCGGCGGTGGCTTGCAGCAGGCGACGACGACGGATCATGTCCGTTGACCTCCCATGTGTGGTTTGGCCCCGTTCGGGACGATGGCACCAGTGTAGCAGGCGGGGACCGGATGTCACGCCGGTCCCGCCTGGTTCAGAGGTGGGTGATCAAGGTGCCGCTGCCGCTGTCGGGCGCGACGACGAAATCGGCCAGGCTGTGGCCGGGCGCGAAATGCAGCGCCACCGTGCCGGGACCGCCCAGCTCGTGCAGCGTCAGCACGTCGCCGGCGAACGCCGTCAGCAGCGGATCGGCCAGGAAGCCGGTCAGGTCGATCGCGTCGTGATCGGCGAAGCCGGCGATGGTGCCCACCAGCCGGTCGGCGTTGGCCGCCAGCAGCGTCTCGTCGGTGCCGGCGCCGGCGAAGACGATGTGGCGCACCGACAGGTTGGCCCGCGCATCGAGCACCGCGCCGGCGCTGATCGCGATCGTGCCGCTGCCGCCGACATTGCCGAGCGTCGTCAGCGTGCCGCCAGCCGCCTCGATCAGGCCGCGATCGGTGATCGCGCCCTTCAGCACCCCGTTGCCCGACAGCGTGCCGCCGGCATCCACCAGGATCCGCCCGGCAACGCCGCCGCCGGCGCC
This sequence comes from Acetobacteraceae bacterium, assembly GCA_044225615.1. Lineage (GTDB taxonomy): Bacteria > Pseudomonadota > Alphaproteobacteria > Acetobacterales > Acetobacteraceae > CAIYPH01. The sequence goes on along the minus strand of JBGAIK010000222.1, from coordinate 835 downwards.
GCCGATCTCGATGCTGCCGGTGGCGCCGGCCGCGAGCGTGCCGCTGCCCTCGATGTGCAGCGTGCCGGGCACCGACAGGTCGCCCCGCACCGTCAGCAGGCCGGCGCCGTCGATCGTGCTGCCATCGGCCAGCGTGTTGCTGCCCGCGAGCGACCAGCTGGCTCCGGCGCCGCGCGTCACCTCCTCGAAGCCGGTGAAGACGCCGCCGAGGCCGGCGATGGTGCCCGCCGGCCCGCCCGCCAGCAGGGACAATATGTCGTGTCCGTCGCCCGCGATCACCGTGCCGGCGAAGGCTGCGCGGGACCCGACCGCCACCATGTCGTCGTAGTCGCCGAGCTGCACCGCCACGCCGCCGGTGCCGATGATCGTGCCCTTGTTGGTCAACGTCGCAGCCCCTCCGGGCGAGCAGCCGCACGGATAGCCGGCCACCACGCCGTAGGTGCCGATGATGGCGCCGGTATTGGTCACCGTGCCGCCCTTGCCCAGCACCACGCCGTAGCCGGTACCGCTGCTGCCCGACGCCTCGATCAGGCCGCGATTGGTCACCACGCCGCGCCGGCTCTGGAAGGCGACGCCGCTATAGTCGCCGGAGATCGTGCCGAAATTGGTCACCGCGCCGGCCGCGGCGACAAGGAGCACGCCGTACTCGCCGGAGATCAGCGCGGTGGTGTCGGTGGCCGACCCGTTGACGAGCCGGGTGCGGCCGTAGAGTGCGGCGATGGCCGGGCCGCCGCCGGTGATGGTGCCCTCGTTGCGGATGGTGACGATGCCGGCGACCTGCATGCCGACGGAGCCGCCCTGGATCAGGGCTGCGGTGCCGGTATTGGTGAAGGTG
>JBGAIK010000221.1:0-7933 GCA_044225615.1 Acetobacteraceae bacterium | reverse complement strand
CCGCGCCGGGGCGACGCATCGGGACATGGTGAGGGCACTCGGGGTGGATATCCGCCTGCTGACCACCGGCGTCTTCGGGCTCGGCGCCGCGCTGGCCGGGCTGGCCGGGGCGATGACCGGGCCGCTGCTGTCGGTGCAGGTGGGCATGGGCGACCGCATCCTGATCACGACCTTCGTGGTCATCGTGGTGGGCGGGGTCGGCTCGGTGCGCGGGGCGCTGGCCGGCGCCTTGCTGGTGGGCATGGTGGATACGCTGACGCGGGCGTTCCTGCCGGCGTTCCTCAAGACGCTGATGGCGGCGTCGGAGGCGGACGGCATGGCGGGCGGCCTGTCTTCCATGGCGGTGTTCGTGCTGATGGCGGCCGTGCTGCTGGTGCGGCCGCGCGGGCTGTTTCCGGCCCATGCGTGAGCGCGTGGCGCTGGCGGTGATGGCCGCGATGCTGGGGGGCGTGCCGCCGCTGGCCGGGTTGCTTGGGCGGCCCGATCTGGTGACGCTGGCGACGCAGGTGGCGATCTACGGCATCGCGGCGATCGGGCTCGACCTGCTGATCGGCTTCACCGGCCTGGCCAGTTTCGGCCATGCCGCGTTCTTCGGCATCGGCGGCTACACCGTGGGCATCATGGCCTTCCATGCCGCCGACGGGTCGCCGTTCCTGGGGCTGGTGCCGGGGCAGACCGAGGCGTGGATCGTCTGGCCGGCGGCGATCCTGGTTGCGGCGCTGGCGGCGCTGGCGGTGGGGGCGCTGTCGCTGCGGACCTCGGGCGTGTCGTTCATCATGATCACGCTGGCCTTCGCCGAGATGTTCTTCTTCCTGTTCGTCGCATTGAAGACCTATGGCGGCGACGACGGGCTGTCCTTCCGGCGCCGCAATGCCATCCCGGGCATCGGGGCGCGCGACGACGTGGCGTTCTTCTATGTCTGCCTGGGGCTGATGCTTGGCTTCCTGTTCCTGTGCCGGCGCCTGGTGCGCAGCCGGTTCGGGATGGTGCTGCAGGGGATCCGGCAGAACGAGCGGCGGATGGCGGCGATGGGGCTGGCCGCCTATCGCTACAAGCTCGCCGCCTTCGTCATCGCCGGGGCGGGAGCGGGATTGGCCGGCGCGTTGCACGCCAACCTGCTGCGCTTCGTCAGCACCGACATGCTGCACTGGACGATGTCGGGCGATTTCATGGTGATGGTGGCGCTCGGCGGGGCCGGCACGCTGGCCGGGCCGGTGCTGGGGGCGGCGGCGATCGTGTGCCTGCATGCCTGGCTGGCGCAGTGGACCGAGCACTGGATGATCGTGATGGGGCCGGTGCTGGTGCTGGTGATCCTGTTCGCCCGGCGCGGGCTCTGGGGCGTGGTGGCCGGCAGATGACGCTCCTGGAGGTCCGCGGCCTGGTGAAGCGTTTCGGCGGGCTGGCGGCGACCAGCGGGCTCGACCTTGCGGTGGCGGAGGGCGAGCTGCATGCCCTGATCGGGCCCAACGGCGCCGGCAAGACCACCGCCATCGCCCAGCTTGCCGGGGAGCTCGCGCCCGATGCCGGGAGCATCCGTTTCGCCGGCCAGGATGTGACCCGGCTGCCCGCCCCACGCCGCGTCCGGCTCGGCCTGGCCCGCTCGTTTCAGATCACGCAAGTGCTTCGCCAGTTCACCGCGCAGGAGAACGTGGCGCTGGTCTACCAGGTGCGGGCCGGGCATTCGTTCCGCTTCTGGCGGAACGCGCGGCGTGATCCGGCGCTGACCGGGCGCGCCGGCGGAATGCTGGCGCGGGTCGGCCTGGCGGATCGGGCAGGCGTGCCGGCGGAGGATCTGTCGCATGGCGAGCGGCGGCAGCTGGAGCTCGCCATGGCGCTGGCCACCGGGGCGCGGATGCTGCTGCTGGACGAGCCGATGGCGGGGCTGGGCGCGACCGAATCGCAGGCGATGACGGCGTTGCTCGCCAGGCTGAAGGGGCATGCCACCCTCCTGCTGGTGGAGCATGACATGGAGGCGGTGTTCGCGCTGGCCGACCGGGTGACGGTGCTGGTCGCCGGGCGGGCGATTGCGACGGGCACGCCCGATGCGATCCGCGCCGACCCGGCGGTGCGCGAGGCGTATCTGGGGGAGGAGGGGTGATGCTCTCGGTCGCGGGCCTCGCCGCCGGGTACGGGCACAGCCGGGTGCTGTTCGACGTGGCGCTGGAGGTGGGGCAGGGGGAGCTGGTGACCCTGCTGGGGCGGAACGGCATGGGCAAGACCACCACCATCCGTTGCGTGATGGGACTGCTGGCGCATGCGGGGGAGGTCCGCTTTGGCGGCGTGACGGTCTCCGGCCAGCCGCCGGAGCGGATTGCGCGTGCCGGAATCGGTTTGGTGCCGGAGGGGCGGATGGTGTTTCCCACGCTGACGGTGCGCGAGAACCTTGTCGCCACCGCCCGGCCAGGTGCCTGGACGCTGAAGCGGGTTTTGACCCTCTTTCCGCGCCTTGCCGAGCGGCGCGGCCAGTTCGCGGGTACCCTGTCCGGGGGCGAGCAGCAGATGCTGGCGATCGGGCGGGCGCTGATGACCAACCCGAAGCTGCTGGTGCTGGACGAGGCGAGCGAGGGGCTGGCGCCGCTGATCCGGGCCGAGATCTGGGCCTGCATTGCCGGGCTCAAGCGCGAGGGGCTGGCGCTGCTGGTGGTGGACAAGAACCTGCCGGCCCTGCGCGGGCTGGCGGATCGGCATTTCATCGTGGAGAAGGGGCGGACCGTGTGGTCCGGCACTTCGGCGGCGTTGGGGGCGGATGTGGTGCATCGCCATCTGGGGGTTTGAGCATGGAACGGTTCCTCGGCGTGCGCTACGCGACGGCGGCGCGGTTTGAACCGCCTGCGCCGGCGGGGCTGAATTTCGGGGCGGGGGGGCATGGGCCGGTGGGGCCGCAGCCGCCGTCGCGGCTGCGGGCGGCGATGGGGGATTTCGAGCGGCCGCAGGACGAGGATTGCCTGACCCTGACGATTGCCACGCCCGGTCGGGCGGGCAGGCGGCCGGTGATGGTGTTCCTGCATGGCGGGGCATACTGGACCGGGGCCGGATCGCTCGACTGGTACGACGGCTCGGTGCTGGCGGGCGAGAACGCGATGGTGGTGGTGGGGGTGAACTACCGGCTGGGGGCGTTCGGCTTCCTGGCCCACCCGGAGGTCTCGCCGGGCAATCTCGGGCTGGCTGACATGGTGGCGGCGTTGCGCTGGGTGCGGCGCCATATCGCGGAATTCGGCGGCGACCCCGGGGCGGTGACGGTGGTGGGGCAGTCGGCCGGGGCGCATGCGATCATGTGGCTGCTGGCCGTGCCGGAAGGGGAGGGGCTGTTCGACCGCGCGGTGCTGATGAGCGCGCCGGCGGCGCGGGCGCCGCTGACCACGGCGCGGGCGGCCGAGTATGCGGCGTTCATGGCGGACTCGCTGGGCGTGGTGGTGGCCGGGCTGCGGGACGTGCCGGCGGCGCGGCTGTTGCAGTCGGGGCTGGAGCTGGCGCGGGGGATTGCACGGTTTGCGGATTCAACCCCGCCGTTCCTGCCGGTTTCGGACGCTTTGGCCGACCCCGGCGGGTTCATGGGCGCGGCGGCTGCCGGTGCGGTGGCACGCAAGGTGCCGCTGGTGATCGGGACCACGCGGGAGGAGATGCATGCCTTCTTCGCCGCCGATCCGGCGATGGCCGCGCCCGACCCGGTGGCGGTCGGGGCGCGGTTCGCCGAGCTGGCCGGCGAGGCCGCGGCGATGGGGCTGTATCACTGGCGGCGGCCCGGGGGGGCGGTGTGGGAGCTGCTCGCGGAGCTGGTGACGGACCATTTCTTCCTGTTCCCGAGCCTGGCGTTCGCCGATGCGGTGCGCAATGCCGGGGGGACGTGCTTTGCCTACCAGTTCGACTGGGCGGCGCCGGGCGGGAAGTTCCGGGCCTGCCATTGCATCGACCTGCCGTTCCTGTTCGGCAATCCGGCGGCGTGGGCGGGGGCGGCGATGCTGGAGGGGGGCGAGATTGCGGGGCTGTCTGCCGCCTTCCGGGCCTGCATTGCCGGCTTCGTCACCGGGGGCGATCCGGCCACGGCCGGATTGCCGTGGCCGGACTATCGGGCCGGGTCGCGAACCACGATGGTGTTCGGCGAGGTGTGCGGACCGGTGGGCGACCCCGCGGGCGTGGCCTGGCGGGCGGGGTTTCCCTAGATCGGCTTGGCGGTGCAGTGCCGGGCGAAGACCGGGCGGGCGGCGAGGCGGTCGTACCAGCGGCGCAGGTTCGGCAGGTCGGGCCGGCCGGGCAGGTCGAGCGCGAACCAGCGGTGGGCGTGGATGCCGAGCGCGAAGTCGGCCAGCGTGGGAGCGGGTCCGGCGATCCAGTCCTGGGTGGCAAGGCGCCTGTCGAGGATGGCGTACATCTTGCCGGTCTGCACGATCGAGGCGGCGATGGCGTCGTTGTCGCGCTTCTCGGGCGGGGTGCGGACGAGGCCGATGAAGAAGACGGTCGCCGGCGGGCTGAGCGCCGTCTGCTGGAAATCGAGCCACTGGTCCACCACCGCGGCCGCGGCGGGGTCGGCCGGGTAGAGCGGCGAGGCTGGCGCGTATTTGCGGCAGAGGTAGCGCATGATGGCGTTGCTCTCGAACAGCGCGAAGCCGTCATCCTCCAGCGCCGGGACCAGGCCGAGGGGCTGGAGGGCGCGGTATTCCGGCGTGCCGGTGCCGCCGAACGGGCCGCCGACGTCGATGCGCTCGTAGGCGAGGCCGAGCTCGTCGAGGGTGCAGAGCACCTTCATGACGTTGCTGGACGTGTTGCGGCCCCATAGGCGGATCATGGCGTTTCCTCCGGCTTGCGGCGGAACGGTAGGCGGCGGGGGCGCTTGCCGCAACCGGCCCGGCCGTCCATAGAGCGGTGATGGCGAAGGCACGGCTGTGGCTCAGCGGACTGACGGTGGCGGCGTCGGCGATCCTGTTCGCGGCCTTCGCCTCGGAATGGTGGGGCGACCTGATACCCTGCGCGCTGTGCCTGGTGGAGCGCTGGCCGTATCGGGTGGCCATCGCGATCGGTGCGGTTGGCATGGTGCTGCCGCAACGGCTGCTGCGCTGGGCCTTCGCGCTGTTCGGCCTGGCCATGCTGGCGGGCGTGGCGGCGGCGGGGGTGCATGTGGGGGTGGAGGCCGGGGCCTGGCCCAGCCCCTTGCCGGAATGCGTGGGGCCGAACCTGTCGGGGATGAGCCTGGCCGAGCGACTGGCGCGGATGCCCGACCGCCCGTCCAAGCCGTGCGACGAGCCGACCTTCCTGATCCCCTTCCTGCCGCTGTCGATGGCGGCGATGAACCTGATCGCGACGCTGGGGCTGGCCGGGCTGGCGGCATGGCGCGCCGCCACTGCGCGGCCTTACGCTAGGTGATACTACGTATATTTCGACGCTGACCTGCAACAAATATTGACTTGGCGGCAGCCATGCCGCGCTATGCGCGCGCCTGCCTTTCGGTGAGAAGGGGGACGGAACATGGCGCAGCCCACCAGCGGCAACATATTCGTCGATGCGCTTGCCGACCAGGTTTGGCCCGACGGGCAGCGGAGCTTCCGCGTCTTCTTCGACGACGACGGCACCGGCGGCGCCTGGACCGCCAGCGAGAAATCCCTGTTCATGGACGCGACCTGGGAGTGGGAGCGGGTCGCCAACATCTATTTCGCCGAGACCGGCAACCCGCGCCGGGCCGACTACACGGAGTGGAAGGAAACCGCGGCGCACTGGCCCGGCAGCCCGACCACCAACGCCAGCCACGAATATCCCGGCAATCCCCCGTCGGTGGGCCTGTACAACACGTCGCAGGCCTATTGGAACCCGACCGCGCTGGTGATGGGCGGCAGGTTCTTCTCCACTTTCGTCCATGAGCTGGGCCATGGGCTTGGGCTTGACCATCCGTTCCAGAGCGACGGGGCGGATGCGATCAACTTCCCCGGCGCCACCGAGGACGACGACAGCGACACCGTGCGCAACAACCGGCTGTGGACGATCATGTCGTACAACCGGTCGTACGAGTCGGACGCCGACGAGTATGGCCATGGCATCACCCCGATGGCCTTCGACATTGCCGCGATCCAGTGGCTGTACGGGGCCAACACGCGGCCGGGCGACCGCGACGACACCTATGTCCTGAAGGACACCGACGCGGTCAATACCTGGTATTCCTGCATCTGGGATACCGGCGGCACCGATCGCATCGCCTATTACGGCAACAGCAACGCGGTGATCGACCTGCGGCCGGCGACATTGCTGGATGCGCCGGGAGGCGGCGGCTATCTCAGCCGCGTGCAGGGCATCCATGGCGGCTTCACCATCGCGGCCGACTTCATGAACGTGCTGGCCAATGTCGATGCCGAGAGCGGCGTGGTCATCGAGAACGTGGTCAGCGGCAACGGCAACGACACCATCACCGGCAACGGCGCCCGCAACATCCTTTCCGGCGGCGGCGGCGGCGACATGCTGGATGGCGGGTTCGCCCGCGACACCGCCACCTATCGCTATGCGCCGCTGGCGGTGATCGCCGACCTGATGTTTCCGGGCGGCAATACCGGCCAGGCGGCGGGCGACAGCTACATCTCGATCGAGGACCTGGAGGGCTCGTCCTATGGCGACCATCTTGGCGGCGACACCCAGCACAACGTGATCACCGGACTGGGCGGGCATGACCTGATCGCCGGGCGGATCGGCGACGACACCCTGCTCGGCGGCAACGGCAATGACACGCTGATCGGCGATGACGGCGCCGACAGCCTGGATGGCGGGATCGGCATCGACCTTGCCAGCTACATCGGCGGCTTCGGCCTGGGCGTGGACCTGATGTTCCCGGGCCTCAACACCGGCGAGGCGTTCGGCGACAGCTATTCGTCGATCGAGAACCTGCAGGGATCGACGTTCGACGACCATCTGGGCGGCGACGGCTCGGCCAACACCATCTGGGGCTTGACGGGGGAGGACCTGCTGGCCGGGCGCGGCGGCGACGACGCGCTGTGGGGCGAGGGCCAGGATGACACGCTGCTGGGCGAGGCCGGCGTGGACTCGCTGTATGGCGGGGCCAACGACGACTGGCTGGATGGCGGCACCGGGGGCGATTTGCTGGAAGGCGGGCTGGGCAACGACATCTATGTCGTGGACACCGACCTCGACCGGGTGCGCGAGGCGGCGGGGGCCGGCAGCGACACGGTGATGGCCAGTGCCAGCTTCACGCTGCATGCGACGCTGGCCGAGGTGGAGCTGCTGTGCACCACCGACTCCGCGGGTACCGGGGCGCTCGACCTCTCCGGCAGCAACGGCGCCAACACGATCATGGGCAATGCCGGCGCCAACCGGCTGAACGGCCGCGGCGGCGCCGACACGATGTACGGGCTGGGCGGCGACGATGTGTATGTCGTGGACGTGCCGACGGATCAGATCGTCGAGGCGTCGGGCGAGGGGCATGATTCCGTCGAGTCCGGGTCGAGCTTCACGATGCCCGGCGGGGTGGAGGACCTGACCCTGACCGGGGCGGCTGCCGTGCTTGGCGGCGGCAACGACCTGGCCAACCGGGTGACCGGCAACGGCATCGACAACGTGCTGGGCGGCTGGATCGGCAACGACACGCTGTTGGGGCTGGGCGGCAACGACGTGCTGTACGGGGACGCCGACAACGACTCGCTGTCGGGCGGGACGATGAACGACACGATGTTCGGCGGCACCGGGCGGGACACGCTGAACGGCGGCACGGGTGCCGATTCGATGCTGGGCGAGGACGGCGACGATCTGTACCGGGTGGACGATGCGGGCGACCAGGTGGTGGAGGCGCCGGGGCAGGGCTATGACCGGGTGAATGCCTCGGTCAGCTTCATGCTCGGCGCGGAGGCGGAGGAGCTGACGCTGGTCGGCTCGGCCGCGCTGGACGGGACGGGGAACGGGCAGGCCAACCGCATGACCGGCAATAACGGGGCGAACCATCTGT
>JBGAIK010000220.1:0-9694 GCA_044225615.1 Acetobacteraceae bacterium | reverse complement strand
GTGCTGGACGTGAACAAGCTGCTCAAGCAGTTCGACGACATGTCCACGATGATGAAGCGCATGAACAAGCTCGGCCAGAAAGGCCTGATGCGGCAGGGGCTCGGCGCCCTCATGCCGCAAGGCCGCCGGCCATTCTGAAACCCCGCAATACCCCGAACGGAGTGACTGACTGATGGGCCTCAAGATCCGACTTTCCCTCGCCGGCGCCAAGAAGCGGCCGTACTACCACATCGTGGTCGCCGACAGCCGCAGCCCGCGCGACGGCCGCTTCATCGAGAAGCTGGGCAGCTACAACCCGATGCTCCCGGCCGACCATATCGAGCGCGTGCGGCTGCAGGGCGAGCGCATCATGCACTGGATCCACCAGGGCGCGGTGCCGACCGACCGCGTGGCCCGCTTCCTCGGCCATGCCGGCCTCACCCCGATGCCCGCCTTCAACGAGCAGCCGCACCAGTCCGCGCCGAAGAAGAAGGCGCAGGAGCGGGCGAAGGCTGCGGCCGCTGCGGGCTGATGGCTGAGCCGACCATCCTGCTGGGCGTTATCGGGCGGCCCCACGGCGTGCGCGGGCATCTGCACGTGCACAGCTACACGGCCGATCCCACGGCGCTGGCCGCATACGGCCCGCTCTCGGACGGGCGCGGCCGCCTGTTCCGCCTGCGCTGGCAGTCGGACGGCGTCGCCCGCGTGGCCGAGATCGTCGACGGCAAGCCGGTCTGGATCACCGACCGCGACGCCGCCCAGCGCCTGGTCAACACCCGCCTGCTGATCGAGCGCGACCGCCTGCCGCCGCCGGACGAGGACGAGTTCTACGTCGCCGACCTGGTCGGCCTGTCCGCCATCGGCCCCGACGGCACCGAACTCGGCCGCATCGAGGCGGTGCACGACTACGGCGCCGGCGTCAGCATCGAGATCGGCCGGCTGGTCGTGCCCTTCACCCGCGCCGCCGTCCCGCATGTCGACATCGCCGCCGGCCGCGTCACCGTGCATCCCCCGGCGGAAACGGTGGGGGAGGAGCGTCCGTGACCTGGCGCGCCACCGTGCTCACGCTGTTCCCGGACATGTTCCCGGGCCCGCTCGGCCAGTCTTTGGCCGGGCGCGGGCTGGAACGCGGCCTGTGGTCGCTCGCCACCGACGACATCCGCGCCCACGCCACCGACCGCCACCGCACGGTGGACGACACGCCGTTCGGCGGCGGCGCCGGCATGGTCATGCGCCCCGACATCGCCGACGCCGCCCTGGCCGCCATGCGCCCCGACATCGCCGACGATGGCCGCCCGGTGCTCTACCTCACCCCGCGCGGCCGCCCGCTCACGCAATCAATGGTCCGCCGCTACGCCGCCGGCCCCGGCGTGGTGCTGCTCTGCGGCCGCTACGAAGGCGTGGACCAGCGCGTGATCGAAGCCCGCGCGCTGGAGGAAGTCAGCATCGGCGACTACGTGCTGTCCGGCGGCGAGACCGCGGCGATGGTGCTGCTCGATGCCTGCATCCGCCTGCTGCCGGGCGTGATGGGGGCCGCCGAAAGTGCGGAGGAGGAAAGCTTCTCCGCCGGCCTGCTCGAATACCCGCACTACACCCGCCCGGCCGAATGGCAGGGCAGGGGGGTCCCGCCCGTCCTGCTCTCCGGCCACCACGAAGCCGTCGCCGCCTGGCGCCGCGCGGAGGCCGAGCGCATCACCCGCGAACGCCGGCCCGACCTGTGGGCCATTCACCAATCAGACCTGCGCGCCCCGGCGGTTGCCACCGCCCTGCGCGCGCCATAGACCGAACCCGCGAAAGGATTCCCCGCCATGAACATCATCCAGCAGCTTGACGCCGAGCAGATGGCGAAGCTTACCGCCGACCGCCCGATCCCCGATTTCCGCCCGGGCGACACGCTGCGCGTGGCCGTCAAGGTGGTCGAGGGCGAGCGGTCCCGCGTGCAGAATTTCGAGGGCGTCTGCATCGCCCGCTCCAACCGCGGCATCAACAGCAACTTCACCGTGCGCAAGATCAGCTACGGCGAGGGCGTGGAGCGCGTGTTCGCCCTGTATGCGCCGACCATCGCCGAGATCGCGGTGGTCCGCCGCGGCGACGTTCGCCGCGCCAAGCTCTATTACCTGCGCGGCCGCCGCGGCAAGTCCGCCCGCATCGCCGAGCGCGCCCGCGACACCGCCCCCACCACGGAGACCGCCGCGGCCGAGTAACCGGCACGCGGGGAGGAAGGAAGACAGATGGCAAAAGCACGCACCCTGTTCGACAAGGTCTGGGACGCCCACGTGGTTGACCGACTCCCGGACGGAACCTGCGTGCTTTATATCGACCGCCATCTCGTCCACGAGGTGACCAGCCCGCAGGCCTTCGAGGGCCTGCGCATGGCCGGCCGCAAGGTCCGCCGGCCCGATGCCACCATCGCGGTGGCCGACCACAACATCCCCACCAGCGACCGCCGCCTGGGCATCGCCGAGGAAGACAGCCGCATCCAGGTCGAAACCCTGGAGCGCAACGTCGTCGAGTTTGGCGTGCCCTATTTCCCGATCCTGAGCCCGGAGCAGGGCATCGTCCACATCATCGGCCCGGAGCAGGGCATCTCGCTGCCCGGCACCACGATCGTCTGCGGCGACAGCCACACCTCCACCCACGGCGCCCTGGGTGCGCTCGCCTTCGGCATCGGCACCAGCGAGGTCGAGCACGTCCTCGCCACCCAGACGCTGCTGCAGAAGCCGGCCAGGAACATGCTGATCCGGGTGGACGGCACGCTCCCCGCCGGCTGCACCGCGAAGGACATCGTGCTCGCCATCATCGGCGAGATCGGTACCGCCGGCGGCACCGGCCACGTCATCGAATACGCCGGCGAGGCGATCCGCGCGCTGGACATGGCCGGCCGCATGACCGTCTGCAACATGTCGATCGAGGCCGGCGCGCGCGCCGGCATGATCGCCCCGGACGAGACCACCTTCGCCTACGTCGCCGGCAAGCCGCATTCCCCCAAGGGCGCGGCGCTCGACCAGGCCATCGCCTGGTGGAAGACCCTGCCGTCCGACGAAGGCGCGGTCTACGACAAGACCGTCGTCCTCGACGCCTCCAGGCTCACCCCCATGGTCAGCTGGGGCACCAACCCCGAGGCCGTCGTCCCGATCGGCGGCACCGTGCCCGACCCCGCCGCCGAGCCGGACGAGGCCAAGCGCGCCCAGCTCGCCCGCATGGTCGAGTACATGGGCCTCACCCCCGGCCAGAAGATGACCGACCTCAAGGTGGACGTCGTCTTCATCGGCTCCTGCACCAACGGCCGCATCGAGGACATGCGCGCCGCCGCCGCCGTGGCGAAGGGCCGCAAGGTCGCCCCCGGCGTCCGCGCCCTCGTCGTCCCCGGCTCCGGCATCGTCAAGCTCCAGGCCGAGGCCGAAGGCATCGACCGCATTCTGCTGGATGCCGGCTTCGAGTGGCGGGAGGCCGGGTGCTCCATGTGCCTCGGCATGAACCCCGACAAGCTCACCCCCGGCCAGCGCTGCGCCAGCACCTCGAACCGCAATTTCGAGGGCCGCCAGGGCCCCGGCGGCCGCACCCATCTGGTTTCCCCCGCCATGGCCGCCGCCGCGGCCGTGGCCGGCCATCTGGTCGATCCCCGGGAGTACGCATGATGCAGGCTTTCACCAGGCTGACCGGCGTTGCCGCCCCGCTGCCGCAGGCCAATGTCGACACCGACAAGATCATCCCCGCCCGCTTCCTCAAGACCATCAAGCGCACCGGCCTCGGCGTCCACCTGTTCGACACGCTGCGCTACGACGCCGAGGGCAAGGAACGCCCCGATTTCATCCTCAACCAGGAACCCTACCGCCACGCCGAGATCCTCATCGCCCACGAGAATTTCGGCTGCGGCTCCTCGCGCGAGCACGCCCCCTGGGCGCTGCTCGATTTCGGCATTCGCTGCGTGATCGCCCCCGACTTCGCCGACATCTTCCACAACAACACCTTCAAGAACGGCATCCTCCCCATCCGCCTGCCGCGCGAGGTCTGCGACCAGCTGATGGAAGACGCCAGGCTCGGCGGCAACGCCCGCATCACGGTGGACCTCGAGGCGCAGGAAGTCGTGCGCCCCAACGGCGAGCGCATCCGCTTCGAGATCGACCCGTTCCGCAAGCACCTGCTGCTCAACGGGCTCGACGATATCGGCCAGACCTTGCAGCACGAGCCGCAGATCGACAGCTACGAGGCGAAGCAGCCGGCTTGGATGCCGGCGATCGCAGTGTAAGGAAGGAAGCGGTTCTTTTTTAAAAAAAAGAACCAAAAAACTTTTCTTCCGTTGAGGTTGTGCTGCGGCATGCCGCACAACCCCAACGAATAAAAAGTCTTTTGCTTCTTTTTCTTCAGAAAAAGAAGTCCTTCCTTCCTCCGGAGAGGACACGCTCATGCCCGCCAACAAGAAGCTCCTCGTCCTCCCCGGCGACGGCGTCGGCCCCGAGGTCATGCGCGAGGTCGTCCACGTCATCGACTGGATGGACCGCAAGCGCCGCGCCAGCTTCGACCTCTCCGATGACCTCGTCGGCGGCGCCGCCATCGACGCCCGCGGCGTCGCCATCACGCCCGAGACCGTCCAGCGCGCCAAGACGCCGACGCCGTGCTGTTCGGCTCCGTCGGCGGCCCGAAATGGGACACGCTCGGCTTCGACAAGCGCCCCGAGCTCGCCATCCTGACGCTGCGCCGCGAGCTCGGCCTGTTCGCCAATCTCCGCCCCGCCACCGTGCTCGACCCGCTGGTCAACGCCAGCACGCTGAAGCCGGAAGTGGTCAAGGGCCTCGACGTGATGATCGTCCGCGAGAGCACCGGCGGCATCTATTTCGGCGAGCCCCGCGGCGTGGAAGACCTGCCCGACGGCGGCAAGCGCGGCATCAACACCGAGGTCTACACCACGATGGAGATCGAGCGCGTCGCCCGCGTCGCCTTCGACCTCGCCCGCAAGCGCCAGAACCGCGTGTGCAGCGTGGAGAAGGCCAACGTGATGGAGTCGGGCCTGCTCTGGCGCCAGACCGTCACCGCCCTGGCGGCCAAGGAATACCCCGACGTCGCGCTGTCCCACATGTATGCCGACAACTGCGCCATGCAGCTTGTCCGCAACCCGCGCCAGTTCGACGTCATCGTCACCGGCAACCTGTTCGGCGACATCCTGTCCGACCTGGCCTCGATGCTCACCGGCTCGCTCGGCATGCTGCCCTCGGCCACGCTCGGCGCCATCGACCCCACCACCGGCCGCCGCCACGCCCTCTACGAGCCGATCCACGGCAGCGCGCCGGACATCGCCGGCAAGGGCGTGGCCAACCCGCTCGCCCAGATGCTCAGCTTCGCCATGCTGCTGCGCTATTCCTTCGAAATGGAGGAGGACGCGGCCCTGATCGAGCGCGCCTGCACCAACGTGCTCGCCAGCGGCCTGCGCACGCCCGACGTCATGGCCCCCGGCTGCGCCAAGGTCGGCACGCAGGTGATGGGCGAGGCGGTGATCCGCGAGCTCGACAAGCTCGCCGGCTGAACGCTGGCATGCATTCAGCCGCTTGCTCCCCCTGGCGGCATGGGCTACATCGCCCGGGCTGGATGCGCCCGTAGCTCAATTGGATAGAGCACTAGACTACGGATCTGGGGGTTAGGAGTTCGAATCTTCTCGGGCGCGCCAGGCTGGGGCGCTCGCGCAGCAGCAAATGGCTAGGCGCCCGTAGCTCAGCTGGATAGAGCACCAGACTACGAATCTGGGGGTCAGGAGTTCGAATCTCTTCGGGCGCGCCATTGCCTCGCTTCATCGGGAACCTGCGGATGCGTCGGTGCCGCGTGCCGGCTATCGCGACTGGATGAAGGGCAGCGGCGCGCTGCCGTAGATGTTGACGGGCAGCTTGCCGTCCCAGGCCAGCGCCTTCTGGTATTCGACCAGCGACGGGTTGGCGGTAAGCGCCTCGGCCATCAGGCCCTTCGCGCGGGCCTCCGCCTCGCCTTGCAGCCGGGTCGCCTCTGCCCGCGCGATGGCCGCGAGCCGGGTGGATTCGGCCTCGCCGCGGGCGCGCTCGATCGCGCGGTTCGCCTCGCCGGCCGCCGCGATCCGCGCCGTCTCGGCGTCGATCCGCGCCTTCTCCTGCAAGCCCTGGCTCTGCTCGATCTGCGTCTTCACCACGGCGGCAGCGGCCTGCGCGTCGCGGTAGCTCTTCTGGTAGTCGAGGTTGAACAGCTGCACGTCGGTGACGTTCACGTGGTAGAGGCGCTTGGCCTCGGCCGTGACGATCGTCTTCACGATGCCGATCAGCGCGCCGCGGTTGGCGGCAAAGTTGCTGACGTTGATCTTGCCGGCTTCGACCTTCCAGCGATCCGCCACCATCGTCTGCAGCAGCGGCACCACGTCGCCGACATTGGCGTAGATATACGCCAGTTCCTCGGCAGGCACGGCGAACTGGATCACCAGCACCGCGTCGACTTCCTGGTTGTCGACCGTGTAGGTGTTCAGCGTCGGGGTCGTGATGGTCTGCACGTCCACGCGGCGGAACGCGACCGCATCGACGAATGGCAGCTTGAAGTGGAGCCCGGGCTCCGCGACATAGGCGAAGTTGCCGGCGCGCGTGACCACGCCCCGTTCATAGGGGTTGACGGTGAAGAAGGCGGCGAAGCTCATTGCCGCCGCGGCCAGGATGAAAAAGCCGATGCCGATCAGGCGCGTGCGCATCGCATGGTCCGGTTGCTTCGGGGACAGGGTGATATCCGGCATTGGGGGGCTCCAGCAGGGTATCGGCGTGACGCGGAATGCAGGCGGCACGGATTGGCGCGGATCGACATTGGCGGGCGGCCTCCCGCATTGGGCCACAAGCGACCGCCTGACATTGACGGGTTTCTCCTCCGCCCGACAGCTCCCGATCGACCGCATCGCACCGGACGTGTCAGGTGCCTCACACCATCACCCCGAATGCAGCGTCCGGAACGCCGCCATCCGGTCGAACAGCCGCAGCAGCAGCCGCACCGCGCGCCCGCGTTCCGATGTCAGCCGCGCATCCTTCTGCAGCAGCAGCTCGGCATCCTGGCTCGCCATGTGCAGCAGCCCCTCGTCGTCCACCGGGTCGGCGATGCGCCAGCCGGGCATCCCGGATTGTCGCGTGCCCAGCAGGTCGCCGCCGCCGCGCAGGCGGAAATCCTCGTCGGCGATGCGGAACCCGTCATCGGTGTCGCGCAGCAGCATCAGCCGCCGGCGCGCCAGCTCCTGCAGTCCGTCCTCGTGCAGCAGCAGGCAGAAGCTCGCCTCCGTCCCGCGCCCCACCCGGCCGCGCAGCTGGTGCAGCTGGGCCAGGCCGAAGCGCTCGGCATGTTCCACCACCATCACGGTCGCCTCCGGCACGTCCACGCCCACCTCGATCACCGTGGTCGCCACCAGGATGCGCGTCCGCCCGGCGGCGAAGGCGGCCAGTGCGGCCTCGCGCACCGCGCTTTCCTGCCGGCCATGGGCGAGGCCGACCGCATCGCCGAAGCGCAGCCTCAGCGCGGCGAAGCGTTCCTCGGCCGCGGCCAGGTCCAGCTCCTCGCTCTCGGCCACCAGCGGGCACACCCAGTAGACGCGGGCACCCTCATCCAGCTTGCGCGCCACCGCATCGGCCACGTCGCCCATCGTCGCCAGCGAGTGCAGCGTGGTGCGCACCGGCTTGCGCCCGGCCGGCTTGCCGGTCAGCCGGCTGACCTGCATCTCGCCCCACTGGGTCAGCAGCAGGGTGCGCGGGATCGGCGTGGCCGTCATCACCAGCACGTCCGTCTGCGCGCCCTTGCGCCCCAGCAGCAGCCGCTGATCCACGCCGAACCGGTGCTGCTCGTCGATCACCGCCAGCCCCAGGTCGTGGAAATCCACCCCCCGCTGCACCAGCGCATGGGTGCCGACCACGATCGGCACCGTCCCGTCGGCGAGCCCTTGCAGGATCGCCGCCCGCGCCTTGCCCTTCACCGCCCCGGTCAGCAGCGCCACCGGCACCGGCGAGATCGCCGACAGCGTGCGCGCGTGCTGCTGCGCCAGCAGCTCGGTCGGCGCCATCAGCGCCGCCTGGGTGCCCGCCTCCACCGCCCGCAGCATGGCCAGCAGCGCCACCAGCGTCTTGCCTGCGCCGACATCGCCCTGCAGCAGCCGCAGCATCCGGCTGGGTGCGGCGAGGTCGGCGTCGATCTCCGCCAATGCCGCGCGCTGGGCCGGGGTCGATATGGCCGAACGCCGCCAGCGCGGCGCCGCAGCCGCCGTCGCCGGCCAGTGCCCGGCCCGGCCGGTCGCGCACCCGGCGGCGCACGAGTATCCAGCGCGACCTGGCCGGCCAGCAGCTCGTCATAGGCCGCCGCCGGCGCAGCGCCGGGGCAGGGGGCTCCTGCGGGGCGTGCAGTCCGGCCAGTGGCGAAGCCGGGCCAGGCTTCGCGCCGCATCAGCGCCGTATCCTGCCATTCGGGCAGCATGGATGCGCCCCACCGCCTCGGCCAGCGGCCGGCGCAGGTGCCACGGGAACAGCCCGGCCGTGAGCGGCCACACCGGCTCCACCGGCGGCAGCCCGTCGGGCCGCCCGGCCGGCGCGATGTGGTCGGGATGGATCATCTGGCTGCGCTCGTCGGCCTTGCCGGAGACCAGCACCTTCGCCCCCACCGGCAGCCTGGCCGCCGGGAACTGGCGGAAGAACACCAGTTCGGCGAACGCCGAGCCATCCGTCACCACCGCCCGCGTCGGCTGGCGCGCATTGCCCGGCGGCTCGATCCGCACCACCTCCACCGCCCAGGTGACGACGCGGCCGGGCAGCGTCTCCCTGATGGTGACGCGCTCGCGCCGGTCGATGAACGACTCGGGCAGATGGTACAGCAGGTCGATCACCCGATCGCCGCCGGCGGCGCGGGCGATCAGCTTGGAGATGCTTTCGCCCACGCCGCGCAGGCTGGTCAGGGGCGCAAAAAGCGGGGCGAGGGGATCGTTTTCCACGGGCTGACACTGCGCAAGGCGGCGCGTATATGACAACCCGTCCATGCCAGACCAAGCCCCCACCGGCGACGAGACGCGCCGCCGCCGCCTCGTCTTCCGGGCCACCCATCGCGGCACGCACGAGAACGACCTGCTGATCGGCGGGTTCGTGCGGGCCCGCATCGCCACGCTCACGCCGGCCGAGATGGACGCGCTGGAGGAGGTGATGGAACTGCCCGACACCGACCTGGCCGACTGGCTCACCGGCCGCCGGCCGATCCCGCCCGAGTTCGATTCGCCGATGCTGCGCGCCATCCGGGCCGCGGCCGGGGCCGGGCCATGAGTGCCGTCACCGTCCACGGCGCGCCCGAGGGCTGGGATGCGATCCTGCTCGCCCGCCGCAGCCTCGAGCATGGCGGACCGCTGCTGCACGTCACCCGCGACGACGCCCGCATGGCCCGCCTCGCCGAGGCGCTGGCCTTCTTCGCGCCCGGCACCGAGCTGCTGCGCTTCCCGGCCTGGGACTGCCTGCCCTACGACCGCGTCTCGCCCAACCCGGAGCTGGTGGCCGAGCGCATCGCCACGCTGGCCCGCCTGCTGGAGCCGCCCGCCGGCCCGCGCATCGTGCTGTGCACGGTCAACGCCCTGGTCCAGCGCGTGCCGCCGCGCCACGTCTTCCACGGTGCGAGCCTGACCGTCACGGTCGGCGGCACCATCCGCCCGGAGGCGCTGGCCGGCTTCCTGGAAGCCAACGGCTACGGCCGTGCGGCGACCGTGATG
>JBGAIK010000219.1:0-7992 GCA_044225615.1 Acetobacteraceae bacterium | reverse complement strand
CCCGCGTCACCGCATCGCCCCCCGCCTCGCCCTCCAGCGCCGCCCGCAGCCCGGCGATCACCTCGCCCGCCACCGCCCGCACCAGCGCCGAGGCCTCGGCGCGCGCCCCCAGCGCCAGCAGGTGCCGCAGCGCGACATGCTCCACCCGGCACTTCACCGCCTGCGCCAGCCCCACCTCCGCCGGCGCCAGCCAGGTTGCCTCCAGCGCCGCCTGCAACACCTCGTGCAGCCCCGGCAGCGAGCCATCCCGCGCATGATGCTCCACCACCCGCCCCGCCCGCTGCGGATTGAACAGCAGCGCGAAGCTATGCGTCGCCGCCCCCTCCGCCGCCCCCAGCGGGTCGAAGGTCAGGCCCGTATGGCCACGGAACGAATCCCGCCCCGCCGGATATTCCGGCGGCCGCGGCGGCAGCAGCCGCAGCAGCGACTCCGGCAGGGTCAGGGCGGCCGGCGCCACCGTGGCCAGCACCGCCCGCAACGCCCGCCGCTGGTCGTCGCCCGGCACCAGCGCCGTCACCATCTGCCCGTCGCCGCGCAGCGCGTAGCGGAAATCGAGCCCGCCGATCAGCTTCACCGCCGCCTCGGTCTGGTAGCGGTGCAGCAGGTACAGCGGCACCAGCACGTCCGCCAGCGAGGACATCGGCCGCCCCGGCTTGATCGCCTGCGCCCCGAACCGCGCCAGCGCCGCCGCCCGCACCTCCATCAGCCGCTCCAGCTCCGCGGCCGCATCCTCGCCGGTGTCCCAGTTGTGCCCCTTCGGATGCACCCCCGTCTCCGGCACCGCGTCCTGCTGGGCAATGGTGTAGTAGCCGGCGCGGGCCGCATCCTCGATGATCCGGTCCAGCGCCGACCGCTCCTCGGCCTCGGTCGTTCCGGGCGGGAACTGGCGATAGCCCCAGTTGATCGAGATCTCATCCCATTTGCCGATGCTGGTGCCGTAGGCATCCGACATATCGACGCGCCCGTTGGCGGCCAGCTTCAGGAACGGCGCCGGGTAGTCGCACACCGACATGTCGTTGCCATAGGTGCTGGCCACGTGGTTGTGGTCCAGCCCCAGCGTGTGCCCCACCTCATGCGCCGAAAGCTGGCGCAGGCGCGCGAGCATCAGCGCGTTCACCTCCGCGCACGGCGTCCCGTCCTCGTACGGCGACAGCAGCGCCTCGGCGATCATCCGCAGATGCCTCTCGCGCAGCGAGGTCAGCGTCACCACGCCCTGGATGATCTCGCCGGTGCGCGGGTCCCAGATCATCTTGCCGTTGGAGAAGCCCCGCGTCGGCCGCGGCACCCAGGCGATGATGTTGTAGCGGATGTCGATCGGGCTCGCCCCCTCGGGCAGCAGCTCCACCCGGAACGCGTCGCGAAACCCCGCCGCCTCGAAGGCCCGGTTCCACCACTGCGCCCCCTCCACCAGGGCAGTCCGCATCGGCTCCGGCGCCCCGCGATCGACGTAGTAGACGATCGGCTTCACCGGCGCGCTCACCGCCGCCTGCGGATCGCGCTTCTCCAGCCGGTGCCGCAGCGCGTAGTGCACGTCCCGCGGCAGCTCCAGCGAGCGGGCCTCGTCGAAGAACACCACGCTGCTGAAGACCGACGCTCGCGGGTCGAAATGCCGCGGCCGGAACCCCGGCTCCGGCAGCTTCACGAAGCAGTTCCGCACCCGCACCGTCACCGCCCGCGGTTCCGCACCCGCACCGTCACCGCCCGCGGGTCCGGCGCCAGCGCCGCCATGCCCTCCACCTGCCCGTTGCCGAACCAGAAGGGCAGCTGCGCCGCCCGCGGGTTGGCGAAGGTCAGGATCACCTCGACCTGGGTGTTGAGCGGAAACGCCCCGCACCCCTCCTCCGCCACCGCGCACCGCGCGGGGTCGAGCACATACGCCCCCTCCCCGGCCCGCCCGAGCTGCCCGGCCACGTCGAACCCGTCGCGCAGGAAGAAGCCGGTGCCGTCCACCAGCAGCCCCGCCTCGCCTTCCTCGGCGATGTCGAACCCCCACAGGATCGACTCGGGATACGCCTCCCGCACCGCCTGGCGCTGCGCCGGCTCGGGCGAGCTCGACCGCCACGCCGTGTTCACCGCCACCAGGAACAGCCGCCGCCCCCGCCGCTCGAACCGCACCACAAGCGGCCGGCTCAGGTTGCCGCGCTCCAGCCGGAAGTCCCCCACCGCATGCGACAGCCGGTCCACGTACAGCAGCTCTTCGCCCGGCCGGGGCACGCGAAAATACATCCGGCCCGCAACGCCGTCCCATTCCAGCGGAACGAAGCCGTCAAGCCTGGTGCGTCTGCTCATGCCCGAAAGGCTCGGCGCTCGTGGGCCCGCGGTCAATGGAGCCCTGCGCCGGCCGGGGTTGCCCGCCGCGCCGCGCCCGCTACACCCTGCCCCGGAGTGGGAGAAGCGGCCATGAATCCAGCGATGCGGCGCAACCTGTTGCTCCTGGCCGTCTGCCAGGCGCTCGGCCAGTCCGCGAACACCATGATGTTCGCCGCCACCGCCCTCTCGGTCGCCACCTTCATCGGCGCCCACAACCTCGCCACCCTGCCCATCACCATGCAGCATCTGGGCGTGATGCTGTCGGTCTTCCCCGCCGCCCTGCTGATGCAGCGGCGCGGACGCAGCTTCGGCTTCCGCCTCGGCTCGCTCATCGGCATGACCGGCGCCACGCTCTGCGGCATCGGCCTGATCCTCGCCAGCCTGCCGATCATGTGCGCCGGCGGCATCGTCCTCGGCTTCGCGGTCGCCAACCTGCAGATGTACCGCTTCGCCGCCGTCGAACTCGTGCCCGGTGCGATGCGCGCCAAGGCGATCTCCTGGGTCACCGCCGGCGGCATCTTCGCCGGCATCATCGGCCCCGGCCTCGTCCGCCTCACCTTCGACCGCATGGCCCCGATCTACCTCGCCACCTACATCGCCATGTTCGGCGTCCATATCGTGGTCTTTGCCATCCTCTCCTTCATCCGCTTTCCCCCGCCCAGCCAGCCCCAGGCGGCGGAAGGGCCGCAGCGCCCGCTCTGGGAAATCGCCATCCAGCCCCGCTTCGCCGTCTCCGTCGCCGCCGCCATGGTCGCCTTCGGCACCATGTCCTTCCTGATGAGCGCCTCGCCGCTGGCCATCGTCGGCTGCGGCCTGCCGCAGACCGAGGCGCACTGGGTGATCTTCATGCATGTGATGGGCATGTTCGTGCCCTCGCTGTTCACCGGCAACCTGATCAACCGCTACGGCGTGCTCAACGTCATGACCGCCGGCGCCGCCATCCTCGCCATGGCCGTGGTGCCGGCCATGACGGGGCTCGGCGAGTGGCATTTCCGCCTCGCGCTGACCTTGAACGGCATCGGCTGGAACTTCCTGTTCGTCGGCGCCACCACCATGGTCACCACCGCCTACCGCCCGAGCGAACGCGGCAAGGCCCAGGCGCTCAACGACTTCCTGATGTTCGGCACCACCGCCTCGTCGAGCTTCCTCGCCGCCTACCTGCTCGACATCTACGGCTGGTTCACCCTCAACGCGATCGCCCTCGGCTTCGTCAGCGTCGCCATCGTGGCCGTCACCTGGCTCCGCCTGGCGCAGCGGCCGGAACCCGCGCGGGCCTAGAACAGCCGCGCCTGGGCCGGCCCGGTCGGCACGCCTTCCAGGGCCAGCATCCGCTCCTTGGAGGCCGTGCCGCCGGGCGCCGAGAACCCGCCGAGCTTGCCGCCGGCAGCCAGCACGCGATGGCACGGGATGATCAGCGGCACCGGATTGTTGGCCATCGCCTGCCCCACATCCCGGGCCACCTCCGGCCCGCCGCCCACTTCCCTGGCGAGCGTTCCGTAGGTCGTGGTCTCACCCCACCCGACCCGCCGCAACGCATCGTACACCTGCACCCGGAACGGGTCCTGTCCCGTCAGGTCCAGCCCGACATCGCCGAAATCGATCCGCTCGCCGGCGAAATAGCGCAACGCGGCCGCGATCACCGAGGCCACCTCCGCCGGCGGCGTACCTGGCGCGGCGTCGGGCAGCTTGCGGCGGATGCTGCGCTCGGCGCCGGTGCCGGGCAGCATGAAGCCGGTGACGGATGCGCCGCGCCAGGCGATGGCGCATTGGCCGAGGCCGGTCTCGAAGGTGGCGAACTGGTTCATCGGGGTAGCCCCGGCGAGTAGTCGGTCAGGCGCATCACCTTCTCGGCGATGTCGCCCACCATGCTGCCATGCTCGGCGGCGGTGCGGCGCTTGATCTCCTTCCATTCGTCATCGGCCATGAACCGCCCCCAGGCCGCCTTCATCGCCGCCTCGTCGGGCCAGGCGAGAACATAGACGAACTCGGTCCTCTCCCCCGCCTTCGCCTCCCACATGGCGACGATGCTGAACCCATGGCCCCGCATGATCCTGGCCGCATGGTCGCGGAAACGGGCGTGGAATGCCGCCTTGTTCGCCTCGAATATCTCGTAGACTCGCAGCTGGTGAATCATCGCCTTCCGTCCATTCAGGGCCGCACCGCCATCATACCAGCCTCCGCCGGCGACAGGCATCCGCCGGTTGCTCCGGCACCGGCCGGAGACTACGTTGCCGCCGTTTCAAAGCTTCGAGAGCCCCCATGTCCCTGACCGCCGAACGCCTCGACCGGATCAATCCGAGCCTGACGATCGCCATCTCGACGAAAGCGCGGCAGATGCAGGCGGCGGGCCGCGACGTGATCAGCCTCTCGGCCGGCGAGCCCGATTTCGACACGCCGCAGAACGTCAAGGACGCGGCGATCCGGGCGATCCAGAACGGCGAGACGAAGTACACCGACGTCGCCGGCACCCCGGCGCTGCGCCGCGCGGTGGCCGAGAAGTTCAAGCGCGACAGCGGCATCGACTACAAGCCGGAGGAGATCATCATCTCCACCGGCGGCAAGCAGGTGATCTTCAACGCCATGGTGGCCACCCTCGACAAGGGCGACGAGGTCATCATCCCCTCGCCCTGCTGGGTCTCCTACCCCGACATCGTCTCCCTCGCCGACGGCACGCCGGTCATCATTCCCTGCGGCCAGAACAACGGCTTCAAGCTGCGCGCGGAGGACCTGGAAGCGGCGATCACGCCCAGGACCAAGTGGTTCATGCTGAACAACCCGTGCAACCCGACCGGCGCGGCCTACTCGGCCGAGGAGCTGCGGGCGATCTGCGACGTGCTGCTGCGCCACCCGCATGTCTGGGTCTTCACCGACGACATCTACGAGAAGCTGGCCTATGACGGCTTCAGGCCGGCCACGATCGTGGAGGTGGAGCCGAAGCTGAAGGACCGCACCGTCACCATGAACGGCTGCTCCAAGGCCTATGCCATGACCGGCTGGCGCATCGGCTTCGCCGGCGCGCCGGTCCAGCTGATCAAAGCGATGGACAAGCTGCAGTCCCAGTCCACCTCCAACACCTCCTCCGTCTCCCAGGCCGCCGCGATCGAGGGGCTGACCGGGCCGCAGGAATTCATCGGCGAGATGGTCGCGGTCTACGAGCAGCGCCGCAACCTGGTGGTCGACATGCTGAACAAGGCGCCGGGCATCACCTGCCACAAGCCCGAGGGCGCGTTCTACGTCTTCCCCTCCGTCCATGGCTGCATCGGCAAGACCAGCAAGGGCGGCAGGAAGATCGCGAACGACGAGGATTTCGTCACCGCGCTGCTGGAGGAGGAAGGCGTGGCCGCCGTGCATGGGGCCGCGTTCCTCTATCCCGGCCATTTCCGCATCAGCTACGCCACCGACACCGAAAGCCTGCGCGAGGCCTGCACCCGCATCCAGCGCTTCTGCCAGGGGATGAAGTAGCCATGGACGCTCCGGTTCGCCCCGCGCTGGCGCAGCGGCTGAAGCGGGTCCAGGTCGCGGCCACGGTGCAGATGACGATCAAGGCGCGCGAACTGCGCGCCAAGGGCATCGACGTGATCCAGCTGACCATCGGCGAGCCCGATTTCGACACGCCCGACCACGCGATCGAGGCCGCGCACCAGGCCGCACTGGCCGGCAAGACCAAGTATCCGCCGCAGGACGGCACCGCCGAGCTGAAACAGGCGGTGCAGCGCAAGTTCAAGCGCGACCGCGGCATGGACGTGCCGCTCGACCAGATCATGGTCGGCAACGGCGGCAAGCAGGTGCTGTTCAACGCCCTGATGGCCACCATCGACGAGGGCGACGAGGTGGTCATCCCGGCCCCTTACTGGGGCGCCTACCCGCTGATGACGAAGCTGTGCGGCGGCGAGCCGGTCATCGTGAACTGCCCGGAGAACAACGGCTTCCGCCTGCGGCCCGAGGACCTGGAGGCCGCGATCACGCCCCGCACCAAGTGGCTGATGCTGAACTCGCCGAACAACCCGACCGGGGCGGCGATGTCGCGCGACGAGCTGCGCGCGATCGGCGCGGTGATGAAGAAGCATCCGCATGTCTGGATCATGTGCGACGACATGTACGAGCACCTGGTCTACGGCGACTTCGAGTTCGACACGCTGGCCGCCGTGGTCCCCGAGCTGGCCGATCGCACGGTGACCGTCAGCGGCGTCTCCAAGACCTACGCCATGACCGGCTGGCGCGTCGGCTTCGCGGCCGGGCCGAAGGACCTGATCAAGGCCATGGTGAACATGCAGGGCCAGGTCAGCGCCGGCATCTCCACCGTCGGCCAGGCCGCCGCGGTCGCCGCGCTCGACGGGCCGCAGGAACTCGTGGCCGCGCGCGCCGAGATCTATCGCCGCCGCCGCGACCTGGTGGTGGACGCGCTGAACGCCATGCCCGGCATCACCTGCCACAAGCCGGAAGGCGCCTTCTACGTCTATCCCAACATCGCCGGCTGCATCGGCCGCACCACCCCGGCCGGCGCGGTGATCAACACCGACGGCGACTTCGCGCTCGCCCTGCTCGACGAGGGGCACGTGGCCCTGGTCGGTGGTGCCGCCTTCGGCATGAGTCCCTATCTGCGCATCAGCTACGCCGCCGACGACGCGGCGGTCGAGGAGGCGATGCGCCGGATGGCGAAGTTCGTCGGCAGCCTGAAATGACGGCTGCGCCCGCGCTGAGGCCCGGGCGGGACGAGGACGCGGACGGGTTCATCAAGCTGATCGGCGCCTGCTGGGCCGAGTACCCGGGCAACATACTCGACGTGGACGGGGAGGTGCCGGAACTGCGGGCGCTCGCCAGCTACTACGCGCAGCAGGGCGGCGCGCTCTGGGCGGCCGACCATGACGGCCGCCTCGCCGGCATGGTCGGCACCCGCCCGCTGGGCGACGGTGCCTGGGAAGTCTGCAAGATGTACACCGACGCCGCGCTGCGCGGCGCGGGGCTTGCGCAAATCCTGATCGGCGCGGCGGAGGATTTCGCCCGGGCCGCCGGCGGCACGCGGATGAAGCTGTGGACCGACACCCGCTTCGACCGCGCGCACCGCTTCTACGAGAAGCAGAGCTACGTCCGCGCCGGCCCGCTCAAGGTCCACAACGACCTCTCGAACTCGATCGAGTTCGAATACGCCAAGCCGCTCGCGGGCATTGCGGTGGAACGTCTCGATGCCGCCGGCGCGGCTTCGGCCGAGGCGCGGCTGGCCGCGATCCTGACGGACTGCGTGGACGCGGGCGCCTCCGTTTCCTTCCTGCCGCCGCTGGCGCGGGACGCGGCGGCCGGGTTCTGGAAGCGCAAGGCCTCGGAGGTCGCGCAGGGCAAGCGGGTGCTGCTGGCCGGCTGGGTCGATGGCGTCCTGGCCGGCACGGTCATGCTCGATCTCGACATGCCGCCCAACCAGCCGCACCGGGCCGACCTGCAGAAGCTGCTCGTGCATCCCGCGGCCCGGCGGCGCGGACTGGCCCGGGCGCTGATGGCGGCGGCGGAGGACGCGGCGCGGGCGGCAGGCCGCAGCCTGGTGGTGCTCGACACGCAGGCAGACAGTGCCGCCGAGACGCTCTATCGTACGACCGGCTGGACCGAGGCCGGGCGGATTCCCGATTTCGCCCTCAACGCGGCCGGCAGCCTCGACGCCACCGTGCTCTACTGGAAGAGGATGTGATGCAG
>JBGAIK010000218.1:0-9017 GCA_044225615.1 Acetobacteraceae bacterium | reverse complement strand
CCAGGACCCCTACGGCTCGCTGCACCCGCGCCGCACGGTGAACGCGACGCTGGCCGAGCCGCTGGCCATCCACGGCATCGGCGACGCCGAGACGCGCATTACCCGGGTGCTGCTCCAGGTCGGGCTCGGCCCGGCCTTCCGCTACCGCTACCCGCACCAGCTCTCCGGCGGCCAGCGCCAGCGCCTCGCCATCGCCCGCGCGCTGATCCTGGAGCCACAGGTGCTGCTGCTCGACGAGCCGACCTCCGCGCTCGACGTCTCGGTGCAGGCCGAAATCCTCAACCTGCTCACCGACTTGCGCCGGAACCTGGGCCTCACCTGCATCCTGGTCAGCCACGACCTCGCCGTGGTCGCGCATATGTGCAGCCGCCTCGGCGTGATGAACCACGGCAAGCTGCTGGAGGAGCTGGACGTGGCGGCGCTGGAGGCTGGGCAGACGGAGAACCCCTACACGCGCCAGCTGCTGCAGGCCAGCCTCGGCTACGACCGCCGCCTCGCCGCGGATGCGATCGACGTGTGACGCCGGCCAGGCCGCCGCGCGCTGCGGTGCCGTGCGATTGGCCTCCCGCGCCGCGCCGCCTACCATGCGCGCATGCCCAGCCCCGTCCCGCTCTCCGTCCTCGACCTCGCCCCCATCCCCGAAGGCAGCGACGCCGGCCAGGCCCTGCGCAATTCGCTCGACCTCGCCCGCCATGCCGAGGCGCTCGGCTACGCGCGCTACTGGATGGCCGAGCACCACAACATGCCCGGCATCGCCAGCGCGGCGACCGCGGTCGCGCTCGCCCATGTCGCGGCCGGCACCGCGCGCATCCGCATCGGCGCCGGCGGCGTCATGCTGCCCAACCACGCCCCCCTGCTGATCGCCGAGCAGTTCGGCACCCTCGCCGCCCTGCATCCCGGCCGGGTGGAGCTTGGGCTCGGCCGCGCCCCCGGCACCGACCAGGTCGCCGCCCACGCGATGCGCCGCAGCCTCATGCAGGCCGACGACTTCCCGCAGGACGTAATGGAATGCGCAGTCATGCAGGCTGACGACTTCCCGCAGGACGTGATGGAGCTGACATTTCAGCCCCGCCGCGCCCGGCCAGGCCCTGCGCGCAGTGCCGGGGGAGGGGCTCGAGGTGCCGGTCTGGATCCTCGGCTCCAGCACCTACGGCGCCCAGCTCGCCGCCGCCCTCGGCCTGCCCTATGCCTTCGCCTCGCATTTCGCCCCGGCCCAGCTGCACGAGGCGATCGCCCTCTACCGCGCCCGCTTCCGCCCCTCGGCGCAGCTCGCCGCGCCGCGCGTCATGCTCGGCCTCAACGTCTTCGCCGCCGACACCGACCAGGAAGCCCGCCGCCTGTTCTCATCCCTTCAGCAGGCCTTCATCAACCTGCGCAGCGGCCGCCCCGGCAAGCTGCCGCCGCCGGTGGACGACATGGAGAGCCGCATCGACCCGCGCGCACGGATGATGCTCGACCACGCGCTGTCCTGCGCCGTCGTCGGCAGCCCGGAGACGGTGCGCGCCGGGCTCGCCGCCTTCATCGCCGCCACCGGCGCCGACGAGATCATGGTCACCGCCCAGATCCACAACCATGCCGCACGCCTGCGCTCGTTCGAGCTGCTCGCCCAGGCCCACGGCATGGCCGCCTGATCGAGCCCGGATTTCTCAAGATTGCGCAATGATGGCGAACCTGACGTTCGTGACTGGCGCCCTGAGGAGCGCCGCCTGGACGGGTGTCCAGGCAAGCGACAGCAGATCGCCAGCATGCGCGATCTTGTGAGAAAGACGGGCTACCCCCGGCGAAGCTGGCTCACGTCCCGCACCGCGCCGCGCGCGGCGCTCGTGGTCAGCGCTGCATAGGCCTTCAGCGCCTGGGTCACGTTGCGCTTGCGCGGCGCCGGCTGCCAGGCATCGGCACCCTTTGCCTCCATCGCCGCCCGCCGCTGCGCCAGCACCTCGTCGGACACCGCCAGCGTGATGGTCCGCGCCGGGATGTCGATGTCGATCCGGTCGCCTTCCTCCACCAGCCCGATCGCGCCGCCCTCGGCCGCTTCCGGCGAGCAATGCCCGATCGACAGGCCCGAGGACCGCCCGAGAACCGCCCGTCGGTCACCAGCGCGCAGGCCTTCCCCAGGCCCTTCGACTTCAGGTAGCTGGTCGGGTACAGCATCTCCTGCATGCCCGGCCCGCCCTTCGGCCCTCGTAGACGATCAGCACGATGTCGCCCGGCTGCACCTTTCCGCCCAGGATGCCGTCCACCGCCGCGTCCTGGCTCTCGAAGCGCTTCACCGTGCCGCTGAACTTCAGGATCGAGGCATCGACGCCGGCCGTCTTCTGATGCAGCCGTCGCGGGCGATGTTGCCGGTCAGCACCGCCAGCCCGCCATCCTTGCTGAACGCGTGCGGCACGCTGCGGATCACGCCGCGCTCGCGGTCGGTGTCCATCTCCGTGAAGCGGCGGTTCTGGCTGAACGCCACCTGCGTCGGCACCCCGCCCGGCGCGGCGCGGAAGAAGGTGCTCACCGCCTCGCTCGGCGACTTGGTCACGTCCCAGCGGTCCAGCGCGGCCCCCAGCGTCGGCGCATGCACCGTGCCCACGTCGCGATGGATCAGCCCGCCGCGGTCGAGCTCGCCGATGATGCCCATGATGCCGCCGGCCCGGTGCACGTCCTCCACATGCACGTCGCTGACCGACGGCGCCACCTTGCACACGCAGGGCACGCGGCGCGACGGCCGGTCGATATCGGCCATGGTGAACGGCACGCCGCCCTCCTCGGCCGCGGCCAGCAGATGCAGCACCGTGTTGGTCGATCCGCCCATGGCGATGTCCAGCGTCATCGCGTTCTCGAACGACCTGAACCCGGCGATGCTGCGCGGCAGCACGGATTCGTCGTTCTGGTCGTAGTAGCGATGCGCCAGGTCCACCACCGTCCGCCCCGCCTCCAGGAACAGGTTCTTGCGGTCGGCATGGGTCGCCACGATCGTCCCGTTCCCCGGCAGCGCGAGGCCCAGCGCCTCGGTCAGGCAGTTCATCGAATTGGCGGTGAACATGCCCGAGCACGATCCGCAGGTCGGGCAGGCGGAGCGCTCGATCACCTCCACCTCGGCGTCGGTGTAGTCGGCGGTGTTGCCGGCCGCGATCATCGCGTCGATCAGGTCCACGGCCATCAGCTTGCCGCGATGATTGACCTTGCCGGCCTCCATGGGCCCGCCGGAGACGAACACGGTGGGGATGTTGAGCCGCATCGCCGCCATCAGCATGCCCGGCGTGATCTTGTCGCAGTTGCTGATGCACACCAGCGCGTCGGCGCAATGCGCATTGACCATGTATTCCACCGCATCCGCGATCAGCTCGCGGGAGGGCAGGGAGTACAGCATCCCGTCATGCCCCATGGCGATGCCGTCATCCACCGCGATGGTGTTGAATTCCTTGGCCACGCCCCCGGCCGCCTCGATCTCGCGGGCCACCAGCTGGCCCAGGTCCTTCAGGTGCACGTGGCCGGGCACGAACTGGGTGAAGGAATTGGCAATCGCGATGATCGGCTTGCCGAAATCCCCGTCCTTCATGCCCGTCGCGCGCCACAGGCCACGGGCGCCGGCCATGTTGCGGCCATGGGTCGTCGTGCGGGAGCGATAGGCGGGCATGCGGGCATCCTCCGATTGGGCGGCGCTTCGATGCACCGTCGCGGCTTGCATGTCGAGAGATTGGTGCGCCCGGCAGGACTTGAACCCGCGACCAAGCCGTTATGAGCGGCCCGCTCTAACCAACTGAGCTACAGGCGCAACCGTCCGGGAAGATCGCCGAGACCGCGTCCGCGCGCAACCGCCGGCGGTCCGGTTGCCTGCCACTGGCAACTCTGCCATATCCCCAGAAGATTACGGCCGTTACATGCCGAATCTGGGACGTTCGAAGACAAGACTCTCAAGGAGGCGCTGCGTATGACTTTCGCCATCATCGCCTGCGGCTTGATCGCGGTGATATACGGCCTGATCACGACCCGGCAGGTGCTGGCCGCCGACGCCGGTTCCGCGCGCATGCAGGAAATCTCGGCCGCCGTGCAGGAAGGCGCCCGCGCCTACCTCAACCGTCAGTACACCACCATCGGCATCGTCGGCCTCGTCATCCTGGTGCTGCTCGCCGCGTTCCTGGGCAAGACCGTCGCCATCGGCTTCGCCATCGGCGCCATCCTCTCGGCCGCCGCCGGCTACGTGGGCATGAACGTCTCGGTCCGCGCCAATGTGCGCACCGCCCAGGCCTCCTCCCAGGGCCTCGCCGCCGGGCTCGACATCGCCTTCAAGGCGGGCGCCATCACCGGCATGCTGGTGGTCGGCCTCGGCCTGCTCGGCGTGGCCATCTACTATTTCATCCTGCGCTCGGGTGCGCCCAGCACCGACCTGCGGCCGGTGATGGAAGCCATGGTCGCGCTCTCCTTCGGCGCCTCGCTGATCTCCATCTTCGCCCGTCTCGGCGGCGGCATCTTCACCAAGGGCGCCGACGTGGGCGCCGACCTGGTGGGCAAGGTCGAGGCCAACATCCCCGAGGACGACCCCCGCAACCCCGCCGTGATCGCCGACAACGTGGGCGACAACGTGGGCGACTGCGCCGGCATGGCCGCCGACCTGTTCGAGACCTATGCGGTGACGATCGTGGCCACCATGCTGCTGGGCAACATCTTCTTCGCCGCCGGCGCTGATGCCGACGCGATGATGCTGCTGCCGCTGTCGATCGGCGCGGTCTGCATCCTGACCTCGGTGGTGGGCACCTATTTCGTCAAGCTCGGCGCCTCCAACAACATCATGGGCGCGCTCTACCGCGGCCTGATCGTCACCGGCGTGCTCTCGGTGGTGGCCATCGCCATCGTGATCGCGATGTCGGTCGGCTTCTCCACCCCGATCAAGATGGGTGCGGCCAGCATCAACGGCATGGGCCTGTTCGAATGCGCGCTGGTGGGCCTCGGCGTCACCGGCCTGCTGGTCTGGATCACCGAATACTACACCGCCACCGAATACCGCCCGGTGCGCAGCATCGCCCAGTCCTCCACCACCGGCCACGGCACCAACGTCATCCAGGGCCTCGCCGTCTCGATGGAATCCACCGCGCTGCCGGTGCTGGTGATCTCGATCGGCATCGTGCTCGCCTACCTGGTCGCCGGCCTCTACGGCATCGCCATCGCGGCGACCACCATGCTGTCGCTCGCCGGCATGATCGTCGCACTCGACGCCTATGGCCCGGTCACCGACAATGCCGGCGGCATCGCCGAGATGTCCGGCCTGCCGCCCGAGGTCCGCAAGGTGACCGACGCGCTGGACGCGGTCGGCAACACCACCAAGGCCGTCACCAAGGGCTACGCCATCGGCTCCGCCGGCCTCGCCTCGCTGGTGCTGTTCGCCGCCTACACCGAAGACCTCAAGCACTACTTCCCCAACGTCGCGGTCGATTTCACCCTGCAGAACCCCTACGTGGTGATCGGCCTCTTCATCGGCGGCCTGCTGCCCTATCTGTTCGGCGCGATGGGCATGACCGCGGTGGGCCGCGCCGCGGGGTCGGTGGTCGTGGAAGTCCGCCGCCAGTTCCGCGAAATCCCGGGCATCATGGAAGGCACCGCCAAGCCCGAATACGGCAAGGCCGTGGACATGCTGACCCGGGCCGCGATCAAGGAAATGCTGGTCCCCTCGCTGCTGCCGGTGCTCGCCCCCGTCGTGCTCTACTTCGTCATCCGCATGGTCGGCGGCCAGGGCGCGGCCTTCTCCGCCCTCGGCGCCATGCTGCTCGGCACCATCGTCACCGGCCTGTTCGTCGCCATCTCCATGACCTCGGGCGGCGGCGCCTGGGACAACGCGAAGAAATACATCGAGGAAGGCAACCACGGCGGCAAAGGCTCCGACGCCCACAAGGCGGCGGTGACCGGCGACACCGTCGGCGACCCCTACAAGGACACCGCCGGCCCCGCCGTGAACCCGATGATCAAGATCACCAACATCGTCGCCCTGCTGCTGCTGGCGATCCTGGCGCATCTTGGGTGAAGGGAAGGAAGGCCGGGGCGCTGCCCCGGTCCCCGCCAAGGGCCGAGCCCCTGGACCCATGCGGCTTCAAGGGTCTGATTGAAGAGGGGGCTGGGCTGGTCGCAACGCGCCCTAGCCCCCTCTTCAATCAGACCCTTGAAACAAGAGGTCCAGGGGCTCGGCCCCTGGCGGGGTCGAGGGGCGGAGCCCCCGCCTTTCTGCCTTCACGCAACAAGCAGCCACGTCACCGCGCCGATGGCGGTCCAGGCGATCAGGCCGATGGTCACGCCGATGGCGATGCCGCGGGCCGGGTTCAGCCATCCGTCCGCGCGCGAAGGGGCGGCGATTTCGGCTTCCTCGGCGATGGCCCGTTCCACGAGGGTCGGCATGCTCTGACTCTCCCACCCGCTTTGCGCGAGTGTAGCCATGGCTCTGCAACCGCGTCAAAGCCTGCGTGCAGCCGGACTGCTTGTCGGGGGTGGGGCAGGGGCCTAGCATGGCGCCGATCCGGGAGAGGAAAACGGGCCAATGAACGACGTCGCCTTCGGCTACACCCATCTGTTCGCGCCCGGGCTGCCGGCGCCGTCGCCGCGCTTCGGCGGCCATCCCAGGTTCAATTTCATCGGCGGCCACAACGACCCGGTCCAGATTCCCTCGGCGGAGCTGGCCGCCGCCGCGGCGGCCGTCATCCAGCGCGAGGGCCAGAAGCTCGCGATGTACAATCTCGGTCTCGGCCCCATGGGCTATCCCGAGCTGCGCGCCTTCGTCGCCGACAAGCTCACCCGCCATCGCGGCATCAAGGCCGGTGCCGAGGACGTGCTGATCACCACCGGCTCCGGCCAGGGCATCGACCTGATGACCACGGTGCTGACCCAGCCCGGCGATACCGTGCTGCTCGAGGAGTTCTGCTACGCCGGCGCCATCAACCGCTTCCGCAAGCTCGGCTGCAAGGTGCTGCCGATGAAGCTCGACGCGCACGGCATCGTGCCCGATGCGCTGGCCAAGCAGCTCGCCGATCTCAAGTCCCAGGGCGTCACGCCCAAGCTGCTCTACACCATCCCGACGATCCAGAACCCCACCGGCAGCATCCTGCCGCTCGACCGCCGCAAGGCGATCCTGGCGCTGGCCAAGGAATACGGCTTCCCGATCTTCGAGGACGAGTGCTACGCTGACCTGCTGTGGCATGGCGGCGCGCCGCCCGCCTTCTACGGCCTGGCGCCGGACCAGGTGGTCCATATCGGCTCCTTCTCCAAGTCGCTCGCCCCCGCCCTGCGCGTCGGCTACGCGGTCGCCGACTGGTCGGTTCTGTCGCGCGTGGTCGCGCTCAAGACCGATGGCGGAACCGGCGCGCTCGATCAGATGGTGGTGGCCGAATACTTCTCCCGCCATTTCGACGACCATATCGGCCGCCTCAGCAACGTGCTGAAGGACAAGCTGGACACCATGATCGAGGCGGTGGAGCGGGAGTTCGGCACCTCGGCCACGATGATGAAGCCCGAGGGCGGCATCTTCCTGTGGATCAAGCTGCCCGACGAGGTGGACGTCACCACCCTCATCAAGCCCGCCGCCGATGCCGGCATCGTCTTCAACCCTGGCCCCGAATGGGCGGTGGACGGCGCCATGGCCAAATCCTGGCTGCGGCTGTGCTTCGCCCTGCCTTCGAAGGAGGTGATCCGCGAGGGCGTCGCCGCCTTCGCCAAGGTCTGCCACGACGTCACCGGCATCCCGGCGCAGAGCGGCAACGTCCGCCGGGGCTGATCCGGCAACACTGCCTGCAATCCAGGCAGCGCCTGCCCGGCCGCGCGGCACTCCCGGTGCCGCGCGGCTTCGTGTCTTGCGCCCCGGCGCGATGGTACGGTCCTTGCTGAACACGGCAAATGACCTAACATTTCGTTCATGCCGCCGCCGGGGATAATTCTACAAATTCATAAGGTGGAATTGACCCGCGATTTGACGCACGTCCCAATAGCGTATAATGCGCTTACCACGCTGCCAGTCAGGAGGTTGCCGCCATGCCCGGATTCACCCCCACCCGCCGCGCCCTGCTTGCCGGCGCCGCCCTCGCCCCGATCGCGCTGCGCCCCGCGCGCGCCGCCGACCCGGTACTGATCGGCGTCTGCGGCCCGCTCACCGGCCCCGCCGCCCAGTACGGCGCCCAGTGGAAGAAGGGCTTCGACCTCGCCCTCGACGAGATCAACGGCGGCGGCGGCATCAAGGGCCGCCCGCTCGCCTACCATTTCGAGGACAGCCAGAACGACCCGCGCCAGTCGGTCGCCATCGCGCAGAAATTCGTCGGCAACCCGGCCATCGTGGTCGAGGTCGGCGATTTCTCCTCCCCCGCGTCGATGGCCGCCTCGCCCATCTACCAGCGCGGCAAGCTGGTGCAGTTCGGCTTCACCAACTCGCACCCCGACTTCACCAAGGGCGGCGACTACATGTGGAGCAACTCGATCAGCCAGGCCGAGCAGTCGCCGCAGCTCGCCACCTATGCGGTCAAGGCGCTCGGCCTCAACCGCATCGCCATCCTGCACCTCAACACCGACTGGGGCCGCACCTCCAAGGACCTCGCGGTCGCCACCGTCAAGTCGCTGGGCGGCGAGGTCGTCGCGGTCGAGGGCTACCTTCCCGAGGAGCGCGACTTCCGCTCCACCCTGGTCCGCGTGCGCGACGCCAAGCCCGACGGCGTCATGCTGATCTCCTACTACTCCGACGGCGCGCTGATCGCCCGCCAGACCCGCGTCGCCGGCCTCGGCCAGCCGCTGGTCGCCATCAGCTCGGTCTATTCCCCCAAGTTCATCGAGCTCGGCGGCGACGCGGTCGAGGGCGTCTACACCCAGTCCCAGTTCTTCCCCGAGGAGCCGCGGCCGGAGGTGCAGACCTTCGTCAAGAAGTTCGTCGCGCGCTACAGCGAGGAGCCGGACACCTTCAACGCCAACGCCTACGACACCTTCATCCTGCTGGCCGAGGTGATGCGCCAGTTCGGCACCACCCGGGCCGACATCCATGCCGGCCTCGGCAAGATCAAGGACGTGCC
>JBGAIK010000217.1:0-8048 GCA_044225615.1 Acetobacteraceae bacterium | reverse complement strand
ACCAGGCCGACGCCGGCGGCCTGGGCCGCGATCTCCTGGCTCAGATCGTCCACGGTCGGGCCGAGACCGCCGTTCACGATCACCGCGTCCGCCCGCCCGGCGGCGAGGCGGAAGGCGCTGAGCAGCGCCTCCCGGTCGTCGCCCACGGTGGTGCCCCAATAGACGTCGAGGCCCACATCCTCGAGCTTCTGGGCCATGTAGGAGAAGTTGGTGTTGGTGATCTTGCCGGTCAGCACCTCGTCGCCGGTGCAGAGGATCTCGATCTTCATCAGGCGGCGGGGGCGTATTTGCCGGTGAGCTGCGGCGAGGTCTCGGGCTTCTTGCCCTCCCGCTCCAGCCGCGTGTCGCGGCCCCAGGTGCGGCCCAGCGCGTCGGTGACGTGGATCGACAGCTTGCCAACCTGCTCGACTTCCAGATCGATCTTGTCGCCGTTCTGGAACGCGTGCAGGCCGCGATGGTTGGTGCCGGTGGCCAGGATGTCGCCGGGCAGCAGCGTGTGGGTGGCGCTGACCCATTCGATGCAGCGCGCGATCTTGTGGGCCATGTCGTCGGTGTTGAAGTTCTGCTTGAGCTCGCCGTTGTTCCACAGCTTGACCTGCAGCTTCTGCGGATCGGCGATCTCGTCGGCGGTGACGATCCACGGCCCGATCGGGGCGAAGGTCTCGCGCGACTTCATCTGGTAGAAGGCCGGCACGCCGCGGGCCGAGCCGTCGATGAAGCAGGTGTAGCCGAAGATGTACTGCATCGCGTCCTCGGCCTTCACCTGGCTCGCCTTCTTGCCGATGACCAGCGCCAGCTCCGCCTCGCCCTCGAAGATGGTGGCCGGGACGTCGGGCAGCACCATCGCGTCGCCCGGGCCGATGATCGCGGTGCTGGCCTTCTGGAAGGCGTTGATCGGCGCGGCCTCGCTGCGGGTGCCGTCCTCCATGTAGTTCACCGCCATGCACACGATGTTGCCGGGGCGCGGCAGCGGCGGGCGCAGCGTGACGCCGGCCAGCGGCGTGCCGGCCGAAGCGGAAACCGTGGTCTGGATGCGGCCGCGATAGTCGGCGAAGCGGGCGATCAGGTTGCTGATCAGGTCGTGCGCGCCGGTATGGGGGATGTCCCGCACCACGTCGGTGATGTCGATGATGGCGTCGCCCTTGACCACGCCGAGGCGGAAATCGTTGAAGAATGCGAGCTTCATGGCGCTCTCCCGAACGGTGTTTGCGGCACGATACCGGAGCAATTCCGCGCGCGACAGGGGGCCGCGGCGCGACCCGGCCCCGCACGCCGCCCGGCTCGATTTGTCCGCCGGCCCGGCCTAGGCTCGCCGCCCCGAGACAGTGGGAGACGCCGCGATGCCCTATGCGCCCGATGCCTGGACCCGGATTTCCAGCGCCACCTCGCCCGCCTTTTCCAAGGATGGCGCCACGATCCTGCACCTGCGCGGCACCGGCCTCGCCCAGGTCTGGGCGATGGACCTGGACGGCGGCAACGCCCGCCAGCTCTCCGACCACGACGAGAAAGTCGCCTTCATCCGCCGCGCGCCGACCGACGAGCGGATCATCTGGGGCATCGACGCGGGTGGCGACGAGCTCCAGCAGTTCGTGCTGCTGGAACCGGGCGGCACGCCGCGCAACATCACCAACCTGCCCGCCGCGATCCACGATTTCGGCGCCTGGTCGCCCGACGGCACCCGCATCGCCTTCGCCACCAACGACCGCGACGAGCGCCTGCACGACGTGGTGGTGCTGGACCTCGCCACCGGCATGCGCACCCGCCTGTTCGAGGGGCCGGGCATCGTTGCCGTCAGCAACTGGAAATCCGACGGCAGCACGCTGGTGATGATCGAGGATTTCTCCAGCACCGACGAGCGCCTGTTCCTGCTCGACGCCGCCACCGGCAAGGCGACCCGCATTCCCGCTTCCGCGCCCACCCGCTATGCCGGCGTCCGCTTCACGCCCGACGGCAGCCTGTGCGGCATCACCGACGCCGGCGGGGCCGACTTCATGCGCCTGTGCCGCATCGACCCGGCCACCGGCGCCGCCACCGAACTGTTCGCGCCGGCCGGCCGCGACGTGGAATCCTGGTCCCTCTCACCCGATGCCGCGATGCTCGCCACCGTCGAGAACGACCGTGGCTATTCGATCCTGCGCGTCGGCCCGGTCGGCGCCGACCGCCCGGCCGTCACCGGCCTGCCCCCCGGCATCGTCGCCGACCTCGCCTGGGCGCCGGACGGCAAGGCGCTGGCCTTCTCGGCCCAGGGCCCGACGGCGCCCTCCGGCATCTGGCTCTGGCGGGACGGCGCGGTGAAGCCGGTCCATTTGCCCGACCCGAAGGCCGAGACCGGCATCGATCCGGCCGATTTCATCGCGCCGCGCCTGATCGAATGGACCAGCTTCGACGGCAAGCGGATCCCCGGCTGGTTCGCCCTGCCGCGCCGCGAGCCGCCGGCCGGCGGCCATCCTTCGGTGGTGTGGGTGCATGGTGGGCCGGCCAGCCAGACGCGGGCCAATTTCCGCCCCGATATCCAGCTCCTGCTCGACCAGGGCTTCGCGGTGATGATGCCCAACATCCGCGGCAGCACCGGCTACGGGCGCGCGTACATGGAAGCCGACGAGGTCGCGCTGCGCCCCGACGCGATGAAGGACCTCGCCGCCGGCCGCGCCTGGCTCGCCGGCCAGCCGCAGATCGATGCCGGCCGCATCGGCATCATGGGGCAGTCTTATGGCGGCTGGGTCGTGCTCGCCGCCGTCACCCTGCAGCCGGAACTGTGGAAGGCGGCGGTCAACTATTACGGCATTGCCGATTTCGTGACCCTGCTGGAACGCACCGGCCCGTGGCGCCGCGACCACCGCGCCCGCGAATACGGCTTCCCCGGCACCGACGACGCGCTGTTCGACCGCATCTCCCCCATCCGCCATGTCGGCAACGTGGTCGCGCCCTTGCTGGTACTGCACGGCGATCGCGACCCGCGCGTGCCGATGAACGAGAGCGACACCTTCGTCGCCGCCATGGAGGAGCGCCAGAAGCGCGTCCGCTACGAACGCTTCACCTATGCGGGGCACGGCTTCATCCGCCCCGACCACAAGAAGCGGGTCTATGCGGCGGTGGCGGACCACTTCACGACCCATCTTTAGGAAGGCAAGATTCACCACATAGATACAGAGAACACTGGGAAGAAAGCTTGAGGAACCCTCTTTTCCCTTCTCCCTGTCCTCTGTGTCTCTGTGGTGAATCTTGCTTTCTTCCTTACTGCTGATGGAGCCTGGATGGCCGACCTTGCCCGCCTTTCCCTCAACACCGTCACCCTCCGCGAGCAATGGACCCTCGCCCAGTGCATCGAGGCCTGCGCCCGCCACGGCATTCCCTTCATCGACCCCTGGCGCGACAAGATCGCCGAACTCGGGCTCAACGCCGCCATCCGCCATTTCAAGGATGCCGGCATCCGCCCCAGCGGCGTCTGCCGCGCCGGCCTGTTCACCACCGGCGATCCCGTCGCCATCCGCGACGAGAACCGCCGCGCCATCGACGAAACGGCCGCCCTCGGCGCCCATTGCCTGGTCACCATCCCGGGCGGCCTGCCCGCCGGCTCCAGGGACCTGCCCGGCGCCCGCGCCCGCGCCGCCGACGCGCTGGCCGGCCTGCTGCCCTATGCCCGCGCCGCCGGCGTCACCCTCGCCCTCGAACCGCTGCACCCGATGACCGCCGGCGACCGCTCGGTCTGGACCACGATGCGCCAGGTGC
Organism: Acetobacteraceae bacterium; assembly: GCA_044225615.1. Taxonomy (GTDB): domain Bacteria; phylum Pseudomonadota; class Alphaproteobacteria; order Acetobacterales; family Acetobacteraceae; genus CAIYPH01. Next base: position 4,319 of record JBGAIK010000217.1, on the reverse strand, counting down.
TCGACCTCTGCGACGCGCTCGGCGAAGGCACCGGCATCGCGCTCGACGTCTACCACATCTGGTGGGACCCGGACCTCGCCGCCGGCATCGCGCGGGCCGCCGGCCGCATCGCCGGCTACCATGTCTGCGACTGGAAAATCCCCACCACCGACACCGCGCTCGACCGCGGTATGATGGGCGACGGCGTGATCGACATCCCGGCCATCACCGCCATGGTCGACGCCGCCGGCTACACCGGCCCGATCGCGGTCGAGATCTTCTCCGCCAATGACTGGTGGAAGCGCGATCCGGACGCGGTGGTCACGACCGTCCGGGAACGGTTCGTCGCCTGCGTGTGATCGGGCGCCCTACCGCCGCCAGGTGATGGCCGAGCTGACCGCGTAGTTCCACACCAGGCTCATCACCGCGCCGAGCAGGCCCGCATACCACCAGGTGGAGTGCGCGGCGCCGAACAGCACCGAGGCGACGTTCACGTTCATCACCGCGCCGACGCTGGAAATCAGCGAGAAGGTGACCAGCCCGCCGACGAAGCCCCAGCCCTTGCGGCGGCGCTCGCGGAAGGTGAAGGCGTTGTTCAGCGTGTAGTTGCCCACGATGGCGCAGGCTGTGGCCAGCGTCTGCGCCGCGGCGAACGACAGGCCGAGCAGTTCCAGCCCCAGCCGCAGCACAACCAGATGGGCGGCGATGCCGACGGCGCCGACGCCCGCGAACAGCAGGAACCGCACCGGCACGACATGGCCGACCAGCTTGTCGAGGATCAACAGCAGGTAGTCCCGCAGCACCCCGGCGTCGAGCTTGCTCTCGCCGGCGGTGCGGGTGCGGAACTGGTAGGGCAGCTCCCTGATGCGCGGCGGGGCGGGCAGCGAGGCGATGATGTCGAGCAGGATCTTGAACCCCATGGCCGACAGCCGCCGCGCGGCGCGGTCGAAGGTCTCGCGCCGGAGCATGAAGAAGCCGCTCATCGGGTCGGAGACCGGGGTGCGCAGCACGATGCCGGCAAGCCGCGTGGCGAGCGAGGACATGCCGGCCCGCGTGCGGTCCCAGTCGCCCACGCCGCCACCGTCGACGTAGCGGCTGCCGATCGCGATCTCATACCCGTCATCGCGCAGCGCGGCGAGCATGGCCGGCAGGATCGTCTCGTCGTGCTGCAAGTCGCCGTCGATGGCGGCGACATAGGGCGCCAGGCTCGACTGCGCGCCCTCGATGAAGGCGGAGGCGAGGCCGCGGCGGCCGATGCGGTGGATCAGGCGGATACGCGGGTCGGTCAGCGCGATGGCGGCCACGGCGGCGCGCGTACCGTCCCGGCTGTCGTCGTCGACGAAGACCGCCTCCCAGGCGATCGGCCCCAGCGCCGCGTCGAGGGCTGCGACCAGGGGCGCAACGTTGCCTTCCTCGTTGAGGACGGGGATGACGATGCAGAGCTCGGGGCTGGTGGGGGCCATGCGCATCGCTAGCCTGCGGCCGGGCCGGCGGCAACAGGGGCGGCGGGGCGCCTTGCATTCGCCGCGGCGGCGCGCTATGTGGGCTGCACTCTGACATTCTCCGCGGCTTTGGGGGGTGGCCTTCGCGGGCCGCCTTTTTTGTTTTGGATCAGGATCTGCCCCACCACACCGGCCTGGAAGCGCGCATCGCAGAGGCGATCGTGCCGACGCTGGCCGACCTCGGCTACGAGCTGGTGCGCGTTGCCGTGCTGGGGCGCGAGCGGCCGACCGTGCAGATCATGGCTGATCGCGCCGACGGGGCGCTGATCGGCGTCGATGATTGCGAGGCGATCAGCCGCGCGGTGGGCGCGGTGCTCGACGTGGCCGACCCGATCCCGGGCGCCTGGACGCTGGAGGTGTCCTCTGCCGGCATCGACCGGCCGCTGACGCGGCGCAAGGACTGGGCGCGCTTCACCGGCCACCGGGCGCGGGCCGAGATGGAGATCCCGGTCGATGGCCGCAAGCGGATTTCCGGCGTCGTGCTCGGCGTGGACGCGACCCATGCGCGGCTGCGCCTTGACGAGGGCGGCGAGATCGCCCTGCCGCTGGCCGACATCCGCCGCGCCAAGCTGGTGCTGACCGACGAACTGATCGCGGCGACCGCCGCCGCTTCCCCGAGGAACTGAAAGGGCCGACCATGGATACCGCGATTGCCCGCCCCGAGCTGCTTCTGGTCGCCGATGCGGTGGCGCGCGAGAAGTCGATCGATCGCGAGGAAGTGCTGGAGGCGATGGAGCAGGCCATCCAGAAGGCCGGCCGCGCCAAATACGGCCACGAGAAGGACATCCGCGCCACCATCGACCGCAAGACCGGCGACGTGCGCCTGTCGCGCTGGACCGAGGCGGTGGAGACGGTGGAGAACGAGGAGACGCAGATCCCGGTCCACATCGCGCGCAAGTTCCAGCCCGGCATCAATGTCGGCGAGCACATCGTCGATCCGCTGCCGCCGATCGATTTCGGCCGCATCGCCGCCCAGACCGCCAAGCAGGTGATCGTGCAGCGCGTGCGCGAATACGAGCGCAAGCGCCAGTTCGACGAATTCAAGGACCGCGTGGGCGAGATCATCAACGGCGTGGTCAAGCGCACCGAATACGGCAACCTGATGGTGGAGATCGGCCGGGCCGAGGCGCTGCTGCGCCGCGACGAGCTGATCCCGCGCGAGAGCTTCCGCAACGGCGACCGGGTGCGCGCCTATATCTACGACGTGCGCGACGAGCCGCGCGGGCCCCAAATCTTTCTTTCCCGCACCCATCCGGGCTTCCTGGCCAAGCTGTTCGCGCAGGAGGTGCCGGAAATCTACGACGGCATCATCGAGATCAAGGCGGTCTCCCGCGATCCGGGCAGCCGCGCCAAGATGGCGGTGATCAGCCGCGACAACTCGATCGACCCGGTGGGCGCCTGCGTCGGCATGCGCGGCTCGCGCGTGCAGGCGGTGGTGCAGGAGCTGCAGGGCGAGAAGATCGACATCATCCCGTGGTCCGCCCAGGCGGCGACCTTCGTGGTCAACGCGCTGGCCCCGGCCGAGGTCACCAAGGTGGTGATGGACGAGGAGGCCGGGCGGGTTGAAGTGGTGGTCCCCGATGACCAGCTTTCGCTCGCCATCGGCCGGCGCGGCCAGAATGTCCGGCTGGCCAGCCAGCTGACCCGCTGGGACATCGACATCCTGACCGAGGCCGAGGAAAGCGAGCGCCGGCAGGAGGAGTTCCGCCGCCGCACCGGGCTGTTCGTCGATGCGCTCGACGTGGACGACGTGATCGCCGGCCTGCTGGTGCAGGAGGGCTTCAACACGATCGAGGAGCTCGCCTTCGTGCCGATGGAGGAGCTGGCCGAGATCGAGGGATTCGACGAGCACATCGCCGAGGAGCTGATCCGCCGCGCCGAGAACCATCTGGTGAAGCGCGACACCGAGCTGACCGAGAAGCGCATCGAGCTGGGCGTGACCGACGACGTCGCGGCCTTCGAGGTCTTCACCCCGGCGATGCTGGTGGCCCTCGGCGAGAAGGGGGTGAAGACGCTGGACGATCTGGCCGACCTCGCCTCCGACGAGTTGATCGAGATCGTCGGTGGCGAGGCGATCGACGAGGCGGCGGCCAACGAGGTGATCATGGCCGCGCGGGCGCATTGGTTCGAGGGGGAAGACGGCGCTGACGGCGAACCCGGCTGAGCAGCAGGAGGACGAGCCCGCGGCCGAGGAGCCGGAGCGGGGCCCGCTGCGGCGATGCGCGGTCACCCGCGAGCGGCTGGCGAAGGAGCGGATGATCCGCTTCGTCGTCGGGCCGGAGCGACAGCTGGTGCCTGATCTTGCTGCAAGGCTGCCCGGGCGGGGAATCTGGTTGAGCGCGCGGGCCGATGTGATAGAAACCGCGCTGACCCGGGGCGCCTTTGCGAAGGCGGCCCGTGGCCCGGTGAAGGTGGCTCCCGATCTCACCGCCGGGCTGCAGGTGGCGTTGACGCGGCGGATCGGCGAGACTTTGGGGCTTGCCCGACGCGCCGGGCAGGCCGTTTTCGGTTTCGTGAAGGCGCGTGAGTGGCTGGACTCCGGCCGGGCCGGCTTGGTGCTTCAGGCCAGCGACGGCAGCCTTGAGGAGAGGTCGCGGTTCCTGGGCGCCCGCCATGCGGGCATCCCGGTCGTCGCGGCGTTGGATGGGGCGCAGCTGGGGGCGATCTTCGGACGCGACCATGTTGTGCATGTGGCGGTGGCGCCCGGCCGGCTGGCCGAGTCGCTGCGGATGGAGGCGGAGCGGCTGGCGGGCCTTGGCGGCGCGCTGACCGCGGAGTGAGTAGGGAGCCGGTGGTGATGTGCCGGCGGCGGGCTAGGACAGAACAGGCGGATAGATG
>JBGAIK010000216.1:0-8265 GCA_044225615.1 Acetobacteraceae bacterium | reverse complement strand
ACTACATCTATGCCGACGGCGTGGCCGAGGAGCTGCGCGCGGCCTATGGCGTGGCGATGGCCGCGCCCTCCAGGGAGCAGCGCGTGCGGCGCGGCCGCCGCGCGGGCGAAGAGGACGAAGAGGCGGACGAGGACGCGTAGCCGTCCGCGCTCAGACGGCGACGGCGTCGCGGATGTGGTCGGCGAGCGCGATCGCGGCAGTCAGGCCGGGGCTTTCGATGCCGAACAGGTTGACCAGCGCGGGGATGCCATGGGCACGGCCGTCCTGGGGCATGAAGTCCTGCGCGGGGGCGCCCCTGGGGACGATCTTGGGGCGGATGCCGGCATAGCCGGGCTGGAGCGCGCCGTCCTTCAGCGCCGGCCAGTAGCGGCGGACGGCGGCGTAGAAGCTGTCGGCGCGGCGGGGATCGACCTGGTAGTCGAGGCTGCCGTCGGGGGCGGGCTCGATCCATTCCACGTCGGGGCCGAAGCGGGCCTGGCCGCCGAGGTCGATGGTGAGGTGGACGCCGAGGCCGCCGGGGACCGGGACCGGGTAGATCAGGCGCGCGAAGGGGGACTTGCCGGTGAGGGTGAAGTAGTTGCCCTTGGCGTAGTAGTCCTGCGGGATCAGCTGGCGCGGCATGCCGGCGATGCGGCGGGCCAGCGCCGGGGCGTCGAGGCCGGCGGCGTTGACGAACAGGCGGGCGCGCAAGGCCATCGGCTCGGCGCCGCCGATCTCGAGCTCGACGGCGTCCTCGGTGGCGCGGCCGGACAGGACCGGGCTGTGGAAGACGAACATCGCCCCGGCATGCTCGGCCTCGCCCTGGAGGGCGAGCATGTAGGCGTGGCTGTCGACGACGCCGGTGGTGGGCGAGAGCAGCGCGCCGGTGCAGGACAAATTGGGCTCCATGGCGACGGCCTCGGCGGCGGAGAGCACGCGCATGCCCTCCACGCCGTTGGCCTCGGCGCGGGCCTGGATGCCGGCGAGCTTCTCGTTTTCCTCCGCGGAGGTGGCGACGATCAGCTTGCCGCAGTTCATGAAGGGGACGCCGCGGTCGCGGCAGAAATCGTAGAGCATGCGGCGGCCCTGGACGCAGAAGCGGGCCATCAGGCTGTCCCTGGGGTAGTAGATGCCGGCGTGGATGACCTCGCTGTTGCGGCTGGAGGTGCCGGTGCCGATGCCCTCGGCGGCGTCGAGCACGAGCACCTCGCGGCCGGCCAGTGCCAGGGCGCGCGCCACCGCGATGCCGACCACGCCGGCGCCTGCCACCACCACGTCCACCTGTTCCATCGCGGTCCTCCTCGCGCCTGGATCATGATCGGTTTGGATCAAACCATTCATGATCCAGCGAGTCCTTGTCTGGTCGCGTGATTCACGCTTTCCGGCCTTCGGCCTCAAGCGATCACGCTCTAGGCAAGCCCGTGGCGCGCCGCGCCGCAAGGGGCGGCGGTTTGCCCGGATGCGGGTTTGCGCCATAGTCCGGCCGATCGCAGGAGACCAGGCCGACCGATGAGGCGCCGCACCATCCTTGCCGCCGCGGCGGCGCTGCCGCTGGCCCGGCCGGCGATCGGCCAGCCGCAATACGCGAGTGTGCTGCGCTTCGTGCCCGAGGCGGACCTGCCGACGCCCGACCCGCATCTGTCCGACAGCCGGGCGACGCGGGACCACGCGCTGATGGTGTTCGACACGCTGTTCGGCCGCGACGGCGAGGACCGGCCGGCGCCGCAGATGGCGGAGAGCTTCGCGGTCGGGCAGGACGGGCGGGAATGGCGGCTGCGGCTGCGCGACGGGCTGTATTTCCACACGCTGGAGCGGGTGCAGCCGGGCGACTGCATTGCCAGCATACGGCGCTGGGGGGCGATCGACCCGGGCGGCCAGGCGCTGCTGGCGGCGACCGAGGAGATCGCGGCGCCGGACAACCGGACCATCCTGTTCCGGCTGAAGCGGCCGTTCCCGCTGCTTGCCGCGCTGCTGGGGCGCAGCACCGGGCCGATCTGCGCCATCCTGCCGGCGCGGCTGGCGGCGACGCCGCCGGACCGGCCGATTGCCGAGATCATCGGCAGCGGCCCCTATCGCTGGGCGGCGGCGGAGCGGGAGGCGGGCAAGCGCGCGGTGTATCTGCGGCATGCGCCCTATATCCCGATGCCGGGCCTGGGCGCGCGCACGGCGGGGCCGAAGGAGGCGTTCATCGAGCGCGTCGAGTGGCAGGTGATGCCGGATGCGGAGGCGGGTGCGGCGCTGCTGCGCGGGGCGGTGGACTGGTGGGGCAGCGTGGCGCCGGAGCAGTTCGCGGCGCTGCGCGCGTCGGCCGACGTGAAGCTGCCGGTGATCGCGCCGGAGGGGATGATCGCCTGGCTGCGGCCGAACCACCTGCAGCCGCCGTTCGACAGGGTGGAGGCGCGGCGGGCGCTGCTGTCGGCGGTGAGCCAGCAGGACTGCATGGTGGCGCTGAACGGTGCGGACGGGCCGCAATGGCGGGACGGGATCGGGTTCTTCGCGCCGTCGGCGAAGGTGGCGGGCGGGCCGCCGGCCGCAGTGGCGCCGGAGGCGGGGCGGAAGGCGATGGAGGCCGCGGGGGTGGCCGGGCAGACGGTGCGGCTGCTGGTGCCGGAGGGGCGGATGGCGCGGCTGGGGGCGGCGATCGTGGCGCTGCTGCGGCAGCTCGGGCTGGAGCCGGCGGTGCAGGCGCTGGGGCCGGCGGCGATGGCCGCGGCGCTGGCGCGGACCGATCCGGTGGCCGCCGGGGGCTGGAGCCTGGCGCTGGGCGACAGCGAGGCGGCGGCGCAGGCGGACCCGCTGGGCCACCTTCTGCTGCGCGGCACCGGCCGCGACGCGGCGCCCGGCTGGCCGAGCATGCCGCGCATGGAGACGCTGCGCACGGCCTGGCTGGACGCGCCCGACGCCGCGTGGCGGGCGCGGTTCATGACCGAGATGCAGGCGCTGGCGCTGCGCGAGGTGCCGTACATCCCGCTCGGGCTCAGCATCCCGGCGAGCGGGCACCGGGCGGGGCTGATCGGCCTGCAGACCGGGATGCCGCTGTTCTGGGGGGTGCGGCGGCGGTGAGGGAAGGCAGGCGGGCGTCATGCGACGGATGGCGCCGGAGACGGGACCCAGGAACAAGGAACAGCCAAGGTGGACTTCGCGCTTTCGCCCGAGATCAAGGAGTTGTGCGCCCGCATCCGGCGCTTCGTGGACGAGCGGCTGATTCCGCTGGAGGCGGACCGGGCCAGCTACGACGCGCATGAGAACATCGCCATGCCGGTGCTGGCGCGGATGCGCGCGGCGGCGCGGGCGGAGGGGATCTGGGCGCTGAACCAGAAGAAGGAGCGGGGCGGGATGGGCCTGTCGATGGCCGAGATCGCGCCCTGCTACGAGGAGATGAACCGCTCCATCTTCGGCCCCGTCGTGTTCCTGGCCGCGGCACCCGACGACGGCAACATGCGGGTGCTGGAGCAGGTGGCGACCGAGGCGCAGAAGGCGAAATGGCTGCAGCCGATCATCGACGGCAAGGTGCAGTCCGGCTTCATCATGACCGAGCCGATGGACGAGGACGGGCGGGGCTGCGGGTCCGACCCGTCGCTGACCTATACGCGCGCCGAGCGGACCAATACCGGCTGGAAGATCCACGGCCGCAAGTGGTTCATCACCGGGGCCGAATCGGCGAAGCACTTCATCCTGATGGCGCGGACCTCGGACGATGAGCGGCGCGGGCTGACCGCCTTCCTGTTCCATGCCGACACGCCGGGCTGGCGCATCGTGCGGCGCATCGAGATCATGGGGCCGGAGGAGCATGGCGGGCATTGCGAGCTGGAATTCGACGGGCTGGAGATTCCCGACGAGGACCGGCTGATGGAGGTCGGCGACGGGCTGCGGCTGACGCAGATCCGGCTCGGCCCGGCCCGCCTGACCCATTGCATGCGCTGGCTGGGCCTGGCGCGGCGCTGCCTGGAGGAGGGGACCCGGCATATCGAGAAGCGGCGCAGCTTCGGGCAGAAGCTGGCCGACAAGGAGAGCGTGCAGGGGCTGCTGGGCCAGGCGGCGATGGAAATCCAGATCGGGCGGCTGCTGACGATGCAGGCGGCGTGGAAGCTCGACCAGGGGGACCTGGCGCGCAAGGAGGTCTCGATGGCCAAGGTGGTGGTGGCCGATGCGCTGCACCGGGCGGCGGACACGGCGCTGCAGTTGATGGGCGCGCGGGGCTACTCCAAGGACACGCCCGTGGAATGGGTGTACCGCTACGCGCGGCAGGCAAGGCTGGTGGACGGGGCGAGCGAGGTGCACCGGATGGTGCTGGCGAACTTCCTGCGGCGCGAGGGGGCGGATTTCTTTGGCTGGGGGGCGGGGAAGGGGTAGGAAAGTTTCTTCTTTTTCTGAAGAAAAAGAAGCAAAAAGACTTTTATCCGTTGGTCCTTCGTGATGGCGCTGGCGAGGCTAATCGGCAAAGGATAGAAGTTTTTTGGTTCTTTTTTTCAAAAAAGAACCGCTACCCTTCGATTGCCTGTGCGATGACATCCGCCGCCCGCGCGCACGCCGCCGCGTCCACGTCCAGATGCGTCGTGGCCCGCACGGTGCGCGGCGCGAAGGCCGAGACCAGCACGCCCTGCTCCGCCGCCCGGCGCACAACCGTGGCTGCGTCCGGCAGCGGCGCGGGCAGGCGGAAGATGACGATGTTGGTCTGCACGGTGGCGAGGTCGATCGCGGCCGGGGTCTGGGCGATGCGGGTGGCGAGCCTGCGGGCGTTGGCGTGGTCCTCGGCGAGGCGGTCGAAGCCCTGGTCGAGCGCGTGCAGGCCGGCGGCGGCGAGGATGCCGGCCTGGCGCATGGCGCCGCCGAAGCGGCGGCGGGCGCGGACGGCCGCCTGCATGGCGGCGCGCGAGCCGGCGACGAGGCTGCCGACCGGGCAGCCGAGGCCCTTGGAGAGGGCGACGGAGACCACGTCGAACGGGGCGGCGAGGTCGGCCAGCGCGGTGCCGGTGGCGATGGCGGCGTTGAACAGGCGGGCGCCGTCGAGATAGGTGGCGCAGCCGAGCTCGCGGGCGGCGGCGGCGATGGCGGTGATCCCGGATTGCGGGAAGATCACGCCGCCGCCGCGGTTGTGGGTGTTCTCGATGCTGACCAACTTCGTCGGCGGGAAGACGACGTGGCCGTCGGGCTTGAAGGCGTCGCGGAATTCGGCCGCGGTGAACAGGCCGCCCTGGCCGGCGACGGTGAACTGCACGCCGGCGTTGAAGGCGGAGGCGCCGGCCTCGTGCCAGGCGATGTGCGATTCGGCGCCGACCACGACCTCGTCGCCCGGACGGGTGAGGAGCTGGAGGCCGATCTGGTTGGCCATGGTGCCTGAGGGGACGAACAGCGCCGCCTCCTTGCCGAGGAGGTCCGCGATGCGGTCCTGGAGGCGGTTGACCGACGGGTCCTCACCGTACTGGTCGTCGCCGACGGGGGCCGCGGCCATGGCGGCGCGCATGGCGTCCGACGGCAGGGTGACCGTGTCCGAGCGCAGGTCGATCCGGTGCATCGTTGCCTTCCTTTTCCCGCCGCGCAGCCTGGCGGCGGGATCAGGACAAGGCAAGCGGCGGCTCAGCGCCGCCGGCGCAGCAGCCCGATGCCCGCGAGGCCGCCGGCGAGCAGGGCCAGGCTGGCCGGTTCGGGCGTGGTGGTGACCGCATCGTAGGTGTAGACCACGCTGATCTCGCCCTGCCACACCGCCGAGGCCGCGCCGACGCAGCTCGGGTTGCGGCCGCCGAAATTGCTGGTGAAGCAGTTCACCTGGTCGGAGGAGCCGTCGAAGAACGGGCCCATCGCCATCGCGATGTCGAAGCTGGAGAGCATGAACGGCGCCAGGCTGGGGCTGACCACGCTTTGCGTGCCGTTCTGCGAGGTGCTGACGTCCATGCTGGCGGCGTCGGAGCAGGCGCCGTCGAAGCCGGCGAAGCAGAAGACGCCGCCGCTGATCGCGCCGGCGAAGGACAGGCCGCCGGGCCCGGTGGCGGACAGGTTGGTCTGGCGGTTGCTGGAGGTGAAGTCGTTCAGTTCGGGGATGGGCAGCGGCCCCTCGCCGCCGGTCATCGAGACCGAGATATCGCCCGAGCTCTCGCCGTCGGTCAGCGTGACGTCCACCCGCGTGAGCGTGCCGAGCGCGGTGTTGAAGCCGGCGAAGGTGAGCAACTGGCTCGGGGGGAAGTCGGCGCCCGGGCCGGTGCTCCGCTGCATGGCGAATGGCAGCGTCTCGGGTGCGGTCTGGTCGGCCTGGGCGAAGCCGGCCCCGCCGAGCAGGATTCCCGCCCCGGCCAGCGCCCCCAAGGTTGCCTGCGTCAATGTCGGCATCGTTGCTCCTTCGGGAATCTCACCCTTTCGCGACCCTGTTGCAACTCTCATGCCATGCTTTGCGATCAAGGGCTTAATTGTAACCGCCGGTAACCTGTAAACGGGATTTTACAACTGTGGCGCGAGTCGCGCGCGGCTCGCGGCGGCGCGGCGCAGTACGGTAGCATGGCGCCATGCGCCTGCGTTCCGCCCTTGCCACGATGCCATTTCCGGCGCTGATGACCGGCCGTGCGGCGGAGCTGATGGCGCTGCAGCGGCAGTTCGACGCGAGCGAGCGCTGGACGCCGGCGGCGCTGCAGGCCGCGCAGCTGGCGCAGCTTGGCCAGCTGGTCGCGCATGCGGCGGGGGTGGCGTTCCACGCGGCGCGGTTGCGCGCGGCGGGAATCGACCCGGCCGCGCCGCTGAGCTGGGAGGCCTGGCAGCGCCTGCCGGTGATGGGGCGCGCCGATCTGCCGCGCTGCGCGGCCGAGCCGCCGCCGACGCATGGCGCGGTGTCGGAAGCGGCCAGCGCGGGAACCACGGCCGCACCGGTGCGGGTGCGCAAGACGGCGCTGGACGGGCTGCTCTGGCAGGCCGCGCTGGTGCGCGAGGAGCGCTGGCACCGCGGCCGGCCGGAGGCGACGATGCTGCGGCTGACGGCGGTTCCCGGCCATCTGCCGGCGGCGCTCGCCGCCGCCGCGCGGGGCCCCGACGGGCTGGTGCTGCCCGATGCCGGGCCGCCGGTGAGCGAGCTGTGGCACACCGGCAGGCTGGTGCTGGCCGATGCCGACCGGACGCCCGATTCGGTCCGGGCGCTGATCGCGCGGCATCGGCCGGCCTATCTGCACACCACCCCGGCGCTGCTGCGCACCCTGCTGCCGCATCTGCACGGGCTGCCGCCGCTCGATGGCGTGTGGACCACCGGGGCGGTGGTGGATGACGGGCTGCGCGCCGCCTGCCGCGCCACGCTGGGCGCGCCGATCGTGGCGAGCTACAGCGCGGCCGAGACCGGCTACCTGGCGCTGCAGTGCCCTCTTCATCCGCACCATCACGTGCTGTCCGAGACCTGCCTGCTGGAACTGCTGGACGAGGCCGGGCAGCCGGCCGCCGCGGGGCGGGTGGTGGTGACGCCGCTGCACAATTTCGCCATGCCGCTGCTGCGCTACGATCTGGGCGACCGGGCCGCCTTCGGGCCGCCCTGCGCCTGCGGGCGCACGCTGCAAGTGCTGACCCGAATCGGTCGAGGACCCCCCGCATGAACCGTCTGCTCGATGGCTACCGCCAGTTCCGCGCAACGACCTGGCCCGAGCATCGCGACCTCTACGAGCGGCTGGCGGCGCAGGGGCAGCGGCCGCGGGCGCTGGTGAGCGCCTGCTCCGACAGCCGGGCCCACGCCTCCGGCGTCGGCGCCGCCGGGTCGATGCGGGCGGCGCGCAGCCGGGCGGCATACAGGGGTATCCTCGCCGCGTGCCGCAGCAGCGCGCCGAGCTGCGTGAACTGCGCCGCCTGCATCCGCGCCGCCGGCCACCACTGGCTCGCGTCGAGCTGCTGCTGCAGCGCCATCAGCTCCGCCGCCCGCCCGCCCTGCAGGGCGGGAAACACCACCCCCGGAATGCCCGACCGCAGGTTCACGCGACCGGCGCGAACTGCCCGTCCGGCCCCAGCCGCTCCAGCCGCCCGGTGCGGATGTCGAAATACGCCCCATGCAGCGTCAGCGTGCCGGCCCGCACCCGGTCGCGGATCCACGGGAAGGTCATCAGGTTGGCCAGCGTCAGCCGCACGCTCTCATGCTCGCAGGCCGACTGCGCCTCCTCCGGCGCCGTGCAGGCCAGCACCCGGTCGGCCGCCGCCCGCGCCATGCTGATCCAGCCGCCGACGAAGTCGAAGGTCGGGTCCGGCGGCCCGTTCAGCAGCGCATGGATGCCGCCGCACATCGCGTGCCCCATCACCACGATGTCGGCCACCTCGAGCTGCCGCACCCCG
>JBGAIK010000215.1:0-8581 GCA_044225615.1 Acetobacteraceae bacterium | reverse complement strand
CGCGCAGCCAGGGCAGGAAGCGGCGCAGGGCGGCGGCGGGGCTGGGACTGGCCAGGACCGGCGATGTGGCGCCTGCAGCGGCAGGCGTCGATTCGCCGCCGGGCAGGATCACCGGCACGCCCCGTGCCAGCGCGGGAGCCACGGCGCCGCCCGGCATCACCGCCAGCACGGCAACCACCTCGGCGTCGAGTGCCCGCAGCAGGCTCGACCTGCCGCCGATCGGTGCCGCGGTCGAATCGTAGGTGTAGACCTGGAACTGAGCCTCGCCGGCGGCGTTGATGGCCTGGACCGCGCATTCAACGCCGTTGCGCCAGGCATTGCCGCGCCGGGCGCCGGGGCCGCCGAGCGGGATGACCTGGGCGAGCCGGACCGTCGCGCCCGCCACGCGCCGGGCGCCGCGCCGCGCTCAGCGGATGGCGCGGTTGATCACCTCGGTGTCGCGCACCCGCACCGGCGCTTCGGCCACTTCCGTGGTGCGCGGGAAGGCCTTGACCTCGGCCATCGCCTGGCCGCGATCGGGGCGGTCGTAGATGAAGCCATAGGTCGGGTAGACGCTGCCGTAGTCGCCGCTATGGCCCAGGCCGACGCGGACCGCCGACCAGTCGTTGTAGTCGGAGACGTCGATCACCGGGATGCCGCGCGAGATGCCGCCCTTGGTGGCGCCGGGACCGGCCCAGTTGGCGTGGTCGATCTCGACCGTGCGGCTGTCGATCACGCGGGCGACCACGGCGACATGGCCGAGGCGCATGCGCCCGGTGGCACGGAAGTTCATGATGCTGCCGACCTCCGGCCGGTTGCCGCGCTCGTAGACGCCGGCGGCATTGGCCCACCAGTTGCCGGCATTGCCCTTCACGTCGATGCCGGTGACCTGGCGCGCGTAGGGCACGCAGCTGATGCCGTAGGAGCGGGTCGGGCGGTAGATCGCCTTGCTGGTCTTGAGCGCGGAGCTCTTGGATGTGATGCGCCTCACAGCCGGGCGGGCGGACTTCGCGGTAGCAATCGGCTTGGCGGCGACCTTCACCGGCTTCCTGGCGCTGGTCTGATGGTGGCTGGGCTTCTTGACGGCGGCGAAGGCGGGTGCGGCGATCAGGGGCAGGCAGAGGCTGAGCAGGGATGCCAGGGCCAGCACGGTGCCCAGCCTGGGCCTGCCGGGCTGCGCCTTGTCCTCCGCCATCGATGTCGGCATGCGTGAATCCCCTGTAACCGCTGCGAACGTGTTTCCGATTGCAACGCGTTCGTGAGCCTGGCAACCCAGGAAAGCACGGGGAACACCCCAGTCATGCGATTTTGCCGAATCGCCCCTGCAGGCACGGGTATGTTTTAGGAAGTGTGGCCTATATCCCCGGTCATTTCGGGGTGTGGCAGGCAAAAATGCCGCATGTGGCAAATCTGCAACTACCGCAGGTGGTGGGACCGGGCGGCTGATTCGCCTCAGGCGTGCAGCCGCGGCGGCGTGGGCCGCCGCGGTCGCCGCGGATCACTTGCAGCAGGTGACCATGATTTCGACCAGCAGGCGCGGATCGGCCATGTTGGCCTCCACGCAGGCGCGGGCCGGGGCGCCGTTCTCGGGCAGCCAGGCCGACCAGACGACGTTCATGGCGTCGCGGTCGCGGATGTCCTTCACCCAGATCTGGGCCTGGAGGATGCGGGTCTTGTCGGTGCCGTGGGTTTCCAGGATCTCGTCGATCAGGTCGAGGACCTGCTTCGTCTGGCCGGTGATGTCCTGCGAGGTGTCCTTCGCCGTGCAGCCCTGCACGAACACGAAGCCGTGGTACTCCACGGCCTTGGACAGGATCTTGTTCGGCTCGGTGCGGATGATCTTGCTCATGCCCTCTTTTCTCCCTGATCGGGGTTGCCCGGGGCTTGTACGGCGCGGCCCGGGCGGCGACAAGCCGCGTCCGTTGCGCGCCAGTGTGGCTGCACCGCCAATATCTCCAGGTCGAGCACCGCCGGGCCGCGCATGCCCGCCAGGTGCAGCACGGCATCGCCGTCGGTCCAGCGCCAGCCATCCTCGGCCGGGTGCAGTCCCGGCCCATCCGGCAGTGCGACCGCCCGGCGCCGGCCCGCCTGGGCGAGATGGATGGCACCGAGCATGACCCCGAGCCGGCGCGTGTCCTGCCCGGCGGGCGCCATCTCCGCCGGCACGCCGGAGGATGAGCGCAGCCGCAGGGCCGCCGCCGCATCGCGCAGCGCGAAGCGCGCGATCCGCCCCGGTGCCGGCAGCCGTGCCTGGGGTGCGCCATCGGCCAGCAGTTCCAGCCCAGGCTCGCGCGACAGGCGATGGCCGAGCAGCATGGCGCGCCGGTGCAGCAGGCTGCGCGCCGCCAGCACGGCCGGGCCGGCCAGCGCGAGCGGGGCGCAGGACTCCGCCGCCCAGACATCCCGCGCGGCGAAATCCGGGTGCAGCGCCGCCACCGCCCCGCCATTGGCGAAGGCGGCACGGTTGCCGGTGTCGAGATAGGATTCGCAGTCGAGCCCCTCGGCCAGCAGCGCGTCGTGCCGGGCGAGCTCCACATGCCAGTAGGTCACGCTGCGCACGGCCTCCTGCACGATGGTGGCGCCGTTCACCAGGTAGCGCACCGGGATCAGCGTGCCGTCGATCAGCACCGCGTGGTCGGGGGACAGGCGCAGCGGCCGCGCCGGCTTGCCGGGGCCGAACGCGTCGGGCGCGATGCGCACCGGCTGCACATCCCACGGCCTTGGATGGCGGCGGCAGTCGATGCGGCGGTGGCCGAGCCACACCACCTCGGCCTGGCCGGCGAAGCGGGTGGTGACCACGTCGCCCGGGCGCAGCCGCTCCACCGCGACGGGGCCGCGGGCGGTGGCGATCCGTGTGCCGGCGGCGAAGCAGGCCACCGTCAGGCTCGCCGCGAAGCCGCCGGCCGAACTGACCGGGAACGTGTCGCCGCTGAGGTCGTCCTGCACCTGGATCGCCTGCACCTGGGTCGCGCCGTCCATGATGGCGAGCGTGCCGGGCTGGCCGGGGCCGCCCGGCGTGAACACCGCGCCGGTGACGTGCAGCGCCGGGTCGAGCCGGATGGTGGTGCCGAGCCCGATGCCGTACAGCCGGTTGCCGCTGCCCTTCACATCCAGCCGTGGCGCCGATCCGGGGTCGAAGCTCGCCTCCGCGTTGCCCAGCAGCGACACCGTGCCGAACCCGCCATAGCCGCCCTGGAACAGCGCGACGTCGCCGGCGGCCAGGCTGATCATCCCGTCATTCCGGGTGGCCCCGTAGAAGATCAGCGTCGCGGCATTGGCGGCCAGCGCGATGGTGCCGAGATTGCGGATGGCGCTGCCGAAGCCGATATTGCCGCGTTCCGGCGCGGGCGCGCCGTCCAGCCGGAACGTGGTTCCCAGCGTCAGCAGGGTGTTGCCGGACAGGCTCAGGCTGCCATTCTGCACGACGGCGCCGAAATCCAGCGTCAGGTTGTCGAGCGTGGTGCCGGCATCGGCGAAGGCGAGCGAGCCGCCATGGGCGGTGACCAGCCCGGCGCCGGTGCCATTGCTGCCGGTGAAGGCCGACCCGTTGCGCAGCGTCAGGGTGCCATTGAGGTCGAAGCTGCCCAGCACCGCGACGGCGTCGAGCGTGGCCTGGTTCCAGGTGAGCGTGCCGCCGCCGGGATCGAGGCTGCCGCCCGCCAGCGTGGCGGATGCGAAACTGCCCGTGACCGTGCCCAGCGCCGTGACGTGCAGCGCGTTGGCGGCGGCGGCGCTGAACACCGTGCCGGCATTGGCGATGGTGCCGATCAGCGCGATGTCGAGCGATCCGCCGGCGATGCTGCCCAGCCGCCCGGGCAGCGCCGCGAGCGACGATTCCAGCGCGAGGTCCAGCGTGGACCCGGCCGCGACGGCGATGGTGCCGGTATTGGCGAACCCCGCCGAGACGATCTGCATCACCCCGCCGCTGCCGACCAGGATGCTGCCGGCGTTGAGGAAATGCGGCGCCACGATCAGGTCGGAGGCGGCGAATCCCGTGGAATCGTCGGTCAGGATGGTGCCGGCATTGACGATCGCGCCGTCGGAGGCCGAGGCCCACAGATTGAGATAGGTCTGCGCCGGCGTCTCGAGCGTGGCGCCCGCACCGAGCGTCAGCGTGGCGGTGGTCTCGATGCTCGTGCCGCGCAGCGTGAGCCCATCCAGCGTCTGGCTGCCGACGAGGCGCAGGGTGGAGGGGCCCCGGCCGCCGAGCGCCCCGATCGAGACCGTGCCGGTGAGGTCGATCACCGCACCGGCGCCGGCGATGCCACCCATGATAGTCAGGCTGGAGCCCGCGGAGGGTGCCAGCGTGCCGGCCACCGTGACCGCATCGAGCGTCACGCCCGGCAGCCAGATCGTGCCGCCGGCCTGGGCGATGGTGCCGCCGGTGAGCGTGCCGGTATAGCCGGTCACGCCGGCCGCGTTCAGCGCCACGACGTCGAAGGTGCTGCCGGCATTGGCGATGTCGCGCGCCAGCCCGACCGCCAGCGTGCCGGCGCCGGTAATGGTGCCGAGCGCCTGCGCCACCCCGTCCGGCGCCGCATCCAGCCAGACGCCGAGCACGCCGAACGGATCGAGCGAGATCGCGCCCGTGTTGGCGAAGCGTGTGGTGGGCGCCAGGCTCAGCGTGCCGTCGCCGAGCAGGATCGTGCCGGCGTTGGCGAAGCCGCCCGCGCTCACCGCGAGCGTCCCCGGTGCGGTGCCGAAGAAGATGTGCGAGGGATTGCCCTCGAACACCATCGTGCCGGCATTGACCAGCGTGCCGGCACCCGAGAGGAATGCGCTGTTGGATTTGACGCGGAACGTCTCCGCGGTGCCCAGGGTCAGCGTGCCGTCGGCGATGAGCTGGGCGGTGTAGGGCGTGACGTTGAAGAAGGAGCCCTCGGCGAAGGCGTTGAGCGACAGCGTGCCGCCATCAAGGGTGAGGTCCTGCAGTACGTGCAGGCTGCCGGCATTGACGGCAAGCGCGGTGCCGACCGCGAGATCTGCCCCCACCACCAGGCCCGGCGCCGGGTCGAGCCCGGGACGCCCGATCTGGCCGACCGTGCCGATGGCAATCGAATGGGCCGCGGCCGGCGCGGTGATGGCGACCGTGACATGCGCGATCGCGACGTCGTCACCGGCGCCCGGCATGGCGTTGCCGCTCCAGCCTGCCGCGTCGTTCCAGTTGCCCCCTGTGGAGACGGAGGCCCAGGTGACGGTCGGCATCGGCAGGTCCTTCACGACGATGCCGACACTATTAGGTAGACGTACGGATGCGGCAAGCGTCCGGTCAGTGCGCCCCGGCCGGCACGCTCCGCTCCAGCCCGCGCACCATGCGCGGCAGCTGCCGCCAGGCCCAGACGGCGCCCAGCGTCGCCAGCGTGGCACCCACGATCACCGGCACCTGGAGGCCGGCATATTCGGTGGCGGCGCCATACATCAGCGCCCCGATTGCCGGCGCCGCGCGGGTGATCATGCCCCACAGGCTCAGCACCCGGCCAGCATGTGGCCCGAGGTGCCCGATTGCAGCAGCGTCTGCGCCGAGATGCCGTGGATGGTGCCGGCAGCCCCCAGCGCCAGCGCAGACCACGGCGAAATGGAAGGAGTGTGGTGGCCACGAACAGCCCGGTGCCGACCGACATCACCAGCCCGGCGCCGAGCGTCAGCTTGGAGAGGCCGCGGAGCTGGCCGCGCATGGCGATGAACAGCCCGCCGCCGAGCGCCGCGAGGCCCATGGTCGTGGCGAGCATCGCCAGCCCCTCGGCCCGCGTCCCCACAGCCCGGCGACGTAGGGGGGCCAGCATCTCGGGCACGCTGCGGGCCAGATGCCGACGATCCAGGCATAGATGAACAGCGGCGCCATGCCCTTGTGCCGCGCCACATAGGCGATGCCGTCCATCGCCTCGCGCACCACGCTGCGGCCGGTGGGGGGTGGCCGCGCCGGGTCTCGGGCGAGAGCCGCAGCATCGGCATGGTCACGCTGGCGATCAGGTAGGCCACGCAGTTCACCACCATGCCGGGGATGACGCCCCAGGCCGCGACCAGCACGCCGCCGATGCCGGGGCCGACCGAGCGGGCGATGTTGTAGGTGAGCGAGTTCAGCGCCACCGCGCCCGGCAGGTCGGCGCGGCTGACCATGCCGGGCACCAGGCTCTGCCGCGCCGGCTGGGCGAAGGATTGCGAGATGCCGAGGATGATCTGCAGCACCACCATGTGCTCGATGCGGATCACCCCGGTGGCGGTGAGCACGACCAGCGTGGCCGAGTGGGCGGCGGTGACGAGCTGCGTGGCGACGGTCAGCCGCAGCCGGTCGAGCCGGTCGGAGAAGGCGCCGGCGAAGGGCGAGACGATCACCGAGGGGCCGAGATTGCAGAACGCCAGGATGCCGACCCAGAGCGGCGAGTGGGTCAGCTCCCAGGCCAGCCAGTCGGTGGCGATCTGCTGCACCCACAGCCCGGTCCAGGAGAAGGCCGAGCAGCCATAGAAGATCCGCGTGTTGCGCTGCGACAGGACGCTCTTGATGGCGCTCAGGCTGGCCACGGGCAGGCCGCCTCAGGGCTTGGCGGCGGCGGGTGCGGCAGGGCGGGCGGTGGCGTTGCGCAGGCAGTTGTCGTAGAGCCGGGCGCGGTCGTAGCGGGCGCCGAGCGTCGCGGTCGGATCGTAAGTGCCGCCGCCGAACGGCGAGTCGCGCTGGCCGGAGGCATAGAGGTCGGCGCGGTAGCTCTCGTGCGGGTTCTGCCGCAGGAACACCTCGTCGGCGCGCTGCCGGCAGGCTTCCTGCTGGGCGATGCTGCCGCGCTCCGGCGCCGGCGCGCAGGCGGCAAGGCCGCAGGACAGCAGCAGGCAAGTCAGGGCAGGCTTCATGCCGGGGCTCCAAGCAGGTTGCCGCGCGGCATGCGGCCGCGCAGGTCGTCGGGGTCGAAGCCTGCCGCCGGCGTCAGCGGCGCGGTGGCGGCGGCGGCGAGCAGGGCGGGGGCGATGTCCGCGCCGTCGCGTCGCAGGCTGAAATAGGCGGCGGCCCAGCCGGCACGGGCCATCAGGTCCACCAGCGCGAGCAGGCGCAGGCAGACCGACATGCCGTAGGCGCTGCCGAGGCCGGCGACCCGGTCCACCGCGGCGGCCCAGCAGGCGGCATCGGGATCGGCCAGCGCGAGGTCGGTGACCTCGCCGTCGGGGCGGCGGAAGCGGAACAACCGCGTCTCGCCCCAGTCGGACCGGCCGGCGGCGGCGCGGGCGTGGTGCCAGGCCGAATCGAGGTCACGGGCACGCACCGGCGGCAGCGCCTCGGGCGGCATGGCGACCAGGTAGGTCAGCGTGCCGTCCGCCGCCGCCGCCACCTGGATCGTGCCGGGGGAAGCCGTTCCTGTCGAAGCCGCCTCGATCATGGGCGCAGGATGGACCGCCGCGGCGCGCCGCGCCAGCGCCAACGCGGCAGGAGAGCACTGTGCACCGCAGGCCCGGTGCTATCGCGCGCCCGGCGCGGCCGGCAGCGGGCTGACCTCCAGATCGACCCGGCGCAGTTCGGCATAGATCGCCTGGGTGCGCCGCGAAGGTTCCAGCAACGCCCACTCGGCCGGCGTGTATTGCGCCATGGCGTGCGCCGCGGCGAGGTCGAAGCGGGAGAGAGGGGCGGCGTGCGCCTCCGCGCGTGCATCCGGCTGCTCGACCGCGCGTAACGCCCGCCGGGCGGAGCCACTGTTTCGCAAGAGACCCCCTTGCCGATCGGCAGCCGCCACGCTTGTTGCGACCGCGGCGCAACCAGATCAGCGCCAGATTTACGGCGAAATATCAACAACATAATAGTGCTGCGTATAGGGGTCAAGGTTTGCTCATGTCCGGTCGACCGTTTCGTCGCCGGGCTGCGCTGCGTCTGGTTCATGTTTTGCACGCCTGAGCATTCGTGCAACGGCACGTAACGGCGCCGTCGCCAGGAGGTCGACCGGCGCAGGACGGCAAGCGACTCCTCCCGTGCGGCCACGTCAGCCTTCAGACGGATGACCAGGCCCGCTTGTTCCGTGAGTTCCGCTTCCCGTGCCCGCGTGGCCGCCCGCGCTTCGGCAAGGGCGCCCTGCCGGGCGGCGTTCCAGGGGGCGGACAACCGGTCAACTCCTCGATCGTCTCGGCCAGCGGCTCCACCGCCGCCACCAGCCCCGCCTCGTCGTTGGCCACCCCGCGTTGGGCCGCCTGCCACAGCTGCAGCGCCAGCCGGCCCGCCGGCACCGGCGCCGCCTCGGTGTTGCGGGTGCGCAGGGCGGGCGACAGGAAGGCCGCGATCGCCGCCGCCACGTCGGCGAGCGGCACCGGCCAGGGCGATGCCGAGCCCGGCGCCGATCCGCCCCACCGCATCCCGCCAGTCGGTCAGCAGCGCGTCATAGCGGCTGAACACCCGGGGCAGGCCGCGGGTGTGCCGTTCCGCTCCCAGCATCTCCCGCACCTGGAGCAGCTCCGCCGTCTCCGGCGGCGTGCCGTCGCGCGCCGCGAGCGAGGCCGCGCCCTCGCCCGGATGGCGCAGCGGCACCACCACCACGGCGCGCCCAGCCGAGATGGCCCAGCGCCTGGAGGTAGAGGGGGGCCACCCGGCGCAGCCGCGGGTCCTTGATGAGCGCCAGATGTGACTGGCCGT
>JBGAIK010000214.1:0-9409 GCA_044225615.1 Acetobacteraceae bacterium | reverse complement strand
GCTGGCGGTGTAGACGCCGCCGGCCAGCGTGGCCGGATCGGCGGCGCGGATGCAGTTGCCGGCGCCACGCAGCTTGAACGAACCGACCGGCTGCAACGTCTCCAGCTTCAGCCAGATCTCGCGGTCGGCCCCGCGGTCAGGCAGGTGGATCAGCGGCGTGCGGATGGCCGCGCCGGCGATGCGCCCGCGCGCCGCCTCGATCTCGGCCAGGGTTGGCGCGCGCAGGGCCATGACGTTCTCCCGATTTGTCCGGCAGTGAACACGGCCGGGCACGGCGTGCCAATGGCGCACGGTTGCCGGGTCGTCATGGTTGCGCTATCGTCGCGACGCCTTTCGCTGCGGGATACTGCTGATCATGCGACGCCTTCTTGGGTTTTCGTGCCTTGCCTTGCTTGCCTGTCTGGCTGCCTGCGCCCCGCCGCCGATTCCCTTCGACCGAGGCGCACAACCCTCCGTCACGACCATCGGCGTTCTGACCCCCGCGTGGCGGAGCAGCCCCTATGCGCATACCGCCGCGGTTCCCATGGGCGGCAATCTGATTGTCGCGCTGGTCGCCGCGGCCGCCGAGGAAGCCCGCGAGAGCCGCTTCAGCAAGGCGCTTGCAAGCGAGCATTTCGACGCGCAGGGCGAGTTCCATTCGCGCCTGCTCGCGGCGATACGTGCCCATGGATACCAGGTTGTCGAAGTGCCGGCCGCCCCTGACCGGAGCAAGTACCTGGATGCCTATCCGGCATTGCCGGCGGCGCCAGACGCCTGGCTCGACTGCCTCGTGCCCGTCTGGGGCTATGCAGCTGCCAATACCCTGGACGACACGCCCTACCGGCCGTTGCTGTCCATGTCCTGCCGCCTGGTGCGCGCGGGCAACGGCGAGATCCTGTTGCGGGACACCGTTTCCTACAATCCGCTCCGCGTCCAGCCGGGCGCGATCGGATCGGTTGCGATCGCCCCCGATCCGCAATTCGCGTTCAAGACGGGCGACCTGCTGATCGCCGATCCACGCAGGGCGATCGAAGGCCTGCGCATCAGTTTTGACCGCAGCACCGAGGCGCTTGGAACCCTCCTCAAGTGAGGAGGCGCGCGCCGCGGGCGATGCTGGCATTCGCCCGATCCGTTCTGCCCCTGCTGGCGCTCGCCGGCTGCCAGCCCTCCAACCCGGCTCCGTTGACGGCGTTGCCACCGCGTGCCTGCGTCGCTGCGCCCGAGACCGTCCTGGCTTCCCCACTGGCCGACGGCAAGACCGAGACGATCGACTTCACTGGTGCCTCCCCTTGCCTTGCCACCTCTGCCGGGCCGGCTCTCTATGCCGCTTTCCTGCTGCCGTCGCGTCGCCCCGCAATGGTGGAAATAACCGGCATGCTGCAGGGAGAGGCACTGTTCAGCCCCCGCGCGCTGCTGCTGGACAGCACCGGCCGCACAACCCGTGCAATCGGCTCCGATACTTTTCTGTTCCGTCCGGACGGCCTGTCCGCGCTGGTCCGCCTCCGGCCGGAAGACGCCATGCTGTCTCGTCACCTCCGACCCTGAAGCGGTTGGCCGCCCGCTGAGTCGCACGTGACGCGCGTGACGACGATGGTGATCAGTACTGGCGCCGTCACCTTCGCCCAACCGCTCGGCACTGATCGGCAGCAGGAACTGGTGCTGGCCCATAACGGCCGGCTGCGCGTGACCTTCCGGCTGATTGCCGATCGGCCCTGACCAGGGCTACCCCAGCCCCAGCCACACCACGCAGGCCGACACCGTGAACACCGACACCACGGTGGACAGCAGGATCGTCGCCGAGGCGCCTTCCACGAAGCTGTCGTATTCCTTGGCCAGCACGAAGCTGTTGGCCGCACTCGGCAGGGCGGCCAGCAGCACGGCCGATTTCCACCACACCGGCGGCAGGTCGGGGAAGAGTGACAGCAGGGCCAGCGCCAGCAGCGGCTGTACCAGCATTTTCAGCGCGGTGGCCAGCGCCACCTCGCCCCAGCGGCGCGGCAGGCCCTGCTCGGAGATGAAATGGCCGATCGCGAACAGCGCGCAGGGGCCGGCGGCACTCGCCAGCAGGTCCAGGAACTTCATCACCGCCGCCGGCGGCTGCACCTGGGTTGCGCCGGAGAGCATGCCGAGCGCCACCGCCTGAAGGATCGGGCTGCGCGCCACCGCGCTCACCACATGCAGCAGCATCCGCGCCGGATGGGCACCCTGGGCGCGGCCGAACTCGATCACCACGATGGCCAGCGTCATCATCACCGCGCCGCCGATGCACACGGCCAGCGTCGCCGGCAGCACGCCGGCCGCGCCGAAGGCGGTGGCGCAGAGCGGGATGCCCATGTAGCCGACATTGCCGAAGGCGGCGGAGATGCCGTGCACGCCCATATGCGCGCCGTCGGCGCGGGAGACGAGCCGCGCCGCCAGCATGCCGAGGGCGAAGGTGATCGCCATTGCCCCGCCATAGGCGACGATGAACGGCCAGTTCAGGATCGTGCCCAGCGCAACCCGCGACAGCGCGGTGTAGAGCATGGCCGGCAGCGCGAACCAGGTGACGAAGGCGTTGAGCGCCCCGGTGCCGTCCGGCCCGAGCATGCCGCGCCGGCCCGCGAACCATCCCACCCCGATCAGCGCGAAGACCGGGAAGGCGACGGTCAGGATGCCTTGCACGAGCTAGGCGACCGGCGCGACCAGCCAGGTCGGCGGCCTGGCGAGGCGCTTCGCCGTCCTGCGCGAACGGCTCGATCGCCCTGGCGATGGCGGCGAGCGCCCCGGCGCGGATCTCCTCGGGCTGGCCGCGCAGGGCGCGGCTGGCGGGGCCGACCAGGGCGACCGCCTCGGCCGCCTTGGCCGGGTCGCCGCGGAAGCGCATGGCGAAGTCGAACGTCTCGAAGCGGACCGCCGAACCCGGCGGCGGCGGATGCGGGCGACGTTGGCGTCGCCGAAGGCGAAGGGGCCGGGACAAGGGGGGCCAGGGCGCGGCAAGGGCGGCACCACCGGCGCGATCGCGGCGAGCGGCACGCTGACCCACGGGTTGTCTGCCAGCGGCCGCCAGCAGGCCAGCGCCAGCCGGCCATCCGGCTTCATGGCGCAGCGCAGATTGGCGAAGGCTGCCACCGGGTCGCCGAAGAACATCACGCCGAAGCGGGAGGCGAGCAGGTCCACGCTGGCCGGCGCAAAGTGCGGGTCGCCGCGTCGGCCAGCACATACCCGGCGTTGGCCATCAGGTGCCGCGGGCGACTCCAACATCGGCGCCGAGACATCGACGCCGATCACCCGCGCCGCCGTCCGGGTCGAAGGCCAGGCTGTTGCCGCCGCAGCCGCAGCCCACGTCCAGCACCGTCTCGCCCGGCCGCACCGCCGCCACGCGCAGCAGCGCCTCGGTCACCGGCGCCAGCGTCCGCTCGGTGCGCGCCCGTTGGCCGCCCATTGCGCGCCCATCGGGCCGTTCCAGGCCTCGATCTGGGCCTGGTGCTTTTCGGCGGCGTCGGACATCTACTCCGCCGCCACCGGCAGCGCGGCCGCCACCGCCTGCACCCACACCGCGGTGTCGTGGAACACCGCCCCGCCATAGGGCGGCGCCGGGTCGTCGCTGATCAGCGCGTTGATGCCGATCCCGCCCTCGAAATCGGCATGCGGCCAGACGCTTTCCACGATCACCACGCCCGACTGCAGGCCATCGAACAGCTTCGCGTGGACCACGACCTCGCCCAGCGCGTTGCCCAGCCGTACCCGCCCGCCCGCGACCACGCCGAGCCGCGCCGCATCCTCGGGATGGATCAGCGCCGTCGGTCGCCCCTCGCGCCTGCGGCTGGACGGGGTCTCGGTGAACGAGGTGTTCAGGAACTGCCGTGCCGGCGCCGTCACCAGCCGGAACGGGCGGTCGCCGCCGCTCTCGTCGATGATGGCGAAATGGTCGGGCAGGCGCGGCATCCGCGCATGGTCCCGGCCGATCCGCGACCAGTCCGGCGCGAAATGGAACTTGCGGTCGGGATGCCCGAACCCGTCGAGGAAATGGCTTGCCCGGAAATCCGGCTGCGCGTCGATCCAGCGCCGCTCCATCACCTCGGCCGCCCCGGGCCAGCCGGATTCGCGCAACGTCGCGTCCACGATCTCCATCGCCGTCATGCCGAAGCCGCGATGCGCCGCGCCGAGCCGCGATGCCAGCCTCTGCAGCACCGCATGGTTGGAGCGGCACTCGCCCGGCGGGTCGATCAGCTTCGGCCCGATCTGGATGTGGCTGTGCCCGCCGGCCTGGTAGAGGTCGTCATGTTCCATGAACATCGTCGCCGGCAGCACGATGTCGGCCATCGCCGCGGTCTCGGTCATGAACTGCTCGTGCACCACGGTGAACAGGTCCTCGCGCCGGAAGCCGCGCAGCACCCGGTTGCTGTCGGGCGCCACCGTCACCGGGTTCACGTTCTGGATGAACAGGGCATGGACCGGGGGGCCATCGCCCAGTTCGGTGCGGTCGCCGGTCAGCACCGCGCCGATCCGGCTCATGTCCATCACCCGCACCGACGGGTCGAGCACGTCGAGCCCTTCGATCAGCGTCTTGTTCCAGTGGTAGATGCCGCGGTTGTTCCAGAACGCCCCGCCGCCCTCATGCACCCATTTGCCCGTCACCGTCGGCAGGCAGGACACGGCGTGCAGGTTGGCCGCGCCGTTGCGCAGGCGGGAGAAGCCGTAGCCGACGCGGATGTAGGCGCGCTCGGTCTCGCAATAGAGTTTCGCAAACGCCTCGATCGCCGCCACCGACAGCCCGGTGATCCCGGCCGCCCAATCCGGCCCGCGCGTCGCCAGATGCGCCTCCAGCGCCGCCGGGCAATCGGCATGGCTTGCCATGTAGGCACGGTCCGCGAACCCGTCGCGGAAGGCGACGTGCATCACCGCGCAGGCCAGCGCCCCGTCGGTTCCCGGCCGCAGCGGCAGGTGCATGTCGGCGACCTCCGCCGTGCCGGTCCGATACGGGTCCACCACCACCAGCTTCGCGCCGCGCCCCTTCCGCGCCTTGGCGATGTGGGTCATCACGTTGACCTGCGTGTTCACCGGGTTGCCGCCCCAGACCACGATCAGGTCGGATTGCGCCATCTCGCGCGGATCGGGGCCGGTGAACTTCCCCGCGCCCGCCATCCAGCCCGCCTCGCAGACGGTGGAGCAGATGGTGCTGTGCTGGCGCGAGTATCCCTTCGCATGGCGCAGGCGGTTGATGCCGTCCCGCTGCACCAGCCCCATCGTGCCGGCGAAGTAGTAGGGCCACACGGTCTGCGCCCCGTGCCTGGCCTCCAGCGCCAGGAACCGTTCCGCCACAAGGTCCAGCGCCGCGTCCCACCCGATCCGCCGGAACTGCCCGCTCCCCCGCGGCCCTGTCCGCAGCAGCGGATGGGTCAGCCGGCCGGGATGGTGGATGCGCTCGGCATAGCGGGCGACCTTCGTGCAGATCACGCCGTCGGTGTAGCTGTTGGCCCTGGCCCCCCGCACCGCGCCGATGCGGGCGCCGTCCACCACCTCCACCTCGAGCGCGCAGGTCGAGGGACAGTCATGCGGACAGACGGAGGATCGGATCGTGCGTGCCATGCCCCAGCCTGATACGGGTCGGCGATGGATTGCAACCGCCGGGCGCGCTAGGCTTGGCTGCCATGACCGTCACGCCCTCCCGCTCCACGGCCCCGTCCCTCGCGGCCCCACGCGTCAGCCTGCGGCTCGACCTGCCCGGCGGCGCGCGGATCGGCCCGGGCAAGGTGGTGCTGCTGGAGACGATCGCGGCCACCGGCTCGATCTCGGCGGCGGGGCGCGCGCTCAAGATGAGCTATCGCCGCGCCTGGGAGCTGGTGGAGGACCTGAACCGCCATCTCGGCACCGCGGTGGTCAGCACCGCGGCGGGCGGATCGGGCGGCGGCGGGGCGCGGCTGACACCTGCGGGCGCCGCCGTCGTCGCCAGCTATCGCGCCATCGAGCGGGCGGCGGAAGCCGCAGCCCAACCCCATCTCGGCGCCCTGCTGCGCGCCACCGGAGGCCCCTGATGCATGTGCAACACGACGACCTGCTGAGCGACGTGCAAGGCCTGCTGGCGGGCGAATCGGACCCCATCGCCAATGCCGCCAACACCGCGGCCGCCATCTGGCAGCACCTGGCGCGCATCAACTGGGCCGGGTTCTATTTCCTGCAGGGCGAGACCCTGGTGCTGGGGCCGTTCCAGGGCAAGCCCGCCTGCGTGCGCATCCCGCTGGGCAAGGGCGTGTGCGGCACCGCGGCGGCAACGCGGCAGACCCAGCTGGTGCCCGACGTGCACGCCTTTCCCGGCCACATCGCCTGCGACAGCGCATCGAACTCGGAGATCGTGGTGCCCCTGGTCCGCGACGGCCAGGTGATCGGCGTGCTCGACATCGACAGCCCCGATCTCGGCCGGTTCGGGGCCGCGGAGCAGGCGCTGTGCGAGGCGATCGCGGCCGCCTATGTCGCGGCGCTGGGGGTGCCCGCCGCGCGCGCCGCGTGAGGCGCCTCGCCGCGGTGCTGCTGCTGGTGCTCGCGGCGGCGGCGCCGGCCAAGGACAAGGCACGGCCCGCGCAGGCCGCGAAGCCCGCCCCGGCGGCGCCGGCCACCAGGCCGGAGGACCTGGCCGAGCAGCTCGTGATGCTCGCCTTCGACGCCAACCCGCTGTGGTCGGTGCCGGCACGCAGCGCACTGTCGCGCTGGGCCGGGCCGCTGCGGCTGTTCGTGTTCGGCCGCAAGGAGGATCGCGACGACGCACAATCGGCCATGCGGGCGCTGCGGCCGAGCGGGATCACGATGCGCGTGGTGGCCGAGCGCGACGTGGTGCGCCAGCAGCCCAACGCCTTCCTCGTGGTGGACGAGCAGCTCGCGCTGGCCTTCCAGGGGCCGCTGCGGGGCATGCTGCGCAACGCCTTCCTGGGCGACGAGGCGGCGGTCGACGGCTTCATCGCCAGCGTGGTGATGGCGACGCCGTGCTGGACGCTGCCGATCTGGACCGACGAGTCGCGGCTGGTGCTGAAGGCGGCGCTGATCGGGGTGGATGCCGCCCTGCCGCGCGCGCAGTCCCGCGCCTGCATCCTGCGCGGGCTGGGCGGCGCGCTCGGGCTGCTCGGGCCGGGCGCCTGGCTGCCGGCCAGCGCCTTCGCGCCCGGCACGGCAAGCCGGCTGACGCGCGACGACGAGCGGATGCTGCGGGCGCTCTATGGCCGGGCGCTGCGGCCGGGCATGACGCGGGAGGAGACGCAGGCCGCGGCGGTCAAGGCATTCGCGGCGCCGCCGGCGAAGGCGCGGAAGAAGGCCCCGGCCAAGCCGTGAGGCGGGCGGCTCAGCGGTTGTTCTCGCGCAGCCGCGGGTCGGTCACGTCGAACAGCTTGTCGTCGAAGCTGCCGCCGAGCTGGATGTTGAACAGCGAGACGCGGGTCTCCTGCCGCTGCGCGTCGACCACCGCCCATTGCCGCAGCGACAGGGGCTGGTCGGCGAAGACCAGCGTCAGCGAGCCGTCGCCCGGAGAGCCGGTGCGCACCAGGCTGACCTGGATCAGGCCCGGCTGGCGCTCGATGCCGGTGACGGTGACGTCGCTGCCGGTGAGCCGGACCTTGTCGGCCAGCAGGATGCCGAGCGGGGTGGAGCCGGTGGGGAAGGAACTGACCTGCTGGAGCTTCTTGTCGTAGAACATCACCACGCCGTGGCCGGCGACCAGCAGGAACGGCGCCGGCGGGTCGTATTCGAAGCGCATGCGCCCGGGCCGGGCGAGCCAGGCATTGCCCTCCGAGGTGCCGCCGTTGGGCGCGATCTGGAGAAACCGGCCGCGCAGCGCGCGCAACGTGTCGAGATAGGCCTCGATCCGCGCGATGTCGGCGCGGTCCTGGGCGGACAGGGCGCGGCCCTGCGCCAGGGCCGGGACGGAGAGGGGGAGCGCGGCGAGCGCGAGCAGGGAGCGGCGTTTCATGGCGGCAGATGTGGTTGCGCCACCGGGCGAAGTCAAACCGGTCAGGCGAGCGCCCGGCCGGCGAGCCGTTCCAGCGTGCGGATCGGCGATTTCTCCGGATCCGACATGGCGGCCACCGGCAGGTGGAAGGTCTGCTCGAAGGCGCAGCGGCCGGCCAGCGCGGCGTGCAGCACCTGGTCGGTGAAGCACATCCAGGTGGTGCCGGGGGTGAAGAACAGTTCGGCCTGGGGGGCATCCTTCTGGTATTTCAGGTCGAGCTTGCCGGTGTCGTGCAGGCCGAGCATGGCGTGGTCGTATTCGCTGCGCCGCCCCTTGGTCAGCCCCAGCGCCGCCATCGCCCAGGCCTGGCCGGGCAGCATGCGCCCGGTGCGGGGCAGGAACTGTCGGGCGAAATCGGGGAACGGCTCGCCGACGCGCCAGTGACGGGCGATGCCGCCGGGGGCGACGTTGGTGAAGACGCGCAGGATGCGGCGGCCATGGGTCGGCCGGGTGGGAAAGGCATCGACATGCAGGCGCCGGTCGTCGTGGCGGGGCGAGTACTCGCGCCCGCTGATCTCGGCCGGGCGGAAGCTGGTCCGCGCGCGTTCCAGCGCCGCGCCGTACTGGGGGAACAGCCCGCGCATCAGCGCCTCGGCGCCGGTGCCGTAGCGTTGCAGCATGGCGGAGAGGCGTTCCAGCTCCGCGCCGGTGTAGCCGGAGCCGTTGCATTTGCCGGTCTTCGGGTCGTAGCTGATGTTCTTGCGGCTGTTGTCGAGCGTGCCGGCGTCGAGGAAGGGGGTTTCCGCCGGTGTGAGCGGGAAGGCGAGGTTGGGCAGCATGACCACGCGGCCGCTTTCGAGGGCGGCGACGGCGCGGGCCTGGTCTTCGGCGCCGAACGGGCCGGCCCAGTCGGATTGCGGCAGCGCCTCGGTGACGTCGGTTGCCTGCATGGCGGTCTCCTATTCGCGCCTCAGCACGCGGTCGTTCAGGAAGGCGGACAGGCCGCCGGCACGGAACGACGCGGTGATCGCGGCGGGATCATAGCCGGTCGCGACCCAGTCGGGAAACGTGCGGCCGGCGCCCTCGGCGGCATAGCGCAGCAGCACCGCGTCCAGCACGCCGGCGCGGGAGCGGCGCAGGTGCCCGAAGCGCAGCGACATCTGGCCCATCGCCTGCGCCACCGCCCGGCCCTCCAGCAGCAGCGCCACGGCCGCGGCGAAGCTGGCGCGGTCGGCGCCCGACTTGCAGTGCAGCAGCGCCGGCGTGGGCGCGGTGCGCAGCGCGTCGACCAGGGCGAGCAGGGTTTGCCGGGGTGGGGCGGCGCCGCTGGAGAGGGAGACGTCGTGCATCGCGATGCCGAGCCGGGCTGCCGTTTCGCGGGCCAGCGCGTCCGATCCGCTGCGGGTCGCCCCGCGCAGGTTGATGATGCCGGCCAGTCCGAAGCGCCGCCTCGCCCAGGCGATCCGGCCCGGGGTGGGATGGTTGCCGCGGTAGAGGCGCCCGGGCAGCACCTCGGCC
>JBGAIK010000213.1:0-8530 GCA_044225615.1 Acetobacteraceae bacterium | reverse complement strand
GGTGCTCGATGCCGGGCTGCTGCTGGTGCAGTGGAACGACCGCTTCGCCGACATCACCGGCGTGCCGCCGGCGCTGCTGCGGGTGGGCACGCCGATGGAGGCGCTGCTGCGCGGCCAGGCCGAGGCCGGCGAGTTCGGCCCGATGCCGACGCCGGCGGCGGTGAACGCCGAGGTGGCCCGGCGCATGGCGGCGCTGCGCAACTTCCCGGTGGTCGGCGTCTCGGAGCGGACGCGGCCGAACGGGCGGGCGCACGAGCTGCGCCGCTCGCGCCTGCCGGATGGCGGGTTCATCTCGCTCTACTCCGACATCACCGCGCGCAAGCGGGCCGAGGCGGCGGAGCGCGCGGCGCATGACGCGGCCCAGGCGAGCCTGGCGCAGCAGCGCCGGCTGGTCGGCATGGTCAGCCACGAGATCAGGGTGCCGCTCGAGGCGCTGGTCGGCAGCCTCGCCCTGCTCGACACCGCGGGGCTTGACGACGGGCGGCGAGCCCTGGTGGAGACCGCCCAGCGCGCCGGCACCGCGCTCCGCAGCCTGGTGACCGATATCCTCGACCTGACCCGGATCGAGGACGGCAGATTCGTGATGCGCCCGGAAAGCGTGGAACCCGTCCAGGTGCTGGCCGATGCGGCCGACCTCTTCCGCGCCGCGGCGGGCCTGCGCGGGGTGACCTTCGCGGTGGAGGCGGCGCCGCTGCTGCCGCCGCGCATCTTCGCCGATCCGGGCAGGCTGCGGCAGGTGGCGATGAACCTGGTCAGCAACGCCGCCAAATATGCCGGGCCGGGTCAGGTGCTGCTCAGGGCCGACCGGGTCGACGGGCAGATCCGGTTCAGCGTGTGCGATTCCGGTCCGCCGATCCCCGAGGCCCAGGCGGCGCGGCTGTTCCGCCCCTTCGAGCGGCTGGAGGCGGACGCCGCCGGTGTGCCCGGCAGCGGGCTCGGGCTGGCGATCTCGGCCCGGCTGGCCGCACTGATGGGCGGTCGGATCGGGCTCGCCGCCGAGGCCGGCGGCAACCGGTTCTGGTTCAGCGTGCCGCTCGCCCTGCCGCCGGCGCCGTCGGGGCTGCCGGATACGGCCGCGCTGGACCGCCCGCTGCGCCGCGCGCGCATCCTGCTGGTGGAGGACGTGGCGGCCAACCGCAACCTGACCGCGGCGCTGCTGCGCCGGTCCGGCCATCGGGTGGACACGGCAGCCACCGGGCTGGAGGCGGTCGGCATGGCGGGCGCCGATGCCTACGACCTGGTGCTGATGGACATCCACATGCCGGGCATCGACGGGGTGGAGGCGGCAAGCCGCATCCGCGCCCTGCCGCCGCCCTGCGGTGGGGTGCCGATCGTGGCGCTGACCGGTTCGGCCGACAGTGTCGGCGCCGCCCAGCGCCCGGGCGCGGTGATGGCGGCGGTGCTGACCAAGCCGCTGGTGCCGGAAATGCTGGAGGCGGTGCTGCGCCGCATCCTGGGCCCACCCCAGCTGGCGGCCCGGCGCTGCGCGCCGACCGAGACCGGGCCGGCGGCGCTCGACCTGGCGCGGGTTGCCGAACTGCGCGAAGGCCTGGCGCCGCGCATGTTCGCCCGCCTGGTGGAGCAGTGCCTGGACGATATCGCCCGCCGCCTGCCGGCCCTGGCCGCCGCTGTGTCGCGCGGGGCGCTGGGGGAGGCCGCGGACATCGCGCACGCCATCGCCGGCATGGCCGGCGGCTACGGTCTGGCCGGCATCGAGCGCCGCATGCGGGCGATCATGGCGGCGCTCCAGGCCGGCGACGCCACGGCGCTGGCGCGGCTGTGCGGGCAGGCGGCGGACGAGCTGGCGCACGATGCCACGGCGCTGCGGCGGCTGCTGGACGAGACGGCGCAGGAGCCGGTGGCCTGGTGACGAGCCGGGCGAAGCCCCGACCGCGGGTCTATCTTGCCGGACCGGATGTGTTCGTTCCCGACGCGACGGGCCGGGCCGCGGTGCTCAAGGCGGTCTGCGCGCGCCACGGCCTCGACGGCGTGTCGCCGCTCGATCCGCTCCCTGACCGGCCGGCTGATTGGGCCGGTCTGCCGGAGGCGCGGCGGATCGCGCTGGCCAACGAGGCCCATATCCGCGCCTGCGACGCGCTGGTCGCCAACCTGACCCCGTTCCGCGGACCGAGCGCTGATGCCGGCACGGTGTTCGAGATCGGCTTCATGCGCGCGCTCGGCCGCCCGGTGTTCGGCTGGAGCAACGCGGCGGAGGATTTCCTGGCCCGCACGCTGCGCTTCGTCGGCGGCGCCGCCCGGCTGGGGCCAGGCGACACCTGGCGCGACGGCGAGGGCATGCTGCTGGAATCCTTCGCCATGACCGACAATTTGATGATCGACGGCGCGATCCTGGCCTCGGGCGGGGCGCTGTTCGTGGAGGACGTGGCGCCGGCGGCGCGCTGGACCGCGCTGGCCGCGTTCGAGCGTTGCGTGGCGGCGGTGGCGGGAAGCGTCCGGTAAGGCCCAGGACAGGCCGGCGGAGCCCTGCCTGCCTGCTCTACCCCAATGGCCCCAGCCCCAATGGGCCCAGCGCGGCGGCGATGCCGAACGGGCCGGGCAGCGCGCCGCGCGGAAACAGTCGCGTCACATGGCCCATCTTGCGGCCCGGGCGGGCCTCGGTCTTGCCGTAGTGATGCGCGACGAGGCCCGGCGTGGCGAGCAGTTCCGGCCACAGCGCGATCTCGTCGGGCCCGACCAGGTTCTTCATCACCGCGTCGGAATGCCGCGTGGCGGGCGGCAGCGGCAGGCCGGCGACGGCGCGGATATGCAGCTCGAACTGGCTGGCCGGGCAGGCCTCGATGGTCCAGTGGCCGGAATTGTGCGGACGTGGCGCGATCTCGTTGACCAGCACGCGGTTGTCGGCGGTGACGAACATCTCGACCGCGAGCAGGCCGACCAGGTCGAGCCCGGTCGCCACCTGGCGGGCCAGCGCGTCGGCGGCCTGGGCGGTGATTTCCGGGATGCCGGCCGGGGCCAGGGTGAGATCGAGGATGTGGTGGCGGTGGCGGTTCTCGACCGCGTCGAAGGCCGCGAGCCGGCCGTCGGCGCTGCGGGCAACGACAACGCTGATCTCGCAGGCAAAATCCACAAAGCCTTCCAGGATCAGCGGCTTGGGGGCAAGTTCTTCATATGCTGCCGCAAGCTCGTCGGCGGCGCGGATGAGGCGCTGGCCCTTGCCGTCATAGCCGAGGCGCGCGGTCTTGAGAATGGCGGGGAGCCCGAGCGCCGCGGCTGCTTGATCCAGTTCGTCGCGGCTCGCGACCGGGCGCCAGGGTGCGGTGGGAACGCCGATGCCGTTGAGGAAACCCTTTTCGGCAATGCGGTCCTGGCTGATGCGCAGCACCGATGGGCCGGGACGGACCGGGCGCAGCGCAGCGAGCAGTTCCAGCCCCTGGGCGCTGACATTCTCGAATTCGAACGTCACCACGTCGGCATGGCGGGCAAAGTCGCGCAGCGCCGCCTCGTCCTCGTAGTCGCCCAGGGTATGGCTGGCGGCGACCAGCGCGGCAGGGCAGTCGGGCTCCGGGCTCAGGATGTGGCAGCGATAGCCGAGGCGGGCGGCGGCAAGGGCCGACATGCGGCCCAGCTGGCCGCCGCCGACGATGCCGATGGTGGCATTGGGCGGCAGCGGCATCATGGCGCGGGGTCTGACGGCTCCTCGGCCACCGCCGCGGTCTGGGCGGCGCGGTGGGCGTCGAGCCGTGCGGCCAGCTCCGGATCGGTGGTGGCCAGGATGGCGGCGGCGAGCAGGGCGGCGTTGATCGCCCCGGCGCGGCCGATGGCCAGCGTCCCGACCGGGATGCCGGCCGGCATCTGCACGATGGAGAGCAGCGAATCCATGCCCTTGAGCGCATGGCTTTCGATCGGCACGCCGAGCACGGGCAGGGGGGTGAAGGCGGCGCACATGCCGGGCAGATGGGCCGCGCCGCCGGCTCCGGCGATGATGACGCGCAGCCCGCGGCCGCGGGCCTGCTTGGCGTAGGTGGCCAGCCGGTCGGGCGTGCGGTGGGCGGAGACGATGCGGCGCTCATGCGCGATGCCGAGCCGGGCCAGCATCTCAGCGGCATGGGTCAAAGTGGGCCAGTCGGACTGGCTGCCCATGATGATGCCGACCACCGGGTGTTCAGTCATGCGCGCATCCCGCGGCGGTTAGGCGATGCTGTCCGGAATCAGGCGCGATTCCAGCCAGGCGATCTCGTCCTTCAGCATCAGCTTGCGCTTCTTGAGCCGCTGCAGGTGGAGCTGGTCGGTGGGGCCGGCCTCCACCAGGCGGGCGATCACGGTGTCGAGGTCGCGGTGCTCGCTCCTCAATTCGTGAAGCTTGCGCAAAAGCGAGTCACGGTCGTTCAGCATGGCGACCTTTTAACACGTTCGCGAACCTCGCTGGGCAGGATTCGCGTGGCAATCCAACCCGATTTGAGGTTACGCTTCGGTTGCACGCGGGCCGGAGGATGGCCCTGCCGGACCCGTGCGGTCCGCGCGCCTGGGTGGCGCGGATCTTGGATCAAGTGGGCCCGCTGTCCATCAGCACAGGAGGCTTCATGAGCCAGCACGCCCGTATCGAGAGCCTGAAACAGCGCCACGCCGCGCTCGACGCGCAGATCGTGGCGGAGGATCAGCGCCCGCGACCCGACGGGGCCGAGCTCACGCGGCTGAAGGTGGAAAAACTCCACGTCAAGGAAGAGATCGAGCGGCTGCGCACGACGCTGCACTCGTAACCCCGCCCCGGCGCCTCAGGCGGCCTCGTCCGTCTGGGGCGGCGGCGGCGGCGGCACTGCCTGGCCCTCGCGGATCAGCCGGTCGTTGGCCTGCTGCACCATGGCGTTGAGGTCGGTCTGGCTGCACAGGCCGAGGATGACCGGATCGCGCGGCTTGATGTTGGCGCTGTTCCAGTGCGTGCGGTCGCGCACCTTCTGGATGGTCTCCTTGGTCGTGCCCATCAGCTTGCCGATCTGCGCCTCGGACAGCTGCGGGTAGTTGCGCATCAGGAAGGCGATGCCGTCCGGGCGGTCGTTGCGCTTGGCAACCGGTGTGTAGCGCGCGCCCTTGATGCGCTTGGGCTGCGGCAGGGTGGTGGGCAGCAGCTTCAGCCGCAGCTCGGGGTTGCCCTCGCAGCGGCGGATCTCGTCCTGCGTCAGCTGGCTGTTGGCGACCGGATCGTAGCCGACGATGCCCTGCGCCACCTCGCCGTCGGCGATCGCCTGCACCTCGAGCGGGTGCATGCCGCAAAAATCCGCGATCTGGGTGAAGGTGAGCGCGGTCTTGTCGATCAGCCACACGGCGGTGGCCTTGGGCATCAGCGGCATGGTCATGAGGCAGCACCCCTGAAGACGCGGCCGGAAGGGATGGCCGGGCCGGTGCCCGCCACCGCCGGCCTGGGCCATTGGAAAGCCGGGCATATGGACCTCCGCCCCCCCATGGGTCAAGACGGAGACGCATCGCAGCAGCGTTGATTCGCCGACAGGAAAAGGAGCCCGCCATGTCGCCCGCCGCCTCGATCGAGGACGACCTGCCCCGGCCGAAGCCGGCGCGCCTGACCCCGCCGCCGCTCGACCCGTTCGGGGTGGAGGAGCTGCACGCCTATATCGGCGAGCTGGAGGCGGAGATCGCCCGGGTGCGGGCGGAGATCGCGCGCAAGGGCGCGCATCGCAGCGCGGCAGACGCATTCTTCAAGCGGCCATAGCGCGCGAGAACCCCCTCCCGCGTGGTCACGGGAGGGGGAGCTCAGGCCGGTGCGGCGGGTGCCGTCACGCGGCCTTGGCGGTCTCGATCGCCGGGGCGGCCGGCGCGCCGGCGGTCACCGGGATGCGGCGGCTCTTCAGCGCCTCGGGCACCACGCGCTTCAGCGCGACGTGCAGCAGGCCGTTCCTGAGCTCGGCGCCCTCGACCTGGATGTGGTCGGCGAGCACGAAGCGGCGCTCGAACGCCCGGCCGGCGATGCCGCGATAGAGCAGCTCCGTCTGCGGCTGCTCGGCCACGCGGCCGGCGACCACGAGCGTGTTCTCCTTCACCGTCAGCTCGATGTCCTCCTCGCCGAACCCGGCGACGGCCATCGTCAGGCGATAGGAATCGTCGCCCGTCTTCTCGATGTTGTAGGGGGGATAGGAAACGTCCGCATTGGACGCGGTGTCCACGAGCCGGGCCAGGCGATCGAAGCCGATGGCGGTGCGGAACAGCGGGGACAGATTCAGGGCGTTCATGGCAGTACCTCCTGCAGAAGCAAGGTTTCAGTCTGGACCGCCCGATCGGGCCGGCCCGGTGGCTGTATCGGAACTTCGTGCGGCGCCCTGATAGCAGCGCCGCCCCGTTCAAGGGGGTGGCGTACAGGAAGGCGCGGAAATGATCAGCCCTTGCGGGTGCCGATGCCGGCGAACTTCTTGTTGAACTTGGCCACCTGGCCCCCGGTGTCCATGATCCGCTGCACGCCGGTCCAGGCCGGGTGCGATTTCGGGTCGATGTCCAGCCGCAGCGTGTCGCCGGCCTTGCCGGAGCAGGAGCGCGTCTTGAACGTCGTCCCGTCGGTCATGACGATGTTGATCTCGTGGTATTCGGGGTGGATGCCGGGTTTCATGAGGGTGCCTGCACTTCGGCCGCTTGGGACAAGGCCTACCTCGAAGCTCTGCTCCGACAGTCAGCTTGATCGCGCTTCAAGCGATTCCCCTGTTGGTGCTCACCTTTGGGAACGCTGGACGAGGTCAAAGACCTTGCCAGCCTCGTTGATGGCAATGAACTGCGGCAACGGGTCCAGCGACGGCACCAAGGACCCGACGCTCCTCCCCTGAGCCAGCGTCGCCGTGCCGAAGCGGAGCGTTCCACGACCATTGCGGCCTGACGCAAGTTCCACCGATGGGAGACTGTCGAGGCGCGACGCGACGAAACGGCGGAAAAGACCATGCCGCAGGATCAGGACCCGGCTGTCTGTCACCGCATACCAGGTCGTACGTCGTAGCCAGGCATCCAGAACGAAACGGCCGAAAACCAAGAACAGGCCGACTGCGACGAACATCATCCCCCAGAGAACAAACCCGATCGGTGCGCCCGACGTGATCACAGAAAAGGTCCAAAACACTGCGAAGCCGCACCAGGCAAGACTGAAGGGAACCAGGATCGCGTCGCGCCCCATCAGCAGCAGGCCGCCCGCGGGCTGCCCCTGCCAGGCGATCCGTTCGCCAGGAAGCAGGTGGTCACGGAACGCGTTCATGTCGGAGTATCCGGCCGATCCCATGACGGTAGCATAACGGGGTGGGAGGCTGGATGGAACCTTGACCCGCCATGCGCGTGGCTACCCTCAGGCGGGTGGCAGCCATGGCGTCTCTGCCTCGCAGGCCTGCAGCAGGGCAGTGAGTTTGGGATCGACGGCGAATGCATGCTGGTCGATGGCCGCGATCGGCTGGCCGGTGGCGATGGAGTTGCAGAGGAAGGCGGCGCGGAAGCCCGGCAGGTCGGCCAGCGTGACACGCCGCGCCTCCCACGGGATGCCGCGGCGGTCCAGGCCCTGGCGCAGCAGCAGCATGGTGATGCCGTCCAGCGCCGGGGCAGCCGGCCAAACAATGCGGGCACCGTCCCAGAAACCCACGTTCCAGATCGAGCCCTCCGCAATCTCGCCGGCGTCATCGACGAACAGCGCGTCGTCGAACCCCGCCTGCTGGGCCAGCCGTCGCTGCCACGCGAGGCCGAAGCCGCCGACATGCTTCACCTCCGGCAGGTCGCGCCGATAGACCCGTGGCTGGACGCGCACCGGCCGCAAATCCGGCACCACCGGCGGCGCCACGTTCACCATGACGTCGAGCGGCGCGCCGGCGACCGGGCCGCGCAGGCTCATCGCGGTGAACACGTTGATGCGCAGCGTCGCGTCGGCGATGCCGGCGGCGGCCTCCTGCACCTGCCGGGTGACCAGCGCGCGGTCGATGCCCTTGCCGAACAGCACCCGGCTGCCGTGGTCCAGCCGGTCCAGATGCAGGCCCCAGCCGCGCACGCCGCCGCCGCGCATCTGCATCAGGGTGAAGTGCCCGTAATTCGCCGTCGCCAGCGGCCGCATGCCGTCCACGGTGGCGGGGCGGCCATTGATGGTGGTGACCGCCCCGCCTTCCATGGTCACACCAGCGTCGCGCGCTGGTATTGCGGCATCAGCTCCGGCTTCACGCCGAGCGTCCGGGCCGCGCGCAGCGGCCAGGCCGGGTCGGCGAGCACGGCACGCGCCAGCAGCACCAGGTCGGCGCGGTCGTTGGCGACGATCTCGGCGGCAAGCTCCGCCGTGGTGATCAGCCCCACCGCGCCGGTGGCGATGCCGGCCTCGCGGCGGATCGCCTCGGCGAAGGGCACCTGGTAGCCGGGATGCAGCGACGGGATCTTCGGTCCCACCGCGGCCACGCCGCCCGAGGAGCAGTCGATCAAATCCACCTTCCCGGTCGCCTTCAGCCGGCGCGAGATCTCGATCGCGTCGGCCAGCGTCAGCCCACCCTCCATCCAGTCCACGCAGGACAGGCGCACCCATAGCGGCAGCTCGTCCGGCCATTCGGAGCGCACCGCC
>JBGAIK010000212.1:0-8241 GCA_044225615.1 Acetobacteraceae bacterium | reverse complement strand
GCGGTCGGTGCTGGCGGGACCGCGGGTGATGTCGAAGCCGACCTTGATCTCGGCGGCGACGGTGTTGCGCCGGCCGTCCTTGCACTGGGCGGGCACGCTGGAGATGCGGCCGCGGACGATCAGGTCGGTGATGTCGGTGCCCTGGCCACTTGTGCGGACGAGGTCGGCGGCGTCGGGCAGGAGCTTGAGGGCGGGGCAGGCGGGGGCGAACTGGTCGGGGCGGGGGCCGCAGCCGGCGAGCAGGGCGGCCGCCAGCGCCGGGACCGCGAGATGGCGCAACGCGGGCCGGCGCGGGACTGGCAGGAAGGTGGCGATATCGGGCATCCGCGACTCCAGATCGGGGGTGGTCATTGTTCGGTGGTCATTGTTCAGCGGGGCGAGCTTGGGCATAGTGCGGCGCCCCTGCGCCATGGACAACATGCCCGACGATACCGCCCCCTCGCCTGCCCTGCGCGTTCTGCTCGCGGGCCCCCGCGGCTTCTGTGCCGGGGTGGACCGCGCCATCCGCGTGGTGGAGGAGGCTTTGCGCCGCTACGGCGCGCCTGTCTACGTCCGCCACGAGATCGTGCACAACCGCACGGTGGTGGAGGACCTGGAAAAGCAGGGCGCGGTGTTCGTGGACGAGCTGACCGAGGTGCCGGAGAGCGCGCAGGTGGTGTTCTCGGCGCATGGCGTGCCCAAGAGCGTGCCGGCCGAGGCGCAGCGGCGGGGGCTGACCTACCTGGATGCGACCTGCCCGCTGGTGTCGAAGGTGCATCGCGAGGCGGAGCGGCATTTCGCCGGGGGCGGGCCGGATTCGTGCCATATCCTGATGATCGGCCATGCCGGGCATCCGGAGGTGGAGGGCACGATGGGGCAGCTGCCGGCCGGGGCGATGACGCTGATCCAGAACGCCGGGGAGGCGCGGACGGTGGCGCCGGCCGACCCGTCGAAGCTCGCCTTCATCACCCAGACGACGCTGTCGGTGGACGACACGGCGGAGATGGTGGAGATCCTGCGCGCGCGGTTTCCGCAGATCCGCGGGCCGAAGAAGGAGGATATCTGCTACGCGACGACCAACCGGCAGGCGGCGGTGAAGACGATCGCGCCCGAGAGCGACCTGGTGATCGTGATCGGCAGCCGCAATTCGTCGAACTCGCTCAGGCTGCGCGAGGTGGCGGAGCGCAGCGGCGCGGATCGCGCGATCCTGCTGCCGAAGGCCTCGGAGCTGGACTGGGCGGTGATGGAGGGGGTGCGGACGCGGGGGGTGACGGCGGGGGCCTCGGCGCCGGAGGTGCTGGTGGACCAGCTGCTCGACCGGCTGCGCGAGCGCTACACGCTGCTGATCGAGGAACGGCAGGTCACGACCGAGGACGTGACGTTCAAGCTTCCCGCGCCGCTCGCCGATTGATGGCGGTCTATACGGAGGTCTCCGACGAGGCGCTGGCCGCCTTCCTGGACGAGTACGAGATCGGCGGCATGGTGGCCTTCCGCGGCATCGCGGAGGGGGTGGAGAACAGCAATTTCTCGTTGCGGACGACGCAGGGCGATTTCATCCTGACGCTGTACGAGAAGCGGGTGGATCCGGCGGAACTGCCCTGGTTCCTGGGGCTGATGGAGCATCTGGCGGGGCGGGGGATCACCTGCCCGCTGCCGGTGCGGGCGCGTGACGGGGTGGCGCTGCGGCGGCTGTCCGGGCGGCATGCGGCGATCACCACCTTCCTGCCGGGCGTGTGGCCGCGGCGGGTGCGGCCCGAGCATTGCGCGCCGGTGGGGGCGGCGCTGGCGGCGCTGCACCAGGCGGGGGCCGACTATGCGCCGACGCGGGCGAACGCGCTGGGGCCGCCGGGCTGGGCGCCGCTGCTGGCGCGCAGCCTGGGCGGGGCGGATGGGGTGCAGGCGGGGCTGGCGGCGGAATTGCCGGCGGCGCTTGAGCGCATCCTTGACGGCTGGCCGGCGGGGCTGCCGGCGGGGCATATCCATGCCGATCTGTTTCCCGACAACGTGTTCTTCCTGGACGGGAAGCTGTCGGGGCTGATCGATTTCTATTTCGCGGCGACCGACCTGCTGGCCTACGACATCGCCGTGTGCCTGAACGCCTGGTGCTTCGAGCCGGACCTGAGCTTCAACGTGACCAAGGCGCGGGCGATGCTGCTGGCCTACGAGGCGACGCGGAAGCTGTCGGCGGCGGAGCGGGCGGCGTTGCCGGTGCTGTGCCAGGGGGCGGCGATACGGTTTGCGCTGACGCGGCTGTACGACTGGGTGAACACGCCGGCCAACGCGATGGTGACGCGCAAGGACCCGCTGGAATATGTGCGGCGGCTGCGCTTCCACCTCGCGGCGCGGGACGAGCATGCCTATGGACTCTGACGAGCTCGTGGAGATCTGGACGGATGGGGGCTGCAAGCCCAATCCGGGGCCGGGCGGCTGGGCGGCGATCCTGCGGTTCCGGGGGCATGAGCGGGAGCTGTCGGGGGCGGAGGCGGCGACCACCAACAACCGGATGGAGCTGACCGCGGCGGCGGCGGCGCTGGAGGCGCTGACGCGGCCGTGCCGGGTGGTGCTGCACACCGACAGCGAATACCTGCGCAACGGGATCACGCGCTGGCACACCGGGTGGGTGCGCAGGAACTGGCGCAACGCGGCCGGCGATCCGGTGGCGAACATGGATCTGTGGCGGCGCATCCTGGATGCGGCCAAGGCGCATGCGATCGACTGGAAATGGGTGCGCGGGCATGCCGGGGATGCGATGAACGAGCGGGCCGACGTGCTGGCGACGGCGGCGCGCGAGGCGGCGCTGCGCGGCGGGTAGGCAAGTTGCCTCTGTGGGCCTAGCATCTTGCCGATCAGCAGGAGGTGGGCATGCTCGAGCAGCGGACGACCAGCAACTATCGCAACGACACGCTGGTGCTGGGGTTTTCCGACCTGAACCGGCTGCGCACCGAGCGGCCGCTGGTGGTGACCGGCGGGCGCGGGGTGTTCGTGACCGACGAGCGCGGGCGGGACTATATCGAGGCGGTGTCGAGCTTCTACTGCGTGGCGCTGGGCTACAGCGACGAGGAGCTGGTGGAGGCGGCGACGCGGCAGATGCGGGCGATGCCGATGTATCCGTCGGGCGCGCATCGCACGGTGCCGGTGGTGATGGAGCTGGCGGAGAAGCTGGCGGCGCTGGCGCCGATCCCGGATGCGCGGGTGGCGTTCGCGACCACCGGCTCGGAGGCCAATGACAGCCTGATCAAGTTCATGTGGTACGGCAACGGCCATACCGGCGCGCGGCAGCGGCGGAAGATCATCTCGCGGCGCGGCAGCTATCACGGGGGCACGGCGCTGACGACGGGGCTGGGCGGGAGTGCCGCGCTGCAGGAGAGCTTCGGGATTCCGCTGGGCGACCACATCCATGTCAGCCAGCCGAACTGGCCGGACGGGGCGCTGCCGGGGGAGAGCGAGGCGGAGTACACGGCGCGGCTGGTGGCCGAGTTGCGCGAGG
Organism: Acetobacteraceae bacterium; assembly: GCA_044225615.1. Classification (GTDB taxonomy): domain Bacteria; phylum Pseudomonadota; class Alphaproteobacteria; order Acetobacterales; family Acetobacteraceae; genus CAIYPH01. The sequence goes on along the minus strand of JBGAIK010000212.1, from coordinate 4,775 downwards.
CGATCCTGGCGGCGGGGCCGGAGACGATCGGGGCGATGATCGCCGAGCCGGTGTCGGTCTCGGCCGGGATGCTGCCGCCGCCGGCCGGGTATTTCGCGGCGGTGAAGGCGGTGCTGGACGGGTTCGGCATCCAGCTTTTCGCCGACGAGGTGGTGACCGGGTTCGCGCGGACCGGGAACATGTGGGGCAGCCAGACCTTCGGCATCGCGCCCGATTGCGTGACCACGGCCAAGGGATTGTCGAGCGCCTACCAGCCGATCTCGGCGATCCTGATGTCGCCGGCGTTCCACGCGCGGATGCTGGAGGGCAGCAAGGCGGACGGCTGGCTCGCCCATGCCGGGACCTATCACGCGCATCCGGTGGCGGCCGCGGTGGCGCTGAAGACGATCGAGATTTTCGAGCGGCGCGACGTGCTGGGCCACGTGCGCCGGGTGATCCCGGCCTGGCATGCGATGCTCGATTCGTTCGCCGACCATCCGCTGGTGGCGGGCGTGCGCAAATGCGGCCTGGCCGGGGCGCTGGTGCTGCGCCGGCCCGGGCAGGCAATGGAGGCGACGCAGGGGCTGAAGGTGGGCGGGCTGGGGCGCGCGGCCTATGACGCCGGGGCCGAGCGCGGGGTGCTGGTGCGGCCGGTGGGGGATACGCTGGTGATGGCGCCGCCGCTGATCATCCGCGAGCCGGAGATTGCCGAGCTGGCGCTGCGGCTGCGCCGGGCGCTGGACGACGTGCTGGACGCCGGCGTCAGTTCTTGAAGACGCGGACGGCGCTTTTCACCAGGTCGGGCGGCAGGGCGATGTCGGCGGCCTCGGCGGCGGTGGTGTTCACCAGCAGATCGTAGGTCCGGTAGGGGACGGGCACGATCTCGCCGGCCGGCTTGCCGAGCAGGATGGGAACGGCGATCTCGCGCGCCCAGTCGATCCCGGCCTGGTGCTGGTTGAGGGCGAAGGCGGCGATGGCGCCGCGCTCGACGGCGGCGGGATCGAAGGAGAAGAGCGGGATCTTGGCGCCGCGGGCGACGCGGACGACGGCGTCGAAGGCGGCGGCGACGGTGTTGTCCTGCGGCATCAGCATGGTGTCGACCCGGCCGACGAGGGCCTGGGCGGCGACGAGCACCTCGGCCGAGGAGGTGATCTGGACCTCGGCCCAGGTCATGCCACGGCGCACCGCCTCGGCCTAGGCGCGGGCGTGGAGGGCGACGGAGGCGCCGTCGGCGGCGGTGAAGATGGTGGCGACGACCCGCGCGCGCGGGAAGACCTTCTGGATGAGGTCGAACATCTGGCCGACCGGGGGGACCGCGTAGGTGCCGCTGACATTGCCGCCGGCGGGCTGGTCGGGCGCGGCGATGATGCCGGTCTCGACCGGGTTGACGACGCAGCCGAAGGCGACCGGGATGCGGGTGCCGCGGGTGGCCTCGATCGCCGCCTGAACGTTGGGAGTGGTGCAGGGGGCGATCAGGTCGTAGCGGTCGGCGACGAATTTCTGGGCGATGGCACGGGCGCGGGCGACGTCGCCGCCGGCGATCTGCTGGTCGAAGGTGAGGTTCTTGCCCTCGACGAAGCCGGCGGCGGCCAGGCCCTCGATGAGCCCGGCGCGGGTGGCGTTGAGCGAGGGATGGTCGATGATCTGGGAGAAGCCGACGCGGTAGGTCTTGCCGGGCACCGGGCCCTGGGCGAGGGCCGGGGGGGCGGCCAGGGCCAGCAGTCCGGCGGCAAGCGCCAGCGGCAGGCCGAACCAGCTCAAGTAGCGCATGCCGCCCTCCCGGATATCCGGCGGAAGCTTCGGCCGGAGCGGCGGCGGGCGTCAACCGGCATCGGGCTTCGGCCGGGTGCGGAGCATGGTCATGCCGCGCAGGCTCATCACCACGTCGCCATCCTGGTTCAGCGCCTCGGTGAGCTGGCGGACGACGCCGCGGTCGGGCTTGCTGCGGGAGGGGATGGCTTCGAGCACGGTGACGCGGACGCGGAGCCGGTCGCCGGGCCGGACCGGCTTGAGCCAGCGCAGCTCGTCGATGCCGGGCGAGCCGAGGCTGGCATTGGCGGGGAGGTAATGGTCGACCAGCAGGCGCATGACGACGCCGGCGGTGTTCCAGCCGCTGGCGATGAGGCCGCCGAAGATCGAGTGGCGCGCGGCGTCGGGGTCGGTGTGGAAGGGCTGGGGGTCGTAGCGGGCGGCGAAGCCGGTGATCTCGGCCTCGGTCATCAGGTGGTCGCCGAAGATGGTGACCGTGCCGGGGACGAAATCCTCGAACCAGCGTGAGGGCGGGGGCATGGCGGCTCCTGGCAGGTTGGCAGCGGAATAACCTCAATTTTACCTCTTCCGGTCAACCCGATCCGTCCTATACGGACGGCGTCGCCCGGAGCGGGTGCGGGGCAGCAGGGAGAGGTGGTGCAGATGTCGGGTGCTGAGACGAGGAGCGAGGACGAGGACAGCGAGCTGAAGCTGCCGATCTACGGCACGCTGCTGGGGCGCAAGATGGTGGTGCCCTCCACCCGCACCGGCTACATCGCGGTGGACCAGTTCCTGTTCTTCGAGCTGATGGCGCGCCGGCTGCAGAAGGTCGAGGTGGACGAGGACTGGTATCTGGAGACCTATCCCGACATCAAGGCCGCGATCGCCGCGGGCGCGGTGCGCTCGGCGGCGCACCACTATCGGCGGTTCGGCTATTTCGAGCACCGCATGCCGCGGCGGATCGCGGTGGACGAGGCGTGGTACCTGCAGGCGCATCCCGACGTGAAGGACGCGATCGCCAAGCAGGTCTATGCCTCGGCGCAGGAGCACTACGTGATCGCGGGGTTCCGCGAGGGGCGGCTGCCCTATGCCGGGTTCGACCTGTTCAGCATCAACGCGACCGGTTGAACTCGCGCGCCTGGCATGACAGGTTCCGGCCCCGCCGGGCGGCGCATCATTCCCCGATCCGATTGCAGAAGGTTACCGCATGAGCGACGAGGTCGCCCGCATCCTGTCCGAGATGGCCTCCACTTCGGGTGGCGACAGCGCGGGTTCGGGCGAATTCTTCCTTGACGAGGCGACGTTCGACGAGGCCGGCTACCTGCGGCTGAACCCGGACGTGGCCGAATCGATCGCGCGCGGCGACGTGGCCTCGGGCTACCAGCATTTCGTGCTGTACGGATTCCGCGAGGGGCGCACCCTGCCGGGCACGCCGATGGAGCCGCGCAACCTGCTGGTGCGGCCGCAGGCACTGGCAGGCGCGGCCGATCTGGGGCCGACCAGCGACATCCCCTTCGCCTGCGAGGCGCTGATCGTGGCGCCGACCGGGGCGATCATGCTGCTGGGCTGGGTGGACGACAGCGGGTCGGCGCTGAAGCTGCTGCGGATCGTGAGCCCGCACTGGCGGGTGGTGATGGACACCAGCGCGATGGCGCGCATCCGGCGCGGCGACGTGGAGAACGCGCTGGGCAAGCCGATCGTGCACCGGTTCGGCTTCATCGCCTTCCTCTACACCGACGAGACGATCGAATCCGGCGCCAGGGCCAAGGTGGAGCTGTGGCTGGAGAACGGCGCGCAGCTGCAGATGGAGGTGCCGGTTCGGCAGTTCGGCGAGCTCGAGCTGCGCAACACGCTGCTGACACGGCTGGCGGATGCGGATTTCCACGGCAATCCGCTGGTCGAGCGGGTGGCCTGCCTGGATGGCGGGCTGGGGCGGCAGATCGTGGCGTTCAACCGCGCGATCACGCGCCGGCTGGTGGCGGCGCCGCATTCGGAGAGCTTCGGCAGGGCGGCGGGCCGGCTGCGCGGATCGATCGTGGTGTGCCTGTACGGCAAGGCCGAGTACCTGTTCGTCCAGAACGCGCTGTATGCGGGGCTGCCGGGCATCGAGGACTACGAGTTCATCTACGTCTCCAACAGCCCGGAGCTCGGCGAGACGCTGATGCGCGAGGCGCGGATCGGCAGCTTCGTCTACGGCACGCGCCAGACGGTGATGGTGCTGCCGGGCAATGCCGGGTTCGGGGCGGCCAACAACGTGGCGCTGCGGGCGGCGCAGAGCGACCGGATCATGAACGTGAACCCCGACGTGTTTCCGCGCGACGCCGACTGGGCGGCCAAGCACACGGCGCTGCTGGACGGGGCGCCGGCGGACCAGACGCGGCTGTTCGGCGTGCCGCTGTACTACGACGACGGCTCGCTGATGCATGGCGGGATGTATTTCGAGACCGACGACAGCATCTCGGTGGTGGACGGCGCGCTGCACCGGCGGCGGCTGCTGCGGGTGGAGCACTACGGCAAGGGGGCGCCGCCGGACAGCGCGGCCTTCCTGCGGTCGCGCCCGGTGCCGGCGGTGACCGGGGCGTTCATATCGTCCCACCGGGCCTGGTTCGAGCAGCTGGGCGGGTTCACCGAGGATTTCGTGTTCGGCCACTACGAGGATGCCGACCTGTGCCTGAAGAGCCTGGAGGCAGGCACCGCGCCGTGGCTGCACGACATCCGGCTCTGGCATTTCGAGGGCAAGGGCTCGACCCGGCTGCCGCCGCACGAGGGCGGCTCGGCGGTGAACCGCTGGCTGTTCTCGCAACGCTGGAACGAGGCGGTGGCGCAGAATCTGTCAGGCCCGGCGCCGACGCACAAGCTGATCACGGGCGTGCCGGAGGCGAACGACGATCCGTTCGGCCTGGATGACCTGGAGGCCATCCGATGAAGGTGCTGCTGCTGAGCCTGTTCCACCCCGAGCTGGTGCGCGGCGGCGCGCAGCAGATCTGCTACGAGCTGTTCGAGGGGCTGAAGGAGCGGGACGGGATCGAGCCGGTGCTGCTGTGCGC
>JBGAIK010000211.1:0-8757 GCA_044225615.1 Acetobacteraceae bacterium | reverse complement strand
CCCGTCGAACCCGGTCTCGGCACCGAGCAGCGCCTTGTGAAGGGCGTCGAGCTCGGCCAGCAGGTCGCGCCCATGGCGCCGCGCCGCGCGGTCGCGCGGGCGCTCCTCCTCTTCCTGGAGCGCGAGCAGGGCCGCGAGGCCGACCGGGCTGGCGGGGCCGGCGGCAGCCGCCGGCGGCGCCTCCTCCGGACGCAGCTGGAAGCCGCCGCTCTGGGCCGCGCGGCGCGGGGCGGCCGGCGCGGCCGGGCCGCGGATGCGCTCGATGCCCGTCATGGCCGGGCCGCTTCGTGCCGCCCGGCACGATCTGCCGGGTGGCGCGGGACGGGAAGTGCCGGTTTTCGGCGGGTGGCTGGTGGCATGGGGCTTGCGTCCCTGCTGCGGTGACGGGCGCACACTGAACGCAAAAGGTTGACGACATGCTGCTGATGACCCGGGCATTCGCCCTGCTGCTCGGCCTGCTGGCCGCCTGGCCGGCACAGGGCCAGGTGCGGATCAAGGACATTGCCGACATCGAGGGCGTGCGCGACAACCAGCTGGTCGGCTACGGCCTGGTCGTCGGGCTGAACGGCACCGGCGACAAGCTCGATTCGGCCGTGTTCACCCGCCAGTCGCTGATCGGCATGCTGGAGCGGCTGGGCGTGAACACCCGCGACCAGGAAAGCCGGCTGCAGACCAAGAACGTCGCCGCCGTCATGGTCACCGCCAACCTGCCCGCCTTCGCCCGCACCGGCAGCCGCATCGACGTGGCGATCTCCGCCCTCGGCGACGCCAAGGACCTCACCGGCGGCACGCTGCTGGTCACGCCGCTGCTGGCCGCCGACGGCGAGGTCTATGCCGTCGCCCAGGGCGCGCTGGCGACCGGGGCGATCACCGCGCGCGGGCAGAACGCCTCGGTCACCCGCGGCGTGCCCACCGCCGGGCGGATCGCCAACGGTGCCACGGTGGAGCGCTAGACCGGCTACCAGCTCGCCGCCCGGCCGGTGCTGCGGCTGGGCTGCGCAACCCCGACCTCACCACGGCGCGGCGCGTGGCCGCGGCGGTCAACGCCGCCCTCGGCGGCGCCACCGCCCAGGCCAGCGATCCGCGCACCGTGGTGCTGAACCTGGCCGGCCGCGACATGATGGAGGCGCTGGCGCGGATCGAGGAGCTGCGCGTGGTCCCCGACAGCCCGGCCGTGGTGGTGATCGACGAAGCCAGCGGCACCATCGTCATGGGCTCCAACGTGCGGGTCAGCACGGTGGCGATCGCCCAGGGCAACCTCACCATCCGCGTCACCGAGACGCCGCAGGTCAGCCAGCCCGGGCCGCTCTCCAGCGGCCAGACCGCGGTGGTGGGGCGCACCAACGTGCAGGTGGACGACGGCGCCGACAAGAAGCTCGGCATACTGGAGGCGAACGTGACGCTGAAGGACCTGGTGGCCAGCCTCAACGCGCTCGGCGTCGGGCCGCGCGACATGATCAGCATCCTGCAGTCGATCAAGGCGGCCGGCGCGCTGCAGGCCGAGCTGCAGGTGCGCTGATGACCACGATCGCGGCACCGGCCGGGCCGGACCCGGCGAAGCTCGCCACCGCGCAGGGCGCCAAGGCCTGGAAGGCAGCGCAGGAATTCGAGGCGATGACGCTGGGCGCGCTGCTCGGGCCGATGTTCCAGACCCTCGACCCGTCGAAGTCGCCCTTCGGCGGCGGCGAGGCCGAGAAGACCTGGCAGCCGATGCTGGTGGAGGCGATCGGCAGGCAGATGGCGAAGGCGGGCGGGCTGGGGCTCGCGGTGCCGGTGTTCAACCAGATGCTGCGCATGCAGGAAGGACGGCAGGAATGAGACTGGAGCAGGCAATGAGGGCGGCCGGCACGCAGCTGGCGGCCGAGACGCTGGAGATCGTGCTGGCGCAGGAGAACGCGGCGCTGGCGCGGATGGATTTCCGCGCGGTGGGCGCGCTCGGCGCAACCAAGGCGGCCGCGGTGGCCGGGTTCGCGGCGGCGGCCAGGGACGCCGCGGGCCTCGGCCAGGAGGCCGGCGCCCGGCTGTCGGCGCTGGCCGACCAGAACCGCGCGCTGCTGGAACGCGCCCTCGCCGCCCCGCAGGAGGTGGTGGCCACCGTCGTCGCGCTGGCCCGCCAGGGCGGGGACCGCTACACGGCCAGGGGCACGCGCGCGGGCGAGACGCGGGCGATGGCGATGTCGGCGCGGGTCTGACGCGCAGCCTACCCCAGCGCGCTCCGGAACAGCGCCGCCTCCCGCTCGCGGCGGCCGACCAGGCCGTTGCCGGCGGGCCACAGCCGGCGCATCGACAGCAGCGCATCGGGCACCTTGGCGAACGCGCCCTCGGCCACGGCGGCGCGGATCTCGCGCATCTCGCGGCGCGAATCGCTGCCCGCCGGGTCGGCCATGCCGGCACCGCGGTTGTAGACCAGGCTGACCAGCACGCCGAAGGCGAGCGGCGGCAGGGGCTTGCCCGCCGGGGTGGGAAACGTGGCGCGGGTGCGGGCCACTTCCGCCGGCAGGGTGCGGCGGATGTAGCCCTGCCAGGCGGCGGGCCACGGGATGGCGACATGGGCCAGGCGCGGAATCGCCTCGCGCGCGGCGGGGCCGGTGAGGCCGAGGCACGGCGCCAGCGCGGCGAGTTCGCCCCCGTCCAGCAGGTCCTGCCAGTCGCGCACGAAATCGCGCTGGTAGCCGAGGTCGTAGCCGACGCCGATGGTCACCCCGCTGGCGCCGCCCGGCCATGCGGGATGGATCGCGTTGCGGTCGTACCAGTCGCGGCCGCCGCATTCCTCGCGGGCGATGAACGACACCGCGCGGGTGGGCATGTCGGGCGAGGGCTCGGGCAGGGCGCGCAGCAGCGCCCAGGCCTCGGCGTCGATCAGGCCGGTGGGCAGCAGGCCGGCGGCGGTGCGGAACTCGGCCACCGCGCGGGCGGTGGCGGGGCCGAAATCGCCGTCGGGCTCCAGCAGGGCGCCGCCACGGTTCAGCAGGTCCTGGGCGAGGGCGACCTCGGGGCCGGCATCGCCGCGGGCGAGAATGGGATCGGGCATTTTGTTCCCTATTTGTTCTAGGCTCCCGTTCCTCTTATAGGAACTCCGTCTCGAATGCAAGTGCTGGCCGGGCGCGCGCCGGCCATGCTACGCCATGCGCGACGGTGGGTCTTTGCCATGTTGGACTGCGCGGCGGCGGCGGTGGGCGAGGAGGAGTGGCTGCGCGCCTGCGCCGGCGAGGCGGGGGCGCTGGCGCGGCACGGCCTGTATGCGCCGCTGGCCGGCGCGGCGCTGGTGCTGGGCCGCATCGCGCAGACGCTGGACGGGCGCATCGCGACGCCGAGCGGCGCCTCGTTCTGGATCAGCGGCCAGCAGGACATCCTGCATACCCACCGGCTGCGGGCGCTGTTCGACGCGGTGGTGGTGGGCGCGGGCACGGTGCGCGCCGACGACCCCCAGCTCACCACGCGGCATTGCCCGGGCCGCTCCCCGGCGCGGGTGGTGCTGGACACCGAGCGGCGGCTGGGGCCGGGGCACCGGGTGTTCCAGGGCGGCCCGCCGACGCTGCTGTTCTGCGCCGTGGACCGCGCCTCGCCGGCCGGCGACGCCGAGGTGATCGCGGTGGCCCGCGACGGCGCAGGGCTGGACCTGCGGGCGGTGCTCGGCGCGCTGGCCGCGCGCGGGCTGCGGCGGGTGTTCGTGGAGGGCGGCGGGGTGACGGTCTCGCGCTTCCTGGCGGCGGGGCTGCTGGACCGGCTGCACGTGACGGTCGCACCGCTGCTGCTCGGCGCCGGCGTGCCGGCCTTCACCCTGCCCGGCGTGGCCCGCCCGGCCGAGGGCCGCCGGCTCGACTGGACCGTGCACCGGCTGGGCGCCGACATCCTGTTCGACATCGACCTCAGGAGATGAAGGCGCGCGCGTTCTGGACGGTCGGCGCCGGGCACGGCGAACTGCGCGCGGAGGATCTGCCGCCGCCGGGCGCAGGCGAGGTCCGGGTCACCGCGCTCGCCAGCGGCATCTCGCGCGGCACCGAGGCCACCGTCTTCGCCGGGCGCGTGCCGCAAAGCCAGTGGCAGGCGATGCGGGCGCCGCTGATGGGCGGCGCGTTCCCGTTCCCGGTCAAATACGGCTACGCCGCGGTCGGGCGCGGGCCGGACGGCGCCCGCGTCTTCGTGCTGCACCCGCACCAGGACGCGTTCAACGCGCCGGCGGCGATGTGCATCGCGGTGCCCGACGCGGTGCCGACGCGGCGCGCGGTGCTGGCGGCGAACCTGGAGACGGCGCTGAACATCTGCTGGGACGCCGCCCCCCTGGCCGGCGAGCGGATGACGGTGATCGGCGCCGGCGTGGTCGGGCTGCTGGTCGCCTGGCTGCTGGCGCGCACGCCCGGCGCCATCGTCACCGTGGTGGATGTCGATCCGGCACGCGCCGTCCTCGCCCGGCAGTTCGGCGCCGGCTTCGCCGCGCCCGATGCGGCGCCCGGCGGGCAGGAGCTGATCGTCCATGCCTCCGGCAGCCCGGCCGGGCTGGTCACGGCGCTGGGACTCGCCGCCTTCGAGGGCCGCATCGTGGAGGCGAGCTGGTTCGGCGACGCCGCCCCTGCCCTGCCGCTGGGCGCGGATTTTCATGCGCGGCGGCTGCGCATCGTCTCCTCCCAGGTCGGCAGCGTGGCGACCGCGATGCGCGGGCGGCGGACCCATGCCGAGCGGCTCGCGCTCGCCCTGTCGCTGCTGGCCGATCCCGCGCTCGACGCGCTGCTCGACCAGATCGTGCCCTTCGCCGACCTGCCCGCCCGGATGCCGGCGCTGCTGGCCGGCGGGCTGTGCCATGTCGTGAGTTATGGAGAAGCGTAAATGTTCAGCCTGACCGTCTGCGACCACATCATGATCGCGCACAGCTTCCAGGGCGCCGAGTTCGGCCCGGCGCAGAAGCTGCACGGCGCCACCTTCGCGGTGGAGGCGGAGTTCCGCGCCCCGCATCTCGACCGGCTGAACCTGCTGATCGACATCGGCCTGGCCAAGACCGAGCTGCGCCGCGTGCTCGACACGGTCGACTACTCGAACCTCGACGACAAGCCGCAATTCGCCGGCCAGAACACCACCACCGAGTTCATGGCCGCCCATATCCACGCGCTGCTGGCCGACGCGCTGCGCGCCGGCGCCATGGGCGCGGGCGGCCGGGCGGTGAAATCGCTCAAGGTGCTGCTGCGCGAAAGCCCGGTGGCCTGGGCCGCGTTCGAAGGCGAGGTCGGCTGATGCGGGTCGCCCTGCTGGTGCCCGGAAGCATCGCAACGGTCTCGGGCGGCTACGGCTACGACCGGGCGATCCTGGCCGGCCTGCGGGCGGCCGGCCACGACGTCACCGTGACGGAGCTGGCCGGCCGGCACCCGCTGCCGGACGCGGCGGCGGTGGCGGCGGCCCGGGCCGCCTGGGCGGCGTTGCCGGCGGATGCGGTGCCGGTGATCGACGGGCTCGGCCTGCCCTCCTTCCAGGGCGTGCTGGATGCCCGCGCGGTCGGGCTGATCCACCATCCCACACAAGGCCGGGATCGGCGACGACGCGCGCGCGGCGCTGCTGGAGATGGAGCGGGCGATGTTTCCCGGCGCTGCCGGGCGATCGTGACCTCGGCGCCGACCGCGGCGCGGCTGGCGGCCGAGTTCGCGGTGGACGCGGCTGCAGGTGGTGGTGCCGGGCACGGCTGACGCGCCGCGCAGCGCTGGGGTCGGGCGGGCCGGGCTGCACGGTGCTGGCGGTGGGGGCGCTGATCCGCGCAAGGCATGAGCTGCTGCTGCGGGCGCTGGCGGCTGTTCGACCTGGACTGGCGGCGGCCATCGCCGGCAGGCCGCTCGCGGGCGTGCACGCGCAGTGTACAAGCTGAGCCGAGGCTTCGGCGTGGCGCAGCGGGTGACCTTCGCCGGCGAGGTGGTGGACGGCGCGCTCGCGGCCCTCTGGGCAGGGGCCGACATATTCGCGCTGGCGACCCAGTACGAGGGCTACGGCATGGCCATCGCCGAGGCGCTCAAGCGCGGCATCCCCGTGGCGGTGACCAAGGGCGGCGCGGCCGGCGACCTCGTCACCTACTCCAAGGCGCTGCGCCGGATGATCTTCGACCTGCCCCTGCGCCGCAGCATGGCCGAAGCCGCCTGGCAGGCCGGCCAGGCCCTGCCGGACTGGGACGCGCAGAGCCGCGAATTCGCGGCGGCGCTGGCGTGACCGAGCGCTTCGACGGCGACTGGCTGGCCCGGCGCGAGCCGTTCGACGCGGCGGCCCGCAGCCTGCCCCTGGCGCGCCGGCTGGCCGCCGCACTGCCGGCGCGGCCAAGGCTGGTGGACATGGGCTGCGGCACCGGCAGCCTGTTCCGCTGGCTGGCGCCGGTGATCGGGCGCAGCCAGTCCTGGCTGCTGGTCGATGCCGACGAGGACCTGCTGGACCGCGCACTGGCGGGCATCGTCGCCTGGGGCATGGCGCGCGGCTGCGCGATCGAGCCGACGCTTGCCGGCGCGGTGCTGCATGCGGGCGAGGCACGGTGGGAGGTCTCGCTGCGCGCGCGCACGCTGGCCGATCCCGCCGTGGTGCCGCTGCAGGGCATGGACGCGGCGGTGTGCAGCGCGCTGCTGGACCTCGTCTCGGCACGCTGGATCGACGGCTTCGCCGCGCGGCTGCGGGTGCCGCTGCTGGCCTGCCTCAGCGTCGACGGGCGCGACCTGACACGGCCGCGCCATCCGGCCGACCGGCTGGTGGCGCGCGGCTTCCGCCGCGACCAGGCGCGCTGGAAGGGCTTCGGCGGCCCCGCCCTGGGGCCCCGCGCCGATGCCGCGCTGCGCGCCGCGCTGCGCGGCCGCGGCTTCACGCTGGAAGGTGCCGTCTCCGACTGGCGCATCGCGCCCCGCGACACCGCGATGCTGGCCGACCTGGTGGACGGCCATGCCGCGGCCGCGCTGGGCTGGCTGCCCGGCCGGGCCCGGGCGATCGCGGACTGGCGCCGGGCGCGGCTCGACCAGGCGGCGCGCGGGGCGCTTGCGATGCGGGTCGGGCACCGCGACACTCTCGCCCTGCCCGCCTGACGGAGGAAACCACCATGGCACTGCTCGGCTGCATCGCGGACGATTTCACCGGCGCGACCGACCTCGCCTCCATGCTGGTCAAGAACGGCATGCGCGCGGTGCAGGTGATCGGCGTACCGGAGGCCGGCAGCCCCGCGCCGGAGGCGGACGCGATCATCGTCGCGCTGAAATCGCGCACCGCGCCGGCGGGCCAGGCGGTTTCGGAAAGCCTCGCCGCGCTCGGCTGGCTCAGGGCGGCCGGCTGCCGCCAGTTCTTCTTCAAATATTGCTCCACCTTCGATTCGACCGACGCGGGCAATATCGGCCCGGTCGCCGACGCGCTGGTCGCCGCCCTCGGCGCCGGCTTCGCGCTCGCCACCCCCGCCTTCCCGGCCAATGCGCGCAGCGTCTTCCAGGGCCACCTGTTCGTCGGCAGCGTGCCGCTCAACGAGAGCGGCATGGAAAAGCACCCGCTGACGCCGATGACGGATGCCAACCTGGTGCGCGTGCTGTCGCGCCAGACCGACGGCACGGTCGGGCTGGTCCCCTTCGCCACCGTGAACGAAGGGCCGGCCGCGATCCGCAAGGCGATGACGGCGCTCAAGGAGCAGGGCCGCCGCTACGCGATCGTCGATGCGGTGACCGACCGGCATCTGCGCGACATCGGCGAAGCGGCGGCGGCGCATGCGCTGATCACCGGCGGCTCGGGCATCGCGATCGGCCTGCCGGAGAATTTCCGCCGCGCCGGGCTGCTGCCGGCGCGCGACGCGGGCGCCCTGCCCTCAGTCGCCGGGCACGCCGCCGTGCTGGCCGGATCCTGCTCGCGCGCCACGCTGTTCCAGATCGCCAACGCGCGCGCCGCCGTCCCCACGCTGGAGCTCGACGCGCTGGCCACGCCCGATGCCGCCGCACTGGCGCGGCAGGCGCTGGACTGGGCGGCGGACCGGCTCGGCAGCCAGCCCGTGGTGATCGCGGCCAGCGCGCCGCCGGACAAGGTCGCGGCCCTGCAGGCGAAGCTCGGCCGCGAGGCGGCGGGCGCCCTGGTGGAGCACGCGCTCGCCGACATCGCCGAGGGGCTGGTGGCGCGCGGCGTGCGCCGGCTGGTGGTGGCGGGCGGCGAGACCTCGGGCGCGGTGGTCACGCGGCTCGGCATCGGCGCGCTGCGCATCGGCGGCGAGATCGATCCCGGCGTGCCCTGGACCGCGGCGCGGGCGGACGCGGGCGAGATGCTGCTGGCGCTCAAGAGCGGCAATTTCGGCGGGCCCGACTTCTTCACCCGCGCCTTCGCCATGCTGGAGGGCTGAGATGGACGAGGCCGCGACCCGCGACCTGCTGGTGAGCCTGGCGCGCAGCCTGTTCGACCGCGGCTTCTCGGTCGGCAGCGCCGGCAACATCAGCGCGAAGCTGCCGGACGGCTACCTGATGACGCCGACCAATTCCTCGCTCGGCCGGCTGGACGCCGCGCGCCTGTCGAAGCTCGGCCCGGATTTCGCCCATCTCGGCGGCGACAAGCCGTCGAAGGAGGTGTTCATGCACCGCGCGATGTACCAGGCGCGGCCGGACCTGGGCGCGGTGGTGCACCTGCATTCCACCATGGCGACCGCGGTCGCCTGCCTGCCGGACGTGGACCCGTCCAACCCGATCCCGCCGCTGACGCCGTATTTCGTCATGCGCGTCGGGCGCCGCATGCCGGTCGTGCCCTATTACCGCCCGGGCGACGCGGCGATGGAGCCGGCGATCCACG
>JBGAIK010000210.1:0-8492 GCA_044225615.1 Acetobacteraceae bacterium | reverse complement strand
CTATGGCCCCGCCGCCATGGCCTCCGGCTGGTCGCTCGCCGGCGTGCGCCAGTCCGGACGCCACCCGGCCGAGCGGCCGCTCGCACGGGCGGCGGTGAAACGTTGGCGGACGCTGTCGGAGGAGCTCGGCGCCGACACGTTCTACCGCCAGGAAGGCAATCTCCGCCTTGCCCGCACGCCGGAGGAAGTCCCGGTGATCGAGGCGCTGGTGGCGGAGCAGGGCAGGGCCGGCCTCGACCTCCGCCTGCTGCGCGGCAACGCCGCCATCCGCGAGGTCGCGCCCGGCATCGCATCGCATATCGAGTTGGCCTCCTTCTGCCCGACCGACGGCCACGCCGACCCCAGCGCCAGCGTGAACGCCTTCGTCGCCGCCGCCGAACGCGCCGGTGCGGTGCTGCGCTTCGGCGAGCGCGTGCTCGGCATCGAGGCAGCCGCCGGCAGGGTCACCGGCATCCGCCTCGCCTCCGGCATCATCCCGGCCGGCCGCGTGGTGCTGGCGGCCGGCATCTTCGGCAACGAGCTCCTGGCCCCGCACGGCCTCTCGGTCCCGCTGGACGTGCAGATGGTCTCCGCCATGCGGTCGGTCCCGCTGCCCGCCATGCTCCGCCAGGTGATCGGCGTCGCCAATGCCGACGTCGCCGGCCGGCAGGAGGTCAACGGCCGCTTCCGCGTCACCAGCGGCGTCGAGCCCTGGGCCGGCCGCTTCGAGGACGGCCCGACCCCCGCCGTGCGCCCGGGGGCGGCAAGGCTTGCCGGCGCGGTGACCAATTTCGCCGCCGTCTTCCCCGCCTTCGCCGAGGCGCCGATCGAATCGATCTGGGCCGGGCTGATCGACATGACGCCCGATGCCCTGCCGGTGCTGGACGCCGAGACGTTGGACGGGCTCGTCATCGCCATGGGCTTCTCCGGCCATGGCTTCTGCCTCGGCCCGATCACCGGCGCGATCGTGGCGGGGCTGGCGACGGGCACGCCGCCCGACCTGCCGCTCGCGCCCTTCCGGCTGGCGCGCTTCCAGGGCTGGAACGCGCCGGCACAACCCGTCACCCTCCATGGGTGAACCAATAAACACAGGGGGACTATCATGAAGCTGCACGCCTGGGCGCTCGCCCTTCCCGCCATGCTGCTGGCCGGCACCGCGCTGGCCCAGCCCGCCGCCGGCATCCTGCGCATCGGCTCCGTCTACCAGGACATCGGCACGCTCGACCCGCAATTCGCCGTCGGCAGCAACGACCGCATCCCGGTTTCATGGCTGTACGGCGCGCTGGTCCGCTTCAAGCCCGGCTCCATCAGCCCGGCCGAGATCGAGCCCGACATCGCCGAGAAATGGGAAGCCTCCGCCGACAAGCTGACCTGGACCTTCCATCTGCGCCGCGGCGTGCAGTTCCACGGCGGCTTCGGCGAGCTGACCGCGGCTGACGTCGTCTACAGCCTGCGCAAGGCGGCCGACGCCAAGACCTCGGCCTTCTCAGCGGATTTCGCCTCCGTCGCCGCGATCGACGCGGTCGATTCCCACACGGTGAAGATCACCTTCAAGCAGGTGATCCCCAGCGTGCTCGGCCTGCTCACCAACTACTCGGGCGGCTTCATCGTCTCGGCCAAGGCGCATCAGGAGCGCGGCGACGGCTTCAAGCGCAACCCGGTCGGCTCCGGCCCCTTCGCCTTCAAGTCCGTCACCGCCACCCAGTCGCTCGAGTTGGTTGCGCACGAAGCCTATTTCCGCGGCAAGCCGAAGCTGAATGGCATCAGCTACAAGTTCATGCCCTCGCTCGCCTCGCGCGACCTTGCGTACCAGACCGGCGAGCTCGACCTCTCCGAGGGTGCCGCGGACCAGTCCTGGGTCAACCGCAGCAAGCAGGTGCCCGACACGAGCGTCGACGTGCTCGACCCGGCGGAACTCTCCCAGCTCTATTTCAACACCTCCCAGAAGCCGCTCGACGACATCCGCGTCCGCCAGGCGCTCGCGCTCGCGGTCAACCGGCCGGAGCTGGTCCGCTGGCGCGGCCCCGACATCAGCCGCGAGCCCAAGGCCATCGTCCCCACCGGCTATCTCGGCATGATCCCGGATGCCGGCCTGCCGGCCACCGACGTGGACAAGGCAAAGAAGCTGCTGGCCGAGGCCGGCTACCCGAACGGCCTCACCCTCAAGGTCATCCACACCCAGAATCCGACCATGCTGTCCGCCATGCAGGTGGTGCAGGCCCAGCTCAAGCGCGCCGGCATCACCCTTGACCTCCAGGTCGTCGAGCACGCGGCCTTCCACCAGATGATCCGGCAGGACCTGAGCCCGATCGTGTTCTATTCGGCCGCCCGCTTCCCGGTGGCGGACACCTACCTGACCCAGTTCTTCCATGGGCGCAGCACCGTCAAGACGCCGACCGCGGTGACCAATTTCAGTCATTGCAACATGGCCGACGCCGAGATCGACGGCGCCCGCACCGCCACCGACCCGGCGAAGCAGCTGGCGCTCTGGGCCGAGGCGCAGAAAAAGCTGGTCGCGGCCGTCTGCGCCGCGCCCCTGATCGAGACGCGCACGGCCTGGGCGCGCAGGACCAACTTCGACTACGGCTACGCCGCCCTCGGCAACATGGGCACCGGTCCGCTGATCACCGAGCTGTCGCACTTCAAGTAGGAGGAAACCATGAGCGAAACCATCGCGCCCGTCGCTTCGCGCGCCGACTGGCGGGGCCCGACCCTAGACTGGCGGGCGGAGGGCATGCACGTGCTGACCGCGGCGGAGGTGGCCGAGATCGACGCGGCCCTGCGCGGCCTCACCGCCGGCGGGCCGGTGGATTTCCCGGACATCACGGCGGAACGCTTTCCGCTGCCCACCCTCTCGGCCTTCTTCCGCCGGCAGCTCGAGGAGCTGCGCAGCGGCCGCGGCTTCCTCCTGCTGCGCGGCCTGCCGCGGGAGCGCTACACCGCCGACGAGATGGCGCTGATCTATTTCGGCCTGGGCGCCCATCTCGGCGTGACCACCCCGCAATCCTGGCAGGGCGAGCTGCTCGGCCACGTGGTGGACATCAGCGACATCGACCAGGGCGTGCGCGGCTACAATGCCGGCGGCGGCCAGAACATGCACACCGACAGCTGCGACATCGTGGCCCTGATGTGCCTGCGCGCGGCCAAGTCCGGTGGCAAGAGCCGCATCGCCAGCGCGGTGGCCGTCCACAACCACCTGGCCGCCACCCGCCCCGACCTGCTCAAGCTGCTCTATGACGGCTACACCTTCCGCCGCATGGAGCGCGATTCCGACCACGGCACCGGCAAGATCCTCCAGCACGTGACCGTCTTCCGCAGGCGGGAGGAGGGCGTCACCGCCTACATCTCCGGCAGCTATCCGGTGCGCGCGGTGAAGGCCGGCGACGCCACCATGACCCCGGCGCAGGAGGAGGCGCTGAAGGCGTTCTTCGAGACGGCCGCCTCGCCCGAGTTCCATCTCGACATGGATATCGGCGAAGGCGACATCCAGTTCCTCAACAACCGCATCCTGGTGCACGGGCGCACGAACTACGAGGACTGGCCGGAGGTCACCCGCCGCCGCCACATGCTGCGGCTGTGGCTGCGCGTGCCCGGCTGGGCCAGCCTGCCTTCGACCGACAGCCAGGCGATGGCTGTACGCCGGAAGACGAGCTGCGGCTGCGGCAGCGGCGCCCGTTCATGGAGGTACCCAGGGGCACGTCTTCGCCGAGAAGGCAAGCAGGCAGGCGAAGGCCGCCTGAAAAGGCGTTTCTTTCCCGGGGAACCGGGAGAGGCCATGTTGATCCGTTGCTCCTCGCCAGCCCCTGGCCAGGAGCAACGGACGCCGATGTCTGCCAGGAACGACCTTCAGTAGTTGCCGCCGCTCGTCCCGGCCAGCCCGCTGCCGCCACCCGGACCGAACCGGCCGATATTGCCGAACAGCTGCTGGAAGAAGTTGCTGTCCGTGCCCGGCGACGGCGTCGCGCGGGCGACGAAGTCGACCGGCTTCGAGTCCGCCTCGGTCAGCTTCTCGATCGACCTCACCACGCCGCGCTCATCGAACGAGACCGCGACGACCTGCTGGTCGAGCAGCCGCTGCGTGCCGGCGATCTGCGGCCGGGTCACCGCGCTGATATAGAGCCACGTGTTGGGGTCGAAGGTCGCGCGTGCGCTGGGCGAGCCGAGCAGGGCGGCCACGTCGGCGCGGGTGCTCACCCCGCTGACCAGTTCCTCCAGGCGGTCGGGATCGATCCGGTTGCCGCGCACCTGCGGCGGATAGGACAGGAAGCCGCGCGCGCAGCCGCCCAGGACAGCGGCGGCGAGCAGCACGGCGAAGACGGGGCGAAGCGGGCGCAAGCGGCAGGGATCCTCGGGCTGGGCAGCCGGCATTGACCGGCGGGCGGCATGCTCTAGGTATGGCGTGTCATGGCGCGCCGGCCAAGTCAAATGAACCGGTCGCATCCGCCATGCAAGGAGCATCCGGAGTTGTTCGCCTTCCTCCGTCGCGGACGCCACCTTCGGGCCGGCTACGCGCTGTACGGCGCCGCCGTTGCCGCGGCGCGCGACCCGTTCCTGTACGGCACGCTGGGCGTGCCGGATACGCTGGACGGCCGGTTCGACATGGTCGGCCTGCACGTCTTCCTGGTCATCCGCCGCCTCTCTGCCGCACCTTCGCCCGGCCCTGCACTGGGCCAGGCCGTGTTCGACGCCATGTTCAGCGACATGGACGTGAACCTGCGCGAAATGGGCGTCGGCGACCTGTCCGTGGGCCGCAAGAACCGCGCCATGTGGGAAGCGTTCCATGGCCGCTCCGCCGCCTACCAGGCGGCGCTCGCATCCGGCGACACGGCGGCGCTGGCCGCGGCGCTCGCGCGCAATGTGTGGCGTGGCGCGGCGATCCCGGTGCCGGACGGGCTGTCCGCCGACCTCGCGCTGGCACGCGTCGCCGTGGCGCAGGCCGCCGCGCTGGCCGGGCAGGACGTCGCGGCGCTGGCACGGGGCGCGGTGACGTTCCTCTCGCCCGCGCGCCTGCTCGCGGTCCCGGCATGACGCCCGAACTGTCGCGCCCGGTGCGTGCGGACTCGATCGGCGCCGGCGGCCTTGCGCTCGAGATTGCCGCCGAGGCGGCCGAATGTGCGGCCCTGGCGCGCCGGCTCGGCGTGCCCGGCGTGCTGTCGCTGTCGTGCCGCTTCCGTCTTGAACCTCTCGGCAGTGGCGTCATCACCGCCCGCGGCCGGCTGCGCGCGCGACTGCTGCGCGAGTGCGTGGTGAGCCTGGAGACGTTCGAGGCCACGCACGACGAGCGCTTTCGCCTGCGCTTCGTGCCGTCGGGCGCCGAGTCGGACGATCCCGATCCCGAGTCGGACGACGAGATCCCCTATGACGGCGGCGTGATCGACCTCGGCGAGGCGGCGGTGGAGCAACTCGCCCTCGGGCTCGACCCCTATCCGCGCAAGCCCGGCGCGGTGCTCGGCCAGCCGGATGGCGACGGCACCGGCGGACCGTTCGCACCACTTGCCGCGCTGCGCCGCAGCGAGGGCGAAGCCTAGGCGCCGCGCCCCTCCCATGCAGCGCGCGGCTTGCAGGGGGCGGGGGGCTCTGCTAGACGCCGCCCCTCGCGATGTTGCCATATTGTGACCCGATCCGCCCGGCCGCCTGGCCCGGCCGCCGGTCGGCACGCAGACCTGAAAGGCTCGACTCCCATGGCCGTTCCCAAGAGAAAGACTTCGCCCTCGCGGCGCGGCATGCGGCGCAGCCATGAGGCGCTCGGCGCCGAGGCCCATGCGGAGTGCGCGAATTGCGGCGAGCTCAAGCGCCCGCACCATGTCTGCAGCCATTGCGGCCACTACGACGGTCGCGAGGTCGTCGGGGCCGGCAAGGCCCTGAAGGCCGCCGTCCGCGCCTGAGGTCCGGGCGCCCGGCACCGATGATCCGCACGCCGCTCGCGGCGAGGCCGATGCCGGGGCCGCGATGAGCGGCGCCCGGCATGGCGAAGCGTCGGCAGGTGGCGTGATGGAGAAGTTCACGCTCGCGGTGGACGCCATGGGCGGCGATGCCGCGCCCGACATCGTCGTGGCCGGCCTCGACATTGCCGCCGAGCGCCATCCCGCCGCGCGCTTCCTGCTGGTGGGCGACGAGGCGAAGCTCGCGCCGCTGCTGACGCGGCATGGCCGCGCCCGCGCGACCTGCACGCTGCGCCACACCACCGAGAAGATCGATGGCGAGCTCAAGCCCACGGCCGCGCTCCGCCTGCGCCAGGCCAGCATGCGGCTGTGCATCGACGCGGTGGCCGGCGAGGAGGCGCATGGCGTCGTCTCTGCCGGCAACACCGGCGCGCTGATGGCGCTGGCCAAGATCGTCATCAAGACCCTGCCCGGCATCGACCGCCCGGCCATGGCGGCGATCGGCCCTTCGGCACGCGGCGACGTGGTGATGCTGGATCTCGGCGCCAACGTGCAGTGCGACGCCCGCAACCTGGTCGAGTTCGCGGTCATGGGCGACGTCTTTGCCCGCACCGTGCTGGGCCTCACCTCGCCGACCATCGGCCTGCTCAATGTCGGCTCGGAGGAGCTCAAGGGCGACGACCGGCTGCGCCTCGCCGCCGAGACGCTGCGCGCCAGCCACATCGCCCCTCAGTTCCACGGCTTCGTCGAGGGCCACGACATCGCCCAGGGCACCACCGACGTCATCGTCACCGACGGGTTCACCGGCAATGTGGCGCTCAAGACCGGCGAGGGCGCGCTGAAGCTGGTCGGCGGCAAGCTGCGCGAGGTGTTCCGCGCTTCGCTCCTGTCGCGCCTCGCCTATCTGCTGGCGCGGCCGGGCCTGGAGCGCCTGCGCGAATGGCTCGATCCGCGCCGCTACAACGGCGCGGTGCTGCTGGGACTTAAGGGCGTGGTGGTCAAGTCGCACGGCGGCACCGATGCCCAGGGCTTCGCCCATGCCGTCGACGTCGCCATGGACATGGTGGTGCACCGCTTCAACGAGCGCATCCGCGAAGGGCTTGCGCAGCTGGCGGCACCGGCCGAGAAGACCGGAGCGGAGGGGGCTGGATAGTGCCGATGGATGATGCCGCCACCGTCTCGCGCGCGGCCCGCGAAGGGTCCATAACTTCCGGCGCCATGCGCACCCGTTCGATTCTCGCCGGCGTCGGCGCCTATCTGCCCGAGAAGATCGTCACCAACGACGACCTGGCCCGGACCATCGACACGTCCGACGACTGGATCCGCGAGCGCACCGGTATCCGGCAGCGCCATTTCGCCGCCGCGCACGAGACCTGCGCATTCATGGGCACCGCGGCCGCCAGGGCGGCGCTCGCCGATGCCGGGCTGGCGCCGGAGGCGGTCGGCGCGGTGATCCTCGCCACGTCCACGCCGGACCAGGCCTTCCCGGCCACCGCCGTGCGCGTCCAGTCCGCACTCGGCGCCCCAGGCTTCGCCTTCGACCTCGCGGCCGCCTGCAGCGGCTTCGTCTACGGCCTGTCGATGGCCGACGCCCTGATCCGCACCGGCCAGGTGGATACTGCCCTGGTGATCGGCTCCGAGGTCTATTCGCGCATCCTCAACTGGGAGGACCGCACCACCTGCGTCCTGTTCGGCGATGGCGCAGGAGCCGTCGTGCTGCGCGCCGGCCAGGGTGACATGGCGGGACCCGGCATCCTGTCCACGCACCTGCATTCGGATGGCCGGCACGGCGACATCCTCTATGTCGACGGCGCGGTGGGCCGCCCCGACCGCCCGGGCCATCTGGTCATGCAGGGCCGCGAGGTGTTCCGCCATGCGGTCGGGCACATGAGCGCCGTGGTCGACGAGGCGCTCGCCGCCAACGGGCTCGACCGCGCGGCGATCGACTGGCTGGTGCCGCACCAGGCCAACCGTCGCATCATCGAAGGCATCGGCAAGAAGCTCGGCCTGTCCGAGGACCGGGTCGTGATCACGGTCGACCGCCACGCCAACACCTCCGCCGCGTCGATCCCGCTCGCGCTCGCCGAAGCCTGCGCCGACGGGCGCGTCCGGGCCGGCGACCTGGTGCTCATGGAGGCGCTCGGCGGCGGCCTCACCTGGGGGTCGGCGCTGGTTCGGATGTAAGGTCGACAACACCCTCCCAACCGCTTGATATTGTGATTTCTTGACGAGTCGCTGGGTTCTGCCTAGCGTCGGGGAATGAACACCGTCACCCGCGCCCACCTGACCGAGACGATCTACACCCAGGTCGGACTTTCCCGCAACGAGTCGGCCGACCTTCTGGAGACGGTGCTGGAGCGGATGTGCTCGGCGCTGGAGGCCGGGGAATCCGTCAAGATCAGCGGCTTCGGGACGTTTTCGGTGCGCCAGAAGGGCCGCCGTATCGGCCGCAACCCGAAGACCGGGGTGGAGGTGCCGATCCTGCCCCGCCGGGTGCTGGTGTTCCGCCCGAGCCAGGTGCTCAAGGCGCACGTCAACCACATGACGCCCCCGGTCGGCGGAGATGACGAATGATGGCCGCGCAGCCGATGCCCATGCCGCCTGAAGATATCGACGGCGGCGAGGCTGGCC
>JBGAIK010000209.1:0-8479 GCA_044225615.1 Acetobacteraceae bacterium | reverse complement strand
GAAGACCGAGGCGCGCCGGTATGAGCTATCGCCACCGCGCGCGCGTCGCGAGCCGCGCCGGATCGGCGCGCGTTGCGTGGCGGTGCACCAGTGCGAGTTCCTCGGCCAGCCTGTCCGGCGTCATGCGCGTCTGCGCGAGGCCCGCGTCGCGGAGCGTGGCGTTGCGGGCAGGGAAGGCGTTCTCGCCGGCTTCGGCGCGGGGGTTCTCCACGTGGGCGATGGCCGCGCCCGCGCGGCCTGCCACCATGGCCGCGATGTCGCGCACGCGCAGCGTCTCGGCGAACTGGTTGATGATGCGCACGCGGCCCGCCGGCGGCGGGGCCTCGACGGCGGCGGCGATGCAGGCGGCGCAGTCGGCGAGGTGGATGAAGGCCCGGGTCTGGCCGCCGCTGCCGTAGACGCTGAGCGGCAGGCCGAGTGCCGCCTGCACCAGGAAGCGGTTGACCACGGTGCCGTACTCGCCGTCGCAGTCGAGCCGGGTGGCAAGGCGCGGGTCGGCGGCGGTTTCCGCCGTGGCGCCGCCCCAGACGATGCCCTGGTGCAGGTCGGTCACCGCCAGGCCGTCATTGCCGGCATAGAAGGCGAACAGCAGCTGATCCTGCGCCTTGGAGAGGTGATAGATGCTGCCCGGGTCGGGCGGATAGAGCACCTCGCGGGTGATGGTGCCGCCGGCGCCGTCGGCGTGGCTGACCGTGAGGTAGCCTTCCGGCACCGCGCCATGGGTGCCCGCATAGCCGTAGACGCCCATCGAGCCGAGATGGACGAGATGCGCGCGCATCCCGGTCGCGACCTGGGCGGCCAGCAGGTTGTGGGTGGCGGCGAGATTGCGTTCCAGCGTGCGGCGGCGGTGCGCCGGGGACAGCATGGAATAGGGGGCGGAGCGCTGCTCGGCGAGATGGACGATCGCGTCCGGGGCGAAGCGGCGCAGCTCGGCACAGAGCGCGTCGAAATCCCGCGCGAGGTCGAGCCGCTGCACCGCGATGCCACTGGCGGCGGCGCGGTCTTCCGGCGTGGCGATGGGCAGCAGCGAGTGCGTGCCGAGCTCGGCGTCGATGGCGCGGCGCGACAGGTCGTCCAGGATGCGCACTTCGTGGCCGCGCGCGGCCAGGCGCAGCGCCGCGGGCCAGCCGCAATATCCGTCTCCGCCGGCGACCAGCACGCGCATCGCGGATCAGCCGGTGGGGTAGCGCGTGTCGAGGAACTCGCCGAGCGCGACGGGCCAGTCGATGTCGGGCGGGCCGATGCGCCGGACCAGCACGGCCGAGCCCTCGAAGCCGCCGGCCGCCTCCGCGCCCTGGTGGCGCTGGGCCCAGGCGCGGGGGACGATGTGCATGAAGGTGGAGAGCTGGGTGGCGACGATGGCGAAGCCGGTGCGGCGGTTGAACAGGCCGCGCCAGGCCTGGTCGGAGAAGCGGAAGAAATCCCACGGCATGTCGTGCATGCCGATGGTCTGGTGGGTGAAGATCAGCGCGAGCCCGCCGGTGCGGAGCACCTTGCCCATCTCCACCGCCGCCTTCCAGGGCATGGCGAGGTGCTCGAACACGGCGACGCTCATGGCGAAGTCGAAGCTTTCGGGCGGGAAATGGGCGGACAGCGCGTGGGCGTCGCCGACCACGTCCACGCCCGGGTCGGCCACGATGTCGAGCGTGGTGACCTCGCAGTCGGGGAAATGTTCGCTGCGCTGGACGCCGCTGCGGGCGCGGCCGCCGATGTCGAGCAGGCGCGGGCGGGCGGGGGCCATGGCGGCGACGCGGTGGGCGATGGCGTCCTGGAAGTGCGGGAACAGCGGGTGGACCGGCTCGGCCGCGGCGGCGAGCAGGTCGGGCACCGGGACCTGCCAGGACTGCGCGCCGTCGGCGATCTCGAGTGCCGCGGCGTCGGGGAAGCGCGAGCGGTCGACCAGCGCTTCGAGCACGATCTCCCACCCGCCGGCGCCGTCGGGGCGGCACAGCGCGCTCTGCGGCGGCTGGTCGGCGCCGAACAGCAGGCGGGCGGTGCCGGCGGCGTCCGGGCGCAGGCCGACGCTGGCCGGGGCGAGGGTCATGTGCAGGCGGAAGAAGGAATAGAAGACGGTGGCGGCATGCACGCGCATCACCGGCGCGGCCGCCGGCCCCAGCAGGCGCCCGGCCAGCCGGCCCAGCAGGCCGGAACGCAGATCGACCATCGCCACCTCGGCATCCAATGCGGCGCAAGGCGCCGCCCCTGCGGTGCGCCGCGCCGCGCTCCCCAGCATGCCCGTGCGGCGGCGCCGCGCAAGGCCGCGGAATCGGCTATAGTGCGGCTGCTCTCGACCGGAGACCGACGCATGACCCGACCGGCCGCCTGGCTGCCGCTGCTGCTGATCCTGCTGCTTGCCCTGCCGGCCGGGGCGGTGCAGCCCTCGGTGCGGGTGATGCGCCTGGAAATCGCCATCGAGCTGCGCGCCGACGGCACCGCGACGATCGTGCAGCACCGCCGCGCGAGCCCGGCCAGCCGGGCGGCGGCGAGCCAGGTGGGGCAGTTCGGCATCGGCTTCAACCCGACGCTGCAGAAGCTCGACATCAGCGAGGCCTACACGCAGAAGCATGACGGGCCGCGCATTCCGGTCGATCTGGGGCAGGTGCGGACGCAGCTGGCGCCGGGCGTGCCCAACGCGCCGATCTTCCGCGACATCCAGCAGAAGGTGGTGATCTTTCCCGACCTGGCCGAGCGCGACATCGCGGTGATCACCTGGCGCGACGAGATCACCACGCCGCTGTTCCCGGGCCATTTCACCTGGCAGATGAATTTCAGCCCGACCATCGCCTGGGAGGACGTGGACATCACGCTGACCGCGCCCGCCGGGCTGACGGTGCGCAGCGAGGAGCACGGGCTGGCGGTGGAGCGGGCCGCGGCGAACGGCGTGCAGACGCTGCGCTGGCGCTACCGCGCGCCCGAGGTGGTGGCGGAGGACATCGCCGCCGTCTCGCCGTGGGACCGGCTGCCGCGGCTGTTCGTCTCAACCTTCCCCGACTACGCGGCCTTCGCCGCCGCCTATGCCGCGCGGGCCGACGCGGCGACCGCGGTGACGCCGCGCATCCAGGCCAAGGCGGACGAGATCACCGGCGGCATCACCGACCGGCGCGGCCAGGCGCGGGCGATCTACGAATGGGTGAGCGCGCGGATCCGCTACGTGGCGCTGTATCTCGGCGCCGGCGGCGTGGTGCCGCATGCGGCGGACGAGGTGCTGGCCAACGGCTACGGCGACTGCAAGGACCACACCGTGCTGTTCGAGGCGCTGCTGCGCGCCAAGGGGATCGTGGCGCAGACGGCGATGATCAACCTGGGCAACGCCTACTCGCTGTCGGGCGTGCCGACGCTGGCGCAGCTGGACCACGTGATCTCGTACCTGCCGGAATTCGACCTGTATGCCGATACCACGACGGCGGTGGCGCCATTCGGCACGCTGCCGTTCCAGGAATACGGCAAGCCGGTGGTGCTAGCCGTCGCCGGAGGCGATCGCTGGCCGTCGCCGGAGGCGATCGGCCTGGCCGTCGCCCTGGAGGCAGCGTCGGCGGCCCGTCGCCGCAGGCGATCGCCAGGCGGACGCGGAGGGGGATCCGGTGCGGCGGGTGCCGCTGCTGGCGGCGGGGCTGGCGCGGATCGCCACGGTGACCGAGGCGTTCCTGCAACTGGACGGGACGATGACCGGCACGACCACGATCGACGCCGCCGGCCCCGCGGCGATCGCGCTGCGGCTGGCGGCGCGCTGGGTGCAGACGGCCGGGCACGAGGGCGCGGCGCGGCAGCAGCTTGCCCGGCTCGGTCAGCAGGGGACCGGCGTGTACCGGTTCATGCCGCCCGACGGGTTCGAGACCAGCTACTCGGTGCGCGGCAGCTTCAAGCTCGACCCGCTGCCGGAGGTGCTGGAGGGCGACAGCTTCGCGCCGCCGCTGGGGCTGCTGCTGCTGATCCGGCCGGGCGACTATTTCCTGGGGCCGCTGAACCGCACCACGCTGGCGCCGGACGCGCCGACGCCGTGCTTCTCGGGCGTGCAGAGCGAGGAGCTGCTGCTGACGGTGCCGGAGGGGCGGCTGCCGGTGCGGCTGCCGAAGGACCGGCGGATCGAGAACGCGGCCTTCACCTACACCTCGCGCTGGAGCGTGGCCGGGCAGGTGGTGAAGGTGCGGCGCGAGCTGGTCTCCGCCTTCGACGCGCCGCTGTGCGCCGGCGCGCTGCGCCGGCAGGTGGCGGCGGCGCTGGTGGAGATCCGCCGCGACCAGCGGGCGAAAGTGGTGCTGGCCGAGCCGTAGGGCGCGCGGCCGGCCGGTTCAGGAAGCGGCCTTGCCGCGCCGCCGCGCCACGGCGAGCAGGCCGGTGCCGGCCAGGACGAGGGCCAGGCTGCCGGGTTCGGGAACCGCGTCGGGCGCGACGCCGACGCTGCTGGGCATGACGCCGCCGAGGGCGTTGACGAACAGGTGGGTGTAGTCGCCGTAGACGTAGCCGTAGGCGTCGTTGGGGAAGAGGTTGACGCCGATGACGCCGTTCTGGCCGACGGCGACCAGCGGCGAGCCGTCGGACCAGGAGGCGACGAGGCGGGCGCCGGCGACGAGGTTGGTCTTGTCGTGGTAGAAGGCGGACAGGGTGTTGACGCCGCGCAGCAGCGAATCGCCGGGCTGCTCGACCACCATCGAGACCTGGGTGATGTAGTTGCCGTTGTAGCCGGTGAAGGGCAGCAGGCCGGCGAGGGTGCCGAGGCTGTTGCTGCCGCCCATGGCGTCGGCCTGCCAGAGGAAGGTGGCGGCGACCAGCTGCCCGCCGCCGGCGACGTAGTCGGTCATCTTGTTGGCGAAGGTCATGTCCCCGCCGACATTGGTATAGAACAGGATGGACGAGTACTGGCTGAGCGTCGCCTGGCTCTCGCTGCCGTCGAGGACGGTGACGGAGCCGAAGGCGCCGGTGCCGACGAGGTCCTCGTAGATGTGGCGGGTGGCGCTGACGCCGTCGGTGCCGCCGTAGACGGCGACGCTGGGCAGGGCCTGCGCCTGTCCCGCGATCGCGGCCCACAGCGCCGCCAAGCCGATCAGCCAGATGCGTTTCATTCTCGCCAGCCCTCGGTGCCGGCGCAGTCCGCCTGCGGGACGCGCCAAGCCCGGCTGGTCTCGCACATGCAATGTTAAGGAATTGCGTGGCGCGTCAGGAAAGTTAGGGAAGCTTCAGGGCAGCACCTGCATGTCGCCGTCCACCGCCAGCGCCTGGCCGCTGATGGTGGCGCCGAAGGGGGAGCACAGATAGAGCGCCATGTTGGCGATGTCGTGCTGGGTGACGAAGCAGCGCAGCGAGGTGGTGGCCACCGCGGTCTCGGTCTGCTCGTTCTCGCTGATGCCGCGGGCCTCGGCCTTGGCCTTGAGCACGGCGCGGATGCGCGGGCCGTCCACCAGTCCGGGCAGGATGGCGTTGACGCGGATGCCGTCGGGGCCGAGTTCGATGGCCAGCGTCTTGGTGAATCCCACCACGCCCCATTTCGCCGCCGCATAGGGGCTGCGCAGCGGGAAGCCGAAGCGTCCGGCCGCCGAGCTGAGGTTGATGATCGCGCCGCCGCCGGCCGCCCGCAGCGCGGGCACCGCCTTGCGGGCGCAATGGAACATGGCGGCGAGGTCGATGCGCAGCGTGGCGTCGAGCTCCTCGGGCGTGACGTCCTCCACCCGCTTGGTGGGGCCGGCGATGCCGGCATTGTTGACCAGCACGTCGAGCCCGTGGTGGTGGGCGATCGCGGCGTCCATGAAGCGCTCGATCGCGGCCACGTCGCCGGCATCGGCCACCATCCCGGGATGGCCGCAGGCGGCGACGGCGGCGGCGTCGATGTCGGAGACGTAGACGCTGGCGCCGCAGGCGGCGAAGCCGTCGGCCATGACCTTGCCGATGCCGCCGGCGCCCGCGGTGATCGCCACGCGCAGCCCGGTGAGGTCCACCGTCAATACGCTTCGTGCGCCCGTAACCATCCTGTTCCTCCACGCTTTCCGCAACTCATGCTAGAGATGCGCGGCGCGCTGCGCCAACCCTTGGGGAGACTCGCATGACCGGCTTCGGGCTGTTCTGGATCCTGCTGCTGATACTGGTCATCGTCACCATCTTCGCCGGGGCCAAGACGGTGCCGCAGGGGCAGATGTGGACGGTGGAGCGTTTCGGCGCCTTCAACCGGCTGCTCAACCCGGGGCTGAGTTTCATCATCCCCTATATCGACCGCATCGGCCGCAAGATGAACGTGCAGGAGCAGGTGCTCGACATCCCCGAGCAGTCGGTGATCACCAAGGACAACGCCACCGTCACCGTGGACGGGGTGATCTATTTCCGGGTGATGGAGGCACAGAAGGCGGCCTACGAGGTGCAGTCGCTGGCGCAGGCGCTGTCCACGCTGGCGATGACCAACATCCGCGCCGTGGTCGGCGAGCTGGAGCTGGACGCCGCGCTGTCCTCGCGCGAGCGGATCAACACCCAGCTGCTGACCATCCTGGACGGCGCGACCGAGCCGTGGGGCGTGAAGGTCAGCCGCGTGGAGCTGCGCAAGATCGAGCCGCCGGAGAACCTGATCCGGGCGATGAACCTGCAGATGACCGCCGAGCGCGAGCGCCGCGCGACGGTGGCCAAGGCCGACGGCGACCGCGAGGCGGCGATCATGCGCGCCGAGGGCCAGAAGCAGAGCCAGGTGCTGGCCGCCGAGGGCCGCCAGCAGGCGGCCGAGCGCGACGCGCAGGCCCGCGAGCGGCTTGCCGAGGCCGAGGCGGCGGCGACCCGGGTGGTGGCCGAGGCCGCTTCGGCCGGCGGCGAATCGGCGCTGCGCTATTTCGTGGCGCAGAAATACGTGGAGGCGTTCTCGAATATCGCGGCCTCCCCCGGGACGCGGCTCGTGATGGTGCCGATCGAGGCGAGCGCGATGGCGGGCGGCATTGCCCAGGCGATGGAGCTGCTCCGCCCGCCGGCGGCCGGAGCATCCGCCGCGCCGCGGCTGCCGCCGCCGGCCTCGGTGCCGCCGTCGGGCGGCTGAGGCGATGGCGATGGACATGCCCCCTGCCCTGATCTGGCTGGCCGCCGGGATGGTGCTGCTGGTGGCCGAGGTGCTGGCGCCCGGGGTGTTCCTGATGTGGCTGGGCATCGCGGCCCTGGCCACCGGGGTCGTGGTGCAGGTGTTCGAGCCGGGGCTGGGCGTGCAGGCGGTGGCGTTCGCGGTCTTTGCGGCCGCGGCGCTGACGGCGGCGCTGAAGCTGCGCGGCCGGCGGCAGACCTCGACGCTGAACACCTCCCAGTCGGGGCTGATCGGGCGGGCGGCGCGGGTGCTGTCGGTGGCGCCCGAGCTGCGGGTGCGCATCGGCGACAGCGACTGGTCGGCGCGGCTGGCGCGCGACACGCCGGCGCCGGAAGAGGGCGCGACGTTGCGGGTGGTGGGCGTGTCGGGCACCACGGTGATCCTGGGCGACGGCGCGAAGGAGGCGTAGCGCGCCGGCCGCGTTAGCCCTTCCGTAGCTTCCGGCTGCGACCATGGGCCATGCACACCGCGACCGCATGGCTGGAAGAGGGGCTGGCGCTGCACCGCGCCGGGCGGCTGGCCGAGGCGGCCGCCCGCTATCGCGGGGGGCTTGCCGCGGCGCCGGACCATGCCGACGGGCGCCACCTGCTGGGGCTGGCGCTGCATCAGGCGGGCGACCCGGCGGGGCTGGCGGAGCTGGCACGGGCGGTGGCGCTGCGGCCGGAGGTGGCGCTGTTCCAGGCCAATCTCGGCGCCGCGCGGCTCGTCGCCGGGGACGCGGCGGGGGCCGAGGCGGCGCTGCGCCGGGCGGTGGCGCTCGCGCCCGGGGCGGCCGACACGTTGCACAATCTGGGCCTCGCCCTGCTGCGCCAGGCACGCGCGGCGGACGCGGCCGAGGCGTTCGCGGCCTGCCTGGCGCTCGATCCCGGCGCGGTGGATGCGCGGATCAACCTGGGTGCCGCGCTGCACGCGCTGGGGCGGGCCGGGGAGGCGGCGGCCGAGCTGCGGCTGGCGCTGGATGCCTGCCCCCACAGCGTGGCGGCGCTGGCGGGGCTGGCCGCGGCGCTGGGGCCGACGGCGGAGGCCGAGGACTGCCTGCGGCTGGCGCACCGGCTGGCGCCGGGGCTGGCGGACGTGGCAGCGCGGCTGGGGAACCTGCTGCGGGAGCGCGGGCGGCTCGACGAATCGGCCGCGCTGCTCGCGCCGCTCGCCGCGTCGGGGGCCGCGGACGCGCTGCACAACCATGCGCTGACGCTGGTGGCGCAGGGGCAACTCGCGGCCGCGGAAGCGCAGTTGCGCGCCGCCCTCGCGGCCGAGCCCGGCCATGCCGACGCCGCCTATGCACTGGGCACGACATTGCTGCTGGGCGGGCGGCTGCGCGAGGGGTGGGAGGGGCTGGAACGGCGCTGGGCGCGGCGCGGCCTGGCCGAGCCCTGGACCATCGCCGCGCAACGCTGGCGCGGCGAGGCGGGCGGGCGACTGCTGCTGCATGCCGAG
>JBGAIK010000208.1:0-8495 GCA_044225615.1 Acetobacteraceae bacterium | reverse complement strand
CCGATCACCGTCACCGCGATCCACATCAGCCGCCGCCGCCGCGGCCCCAGCCCGTCCACCAGCATGCCGGCTGGAATCTGGAACAGCGTCGAGACCACGGTCGCGATCGTCAGTGCCAGCCCGATCCGGGTCTGCGTCCAGGCCTGCGCGGTCAGGTAGACCGGGATGAACCCGCCATAGGCCGTGCCCATCGCCGCCGTCAGCAGGTTCAGCGCGTCAAGCCCGCGATCGGGCGCAGCCTCGGCCGCGCGCCTGGGAAGACGGCTCATGCCCGCTTCACGGCAGCCGGGGCGGCTTCGGCGGCGTCGGCATCAGCACCTGCACCGGCTGGTCGCCGCCGCGGAACTCCGGCGCGGACGACACTTCCTCCATCGTCAGGTCGCGGACGATGCGGATATCGGCCTCGGCCGGCACGAAGCGCAGCGCCTCCCACACCACCGCCACGCGCCGCGTGCCGATGCCCAGGAATCCGCCCACGTCCAGCACCGCCGCCCGCGGCTTGCCCTCGGGATCCACCAGCAGGTCCACGAGCCGCCCGATCTCGTCCCCCGACGGGTCCACCACCCGCCGCCCAAGCACGGTCGCCATGCTGCCGGGCGCGAAGGCCTGCACCGCCATCAGCTTCTGCCCGAGCGCACCCGCCGCCGGCAGCAGCAGGGCAAGCAGCAGGGCCACGCCCCTGGCACGCATCGTGTCACTCCCGAACCCGCTTCGCCGCACCCTGCCACACACCGGCATGCCTGGGGAGGTCGCGCGGTTGCCGCCCGCCCCGCTTCATGGCCTGATGCGGCAACCTCACCCTGCCCGGGAGCCAATCATGACCGACGCCGCCACGATGGACGCGATCCGCGCCGACCACGCCATGCTCACCGCCATCCGCCGGGATATCCATGCCCACCCCGAGATGGGGCTGGAGGAAACGCGCACCGCGGCCTTGGTTGCAGCGAAGCTGCGCGAGTGGGGCATCGAGGTCACCGAGGGCGTCGGCGTCACCGGCGTCGTCGGCACCGTGCGCGGCCGGCTGCCCGGCCAGCGCTCGATCGGCCTGCGCGCCGACATGGACGCGCTCGCCATTCCCGAGCAGACCGGCCTGCCCTACGCCTCGACCAATCCCGGCGTGATGCATGCCTGCGGCCATGACGGCCATACCACCATGCTGCTGGGCGCGGCCAAGTATCTGTCCGAGCATCGCGACTTCTCCGGCACCGTCCAGCTCATCTTCCAGCCGGCCGAGGAGGGCCGCGGCGGCGCCACCGCCATGCTCAAGGACCGGCTGTTCGAGCGCTTCCCGTGTGACGCGGTCTACGGCATGCACAACATGCCCGGCATCCCGGTGGGCAGGTTCGCCATCCGCAAGGGCCCCTTCCTCGCCGCCGCCGGCCGCTGGACGGTGGTCTTCCGCGGCACCGGCGGCCATGGCGGCGCCACCCCCCACCTCGCCACCGACGTCACCGTCGCCCAGGCCCAGTATGTGATGGCACTGCAGACCGTGATCAGCCGCAACGTCCCGCCGCTGGACGCCGCCGTGATCAGCCTCGGCTCCATCCATGGCGGCTCCAACCAATCCTCCAACGTCATGCCGGCCGAGATCGAGCTGACCGGCACCATGCGCTGCTTCACCAAGGCCACCCAGGCGATCCTCGACCGGCGCATGGAGGAGCTCGCCCACGCCATGGCCGCCGCCAACGGCTGCACCGCGGAAGTGAAGCTGAACTGGGGCACCACGCCGCTGGTCAACCATGCGGACCACACCGACACCGCCATTGCCGCCGCCAACGCCCTCGTCGGCAGCGACAACGTTGCCCCCGACAGCCCGCCCATCACCGGCGGCGAGGATTTCTGCTACATGCTGGAGGCCAAGCCCGGCGCCTTCATCTTCATCGGCAACGGCGTCGCCGCGTCCGGCCCCACCCATGCCGTCCACACTCCGCACTTCAACTTCAACGACGACATCATCCCGCTCGGCGTCGCCTGGTGGATCAACGTCGTGCGCGAGGAGCTTCGCCTGGGCTGATCCGGCCCATCGCGATCTCACGAAAGCGTGATTGACGCGCCAGGGGAATGTACTGGCCGGCGGGCTGTCACTCTTTGTATCCCGCAACGGTTTGCAAGCCGAACCGGACCGGCGCAATACAGCCGCCTGCATGCCCGAAAGGCCGCGCGCGTGACCGACCACCTCCTTCCCTCGCCTGCGATCCAGCCCACGGCGGACGCGCACGCGGCGGAGGACGGCCGGCCGATCCTGTTCCTGCACATCCCCAAGACCGCCGGGACCAGCCTCTTCACCACGATCGGCAACCTCTTCGGCGAAACCCAGGTCGAGGCCGTCGCGATGGAGACCCAGGGGCGCGACGAGCGCATCGCCCGCGCCGCCGAGAATGCCGACGGGCGTCTCGCCTGCCTCTACGGCCATCTGCCCGTCGACGTGATCGGCCACAGGCTCGACCGCTTCCGGCCTTTCACCATCCTGCGCCACCCGGTTGCCCGGGTGATGTCGCTGTTCCGCTTCGAACGCGCCAATCCCGACATCGCGCAGTTCGGCCTGCGCCCCGGCTTCTCCTTCGACGAGTTCCTTGCCGTCCCGCCCGGCGCGATCGAGTCGCAGATCACCAACGGCATGACGCGCATGCTCGCCGGGGACGGCACCTTCACCGCCACCGGCCATCCCGACTACCTTCGCTCGGCCGATCATCCCGAACTCATCGGCAAGGCTCTCGACCTGCTCGGCCGCATCGATTTCGGCCTCGCCGAGGACATGGCCGGCACCCACCGCATCATCCAGCACCGCTGGGGCGTCCCCTTCGCCCTCGACGAGATGATGCTCAACACCACCAGCCGCGAGGGCGGCGGCCACGCCTGGCCCATGATTCACGCCATCATCGAGCGCAACACGCTCGACCTCGTGCTCTACGAGCAGGCCGCTGCCCTCTTCCGCGACCGGCTGGCCCGGCTGGCCGGCACGCCCGCCGCCCCGCCCGCCCTGCGCATGCTGTTCAGCCCCACCCTCGGCGCCTGGGCCAGGCTCGACGCCGTGCCCGGCCGCCAGGGGTTCCATGCCTGGGACCCCTCCGGCTTCGCCTGGATCAGCGAAGGCCCGGCGGCCCGCATCCATTTCGTCGCCCCGGCCCCCAGCGCCCGCATCCGCCTGCGCGTGCTCGGCATCGGCAAGGACTATCCGGTCGACCAGGTCCAGCTCCAGCTCGGCGGCCGTCCCCTGCCATTCCGCATCACCGACCCCGACGGCCCATGGTGCACGCTGGAAACACGGCTCTCCGGGCTCGCCGACGGCGTCAATGTCCTGGCCATCACCGTGCCGCGCTTCGTCAAGGTCAGCGACATCCAGCCCGACTCGGTCGACCGTCGCCGCCTGGGCCTGGCCGTCGCCGCCATCATACTGATGGACTGACAAGCCCTCCCGATTCTGGAATCCGCGCCGGTATCGGCACCAGGCGGCGGGCAAGCCGTGGTATGAGCCCTGCTCGTCGTGCCCTCCCGCATCCACGACCCGGGCACGCGACAGGAGAACGCGCATGGCGGTGCTCGATCGCTTCAGGCTTGACGGCCGGCGGCTGTTCATCACCGGCGGCAGCCGCGGCCTGGGCCGCGAGATGGCCCTCGCCGTCGCCGAGGCCGGCGCCGACGCGGTGCTGGTCGGCCGCGACGCCGAGAGCCTCGCCCGCACCGCCGCCGACATCCGCGCGCTCGGCCGCCAGGCCTGGACCATCCAGGCCGACGCGGCGATCCCCGCCGAGTGCGAGCGCGCCTGCGCCGCGGCGCTGGCGCTCGGCCCGATCGACATCCTCATCAACAATATCGGCGGCCGGCGCATCAACGTCCCGATCGAGGAGGAGTCGCTCGACACCTGGCGCGAGATGCTGGACCTCAACCTGACCGCGACCTTCCTGTGCACCCGGCTGGTGGGCGGGGCGATGCTGGGGCGTGGCTGGGGGCGGATCATCAACATCGCCTCGATCAGCGGTCTCATCGCCAACCGCGGCATCGCCGGGCGCCACTACGAGACGGCGAAGGCCGCCGTGATCCACTTCACCCGCGCGACCGCGGTGGACTGGGCGCCGCGCGGCGTGACCGTGAACGCAATCCTGCCCGGCACCTTCATGACCGAGCCCAACCAGCGCTGGGCGCGCGAACGGCCGGAGATGATCGCCAATACCCGGGCGCAGATCCCCATGGGCGATTTCGGCCAGCCCGAGGATCTCGGGCCGTTGGCGGTCTACCTCGCCAGCGACGCCTCGCGCTACATGACCGGCGCGTCGCTGGTCATCGACGGCGGCTATACGCTGTGGTGAGGGCGGCTACAGGAACGCCCTGACCTCGGCCAGGAACCTCTCGGTCTGGTCGTGGTGCACCCAGTGCCCGGCCTGGGCGAAGCTCGCCACCCGCGCATTGCGGAAATGCCGCAGCCGCCCGTCCGCCTCGGGATTCGATGCCCAGCTCTCCTGGCCGTAGACCAGCAGCGTCGGGCAGGTGATCCGCGCCCACAGCTGCTCCAGTTCGGCCTGCGCCATGTCGGCCGGGGGGCTCACCCGCACCGCGCTGTCGAACTTCCAGCTGTAGGTGCCGTCCTCGTTCTGGTTGGCGCCATGCACGGTCAAATGGCGGGCCTGTTCGGGGGAGAGGTGCCTGTTCTCCTCCTGCATCCGCCGGAACGCGTCCTCGATCGTCGGATACCGCCGCGGCAGCCGGCCGGCCAGGGCACGCCGTTCCTCGATCCAGCGCCGCAGCCGCGCGTCCGGCGGCTCCGCGGCGCGCTCGGCCAGGATGCGCGGCGACGGGCCGAGCCCCTCGATCGCCACCAGCCGGCGCACGTTCTCGGGGTAGAGCCCCGTGTAGCGCAGTGCGATGTTGCCGCCGAGCGAATGGGCGATGATCGTCACCGGCGCCAGGCGCTGCTGGTGGATCAGCTGCGCCAGGTCGTAGACGAAGCCGGCCATGGTGTACGTGCCGTCGGAATCCCACTCGCTGTCGCCATGCCCGCGCAGGTCGGGGGCGATCACGTGCCAGTCCCCGCGCAGCGCCGCCGCCACCCAGTCCCAGTTGCGGCAATGGTCGCGCCCGCCATGCACCAGCAGCAGCGGCGGCGCCTCCGGGTTGCCCCAGTCCACGTAGTGCAGCCGCAGCCGCTGGGAGAAATAGGTATGCGAGGTCGGGCCCGGCAGCGGCGCGCTCATGGCGTGACGCTGCCCATCAGCCAGTCCCGGAAGCGGGCGATCTTCGGCATCTCGGCGGTCTCCTTCGGCGCGACAATGTAGTAGCCGGCCGGCCGCTCGGAAAACCGCACCCCGGTGAACGGCGCCACCAGCCGCCCGGCCGCAAGGTCCGCTTCCATGATCCGCTCGTAGCCCAGCGCCACGCCGAGCCCGTCCATCGCCGCCTGCAAGGCCATCAGCCGCTGGTCGAAGCTCAGGCTCGGCCGGGCCGCCAGCGCCGCCGGCACGCCGGCCGCGGTCAGCCAGAGCTGCCATTCGTCGCGGCGCGTATCGACATGCAGCAGCGTGTGCTGCGCCAGGTCCGCGGGCGCGCGCAGCCGTGGCAGCAGCGCCGGGCTGCACACCGGGAAGATGTCCTCGGCCATCAGCCAGTCGGCGCGCAGCCCGGGCCAGCCGCCATGGCCGAAGCGGATGGCGACGTCGATCCCTTCGCCGCGGAAATCCACCAGCCGCATGGTGGTGCTGATCCGCACCTCGATGCCCGGATTGGCCTCCTGGAACCCCCCCAGGCGCGGCACCAGCCACTTGGCCGCGAGCGACATGGTGGTGCTGACCGTCAGCACGCTGTCGGGGCGGAACCGCCGCAGCCGGCCCGTCGCCTGGCGCATGTCCTCGAACGCGGTGCGGATGGCGGGGACGTACTCCTCCGCCTCGCGCGTCAGCGCCAGCCGGCGGTTGCGGCGGACGAACAGCGCCACGCCCAGCTGCTCCTCCAGCCGGCGGATCTGGTGGCTCACCGCCGTCTGGGTCACGTTCAGCTCGCGCGCGGCCAGCGTGAAGCTCAGGTGCCGCGCCGCGGCCTCGAACATCTGCAAGGCGTTCAGCGACGGCAGGAGCGTGCTCATGCCGCCACAATAGCATGAACTAAATTCATGCGAAATGGGACAAATGATCGTTTGTGGAAACGGCCGCCGGCGCCCATCTTCCGTTCATCGAAGACGTATCCAGGCGAGAAAGGAAAGCCTCCATGTCCGCCACCACTCTTGGCCATATGAGCCCCGCTTCTGCGACCGGCCTGCTGCCGCGGCTCCGCGCCGCCTATGCCACCTGGCGCCGCCGCGCCTGGGAGCGGGCCGCGCTGTCCGAGCTCGAGGACCGCGACCTGCGCGATCTCGGCCTGTCGCGCGCCGCCGCCGCCTACGAGTCGGGCAAGCCGTTCTGGCGCGCGTAGGGGCGAACGGCGTCCAGCAGCACGCCGGTCGGCGCCAGCAGCGTGCCGACCGGCGGCACCATCCGCACCCCCCACTCCGGCAGCCGGGCCAGCGAGGTCCGCGCAACCGGGTGGTCCAGCAGCGGCTGGTTGAGCGAGGGCGCCACGATCACCGGCGTCCCCCGCCCGATCGCCTCGGCGGCCACCGACAGCGCCAGGCTGTCGGCGATGCCCTGGGCCAGCTTGTTCAGCGAATTGAAGCTGCACGGCGCGAACAGCACCACGCCACGCGGCGGCCGCGGCCGGATCGCGGCGTCGAAATAGGACTCCACGACCGTCACCCCGGCCATCGCGCCGAGTTCCCGCGCGGACACCACGCGCGCCGCATTCGGCGTCGGCAGCGCGATCACGCTCGCGAAGCCAAGCCCCACGAGCCCGGCCAGGATTTCCGGCCCGCGCGCCGCCGTGCTCGCTCCGCTCAGCAGCAGGTAGGCGACGTCGAACCGTTCAGCCACGGCTGACGATCGAGGCCGAGGCCACGAGCTCCGCCAGCAGCGCCATGGTCGCGGCGCCGGGCATCGCGAACGGGTTCAGCTCCGCCCGTGCCGAATATTTCAGCAGCAGCGCCGTGTTCACCTTGGCGATGTTCACCTGCCCCATCGACCAGTGGCCGAACCGCCGTTCGGGGATTTCCTCGTAGGTCAGGATGCGCAGCCCGGCATGGCGCGCGTCGCGCAGGATCGTCGCCAGCAGCTCGTTCACCTCGTCGCGCCCGCCTTCCAGCACCTGGATGAACACCTCGTCGGTGAAGCACAGTATGCCGGTGATCCCGCGGGCGGCGTTGTTGCGGCGCGACTGCGCCAGGATCGCATCGACCTGCGCCCCGTCCAGCCCGGCGGCGGCGCGGCTCGCATACATGCAGCGGACAAGCATCGCGCCTCAATCCTTCAGCTTGATCAGCGACAGGAACTCGCGCCGCAGCGCCGCGTCGCGCAGGAAGGAGCCGCGCATCACGCTGTTGACCATCTGCGCCTCGGCATCCTTCACGCCGCGCCAGTGCATGCAGAAATGATCGGCCTGCATCACCACGGCGAGCCCATCGGGCGTGACCTTGCTCATCAGCAGGTCGGCCAGCTGGGTGATCGCCTCCTCCTGGATCTGCGGCCGGCTCATGATCCAGTCGGCCAGCCGCGCGTATTTCGACAGGCCGATCAGGTTGGAATGCTCGTTCGGCATCACCCCCACCCACAGCCGGCCCATGATCGGGCAGAAATGGTGGCTGCACGCGCTGCGCACCGTTATCGGCCCGATGATCATCAGTTCGTTGAGCGATTCCGCGTTGGGAAACTCGGTCACCTCCGGCACCGGCGCATAGCGGCCACGGAACACCTCGGTCAGGTACATCTTGGCCACCCGCCGCGCCG
The DNA here is from genome assembly GCA_044225615.1 of Acetobacteraceae bacterium. GTDB lineage: Bacteria > Pseudomonadota > Alphaproteobacteria > Acetobacterales > Acetobacteraceae > CAIYPH01. The sequence continues at coordinate 693 of JBGAIK010000208.1, read as the reverse complement.
TCTCCTGCGTGTTGTGGTCGCTCTGGGTGTCGATCACCAGGCTCTCCAGCACCCCCTGCATCTTGCCCGCCACCTCCTCCAGCAGCGCGTCGAAATCGCCGGGCTTGAGGAAGGCGGAGATGTTGTCGTTGGCATGGAACCGCCGCTTGGCGCGGCGGATGCGGGCGCGGATGCGGGCGGAGGCCGGAAGCGCGGAATCTTCGTCGGAGGAGTTGGGGGGCATTGGCGCCTTGCCGATTGCGTCGCGCGGACGGGGTGGAACGGCAGAGATGGGACAGATTCCAGGTGCGGCAAGGGACGGCAGGGGCCTGCGGCCGCCCCGGGGCCGGCCCTGGCTTCGCGGGGCGCAGGCCGTTGGAACCGGTGCTGGCGCGGATCAGCCGCCGGCGGCCTGCGCGGGGCGCGCAAGGCCGGGGCAGGGACGCATCAGGCTTTCCGCAGCGCTGTGCCGGCGAAGGCGGGCACGGCCCGGACTCAGGCCGCGTCCTCGCGCCGGTCGCGCACCTTCACATAGGCCACCGCGGCATGGTCGGCGCAGTACGGCTTGCCCTGCGTCGCATCGGCGTCGCAGAAGCGGAAGCTGGGCGTCCCCGGCTCGCCGATCGGCCAGCAGCAGGCGACGCTGCGGCCGAGGCGCGGCGCAAGCGGACGCAGTGCCGGCTTGGGCGCGACCGGCGCCGCCTCGATCGGCTT
>JBGAIK010000207.1:0-8546 GCA_044225615.1 Acetobacteraceae bacterium | reverse complement strand
GCCGCCGCCTTCGGCTACCTGCCCCCGGTGGCCGGCGCGCTGCTGCAGGAGGCGATCGACGTCGCGGTGATCCTGAACGCGCTGCGCGCCCTGTCCGGCCCGGCGCTGCCGGCAGCCCTGCCGCAGGCGGCCGGCGTGCCACGGCTGCTGGCGGACCACGCGCGCTTCCGCGCCCTGCTCGACCGCACGCGCCGGCTGGCCGATTCGATGGAGGCGGACACGGCGCCGACCGGCGACCTGCGCGCGGTCGCCGATGCGCTGCGCACGCTGATCCTGCCGCACCAGCGCGCCGAGGAGCGCGACACCTTCCCCGTGCTGGCGCGCCGCCTGGGCGGGCGCGACCCGCTCGGCCCGATGGCGCGCATGCATGACGAGATCGACCACCTCGTCGCCCGGTTCGGGGCGCTGGCCGACCTGCTGGACGATGCGGCCCCCTCGCCGGCCGAGCTGCGCGAGCTGCGGCGCCTGCTCTACGTGCTGGAGGCGGTGATCGGCCTGCACCTGGCCGCCGAGGAGGAGCTGGTGGCCCAGGCGGAGGAGGCCGGGGTGGCCTGACGTTGCGGGCCGGGCGGGCCGGGCATAGCTTTCGCCACCCGAACCGCTGGAGGATGCGCCGCATGTCCACCCCCATGCTCGATGGCAAGGTCGCCGTCGTCACCGGCGCCGGCGGCGGCATCGGCCGCGAGATCGCGCTGATGATGGCCCTCGCCGGCGCCAAGGTGGTGATCAACGACCTCGGCGTCTCGGTCACCGGCGACGGCGGCAGCGCCACGCCGGCCGAGCAGACCAAGGCGATCATCGAGCAGCGCGGCGGCCAGGCGGCGATCAACACCAACTCGGTGGCCGACTGGGACAGCGCCCGCGGCATCGTGCAGACCGCGATCGACGCCTTCGGCCGCATCGACATCGTGGTCAACAACGCCGGCATCCTGCGCGACGTGATCTTCCACAAGATGACGCCGGACGACTGGAACGCGGTGATCAACGTGCATCTGAACGGCAGCTTCTACGTCAGCCGCGCCGCCGCCGAGCATTTCCGCAAGCAGGAAAGCGGCGCCTTCGTGCATATGAGCAGCACGTCGGGCCTGATCGGCAATTTCGGCCAGGCCAACTATTCCGCCGCCAAGCTCGGCATCACCGCGCTGTCGAAATCCATCGCGCTCGACATGAAGCGCTACAACGTGCGCAGCAACTGCATCGCCCCCTTCGCCTGGAGCCGGATGACCGGCTCGATCCCGGCCGAGACGCCGGAGCAGAAGGCGCGCGTCGAGAAGATCAAGCAGATGACGCCCGACAAGAACGCGCCGATGGCGGTGTTCCTCGCCTCCGACGCGGCGAAGGAGGTCAGCGGCCAGGTCTTCGCGGTGCGCAACAACGAGATCTTCCTGATGTCCTCGCCGCGGCCGATGCGCAGCGTGCAGCGCGGCGAGGGCTGGACGCCGGAGCTGATCGCCGAGCATGCGCACCCGGCGCTGAAGGGGTCCTACATGCCGCTCGACCGGTCGGGGGAGGTGTTCTCCTGGGATCCGGTCTGAGCAGCGGGTATCACGACCCGGCGCTGGTCGCCCATCATGTGGCGGCGGGCGACCATCGCGGGGTGATCGGCGGGCTGTGGGATGAGATCGGCACGCTCCAGGCCGATTTCCTGCGCGCCCAGGGGCTGCTGCCCGGCCACGCGCTGATCGATATCGGCGCCGGCAGCTTCCGCGCCGGGGTGAAGCTGATCCCCTGGCTCGACTCCGGCAACTACCACGCGATCGACCTACGCGCCGAGCTGCTGGAAGCCGGCTACGCGCGGGAGATCCTGCCGGCGGGGCTCGCCGATCGCTTCCCGCGCGCGAATTTCGCGGCGACCGACCGGTTCGACCTGTCGGGCTTCGGGCGGGTGTTCGACTTCGGCCTCGCGCACTCGGTCTTCACCCACCAGCCGCTGGCGGCGCTGGCCGCCTGCCTGGAAGCGGTCGCGCCCTGTTTCCGGCCGGGTGGACGCCTGTTCGCCACGCTGTTCCTGGCGCCCGAGGGCCCTGGCGGCTTCGCGCAGGACCCGGGCGGGATCACCACCTGGCCCGATCGCGATCCGTTCCACGCGACGCCTGCGATGCTGGCCCGCTTCGCCGCCGGGCTGGCAGGCTGGCGCATGGCGCTGCCGGAAGGCTGGCGGCACCCGCGCAACCAGCGGATGCTGGCCTTCACCCGCGACCCGGCGGCGACGGTTGCGCCGTGATGCCGGCCCGGCGCAGATTGGCGCGGGGCGAAGGGGAGGTGGCGATGGCAGCCGCGGCGGCGGACAGGGTGCGAGTGGTCAAGCCGGGCCAGACCTATGTCGGCCGGCAGGGCTTCACCTACGGCGCCGGCGCCTCGGCGGAGACGGTGGGCGCCGCCAGGCTGTGCATGAACGTGCTGCCGATGCCGCCCGGCGCCCGGGCCAGGGCGCATTACCATGACGGGATCGAGACCATCGCCTTCATGCTGGAGGGCCGGTGCTCGGTCCATTACGGCGCGCGACTGGAGCAGTGCCTGATCGCCGAGACCGGCGACCAGGTCTACATCCCGGCCAGCGTGCCGCATGCGCCGGCGAACGAGCGGCGGCGCCCGCACCTGGATCGTGGTCATTCCTCCGGCAGCGACCAGGACGGCATCGTGCTGCTGCCGGAGCTCGACGCGGCGCTGGCGGCGCGCGCCGGCGGTTGATGACCGGCGCTAATGCAGCAGCATGATCCGCACCGCCGCGCCGTCCGCGCCGCGCTGGGCCCGCACCCTTGCCCCCGGCACCAGCAGCGCCCGGTCGCCCGGCTCGATGCGGGTCACCGGCACGCCGGGATCGACCACCAGCTCCGACTCGCCGCCCGGGAACGTCACCTTCAGCGTGTTGCTGCCGTTGGCCAGCGCGGTGCCTGCCACCGTCGCGTTGGTCATGGTCTGGCCCGCCTGCGCCATCGGGCGCTGGCCCTCGCCCGCGCCGCGCAACGCCTCGGGAAAGATGCGCAATTCCACGGAATGCAGCCTGCCGTCGGTGCCGCGCAGGGCCGCGGAGGCGACATAGTCGTTCGCGCGGATGTCGGCCAGGGTGGCTGGCACGTTGCGCAGGACGAGCAGGCCGGCGGCGAGCGGCAGGCGCTGGGCGGCGCCGGCCTCGTCGCGCAGCGTGATGGCGGCGGCATCGGCTTGCGTGATCGTCCCGGTCACGGCGGCGGGCTGGGCCAGCGCCGGGCCGGCGAGCAGGAGCAGGACCAGGTGCAGGACGGCGAGGCGCGATCCAGGGCGCGGCATGGTTCCCTCCGGTCGGACCGGACCGTAACATAGGCCGATCCGGCGCAACGGGAAGGACCGGGACATGGAACGGCCACGGCTGACCGACCGGCAGGAGATCCTGGCCTACGCCTGCGCCCATGTGATCAGGGTGGCGGCCGGCTGGGCCACGTCGCGCTTCTACGTCCCGGCGCTGTTCGGCTGGGCCTTCGCCCGCTTCGGCACGGTGGGGGTCACGCTTGTCGGCCTGGCGCAGGGCGCCGTCTGGGCCGCGATCGGATTCGCCATTTTCCTGGCGTTGCGCCCGAATATCGGGGGCACGCCGGAGGTGGTGCGCCGCGCCGGCGGCGGCACCACGGCCGGGTTCGAGATCGCCGCCTATGCACTCGCCCAGGCCGCCGGCATCGCGGTCGGCTATGTCCTGTTCGCCGCGGTGCTGCCGGTGCTGCACCCGCAGGGACGCATGGGGTTGCTGACCGTCTTCTCGCTCGCGGTGGGGGCGGTGATCGCGGCGGGCGAGTTCGTGATGTTCGCCTACCTGCGCCGCACCTTCGCCGGACGCCCGGGGCCGGTGATCTGAGGCGAATCAGCAACAATATCGCCGGCCATTTCCAAACTTCTGCGTGAGCGGCGCAATTCGTGCCGCCGACGGCTGGCCAGAGCCTGGACACACGTTAAGCTACCGCACAGATATCACGACGGAGGCAGGAAATGGCAGCAAGTTTCAGCTGGCATGCGGGCGTGTCGGGCGCGTGGGCAACGGCCGCGAACTGGGCCGATGTCACCAACGCCCAGGACCCGGCGCTGGTCGCACCGGGCAGCGCCGATACCGTGTCCATCGTCAACCCCGCGGTCGCCATCGTCGGCCCTGGCCAGGCCGCGGTGCTCGATCTGCAGGGCCCGGTCACGCTTGATGGCACCTTCGATGTCGGTGCGGTCACCACCGTCTTCGCCGGGTTGTCGCTCGGCAATGCCGCGGTGTTGCAGGCCGACAGCTTCCAGCAGCAGGGAGAGCTGAACCTGGATGGAGCCGGAACCCGCATCGGCGTCGCCGGGACCCTCACCGCCAGTCCGTCCGTGTTCGGGCCGCATTCCATCGTCGCCGGAACGATCGCGTTGTCCGGAGGTGCGGCGCTCCAGACGGGCGATTTCGATACGACCGCCTATCGCGCCACTCTGGATTTCCGGCCGTTGCTGCAGATCACGATCGACCCGCTGTCCGCCTTCGAGATCGGAACCGCGGGCGGGGCGCGGCTGGCAGCGCGCGCCGATGCGATCGGGCGGGCGACGGCGCACGCGATCCCGGCCTGACCCGCGCGCCCCCCTCCGGCCGCGCCGTCGCTGGACCGCGGCGGGCGGATGGTTTCATCTGGGCGGCGAGACGACACGCCGGGGGAGGGCAGGATGGCCGGGCATGAGCATATCGACTATGCCGTCGAGCGCGGCCGGGCGCGGATCACGCTGAACCGGCCGGCCAAGCGCAACGCGCTGTCGCTGGCGCTGCTGGGCGAGCTGGCCGAGGCGCTGTGGGACGCCGACGACGACAAGCGGGTGCACAGCGTGATCCTGCGCGGGGCGGGGCCGGCCTTCTGTGCCGGCTACGACATCAGCCCCGGGCTGAACCGCCCGGGCGGCGAGGTGCCGCGCCGCGGCGGCAGCATCTACGAGGACAGCACGATCGACGACGACATCTGGCGCCTGGAACGCGGCCAGCGGCTGCGCATGGCGCTGTTCGACATGCACAAGCCGGTGATCGCCCAGGTGCACGGGTTCTGCATCGCCGGCGGCACCGACATCGCGCTGCTGAGCGACATGGTGATCGCCGCCGACGACGCGGTGTTCGGCTTCCCGCCGGCGCGCGACCTCGGCTCGCTGCCGAACCAGATGTGGCTGTACAATTGCGGGCCGCAATGGGCCAAGCGCCTTCTGATGACCGGCGACACGATCACCGGCCGCGAGGCGGCGATGATCGGGCTGGTGATGAAGGCGGTGCCGCCCGGGCTGCTGGAGGCGGAGGTGGAGGGGCTGGCCGACCGGTTCGCGCTGATCGACCCCGACCTGCTGGCGGCCAACAAGCGCATCGTCAATCTCGGGCTGGAACTGATGGGCGCGCGCACCTTGCAGCGGCTGGCGGCGGAGAATGACGGGCGGGCACATCTGGCGCCGGGCACGCGGCGATTCCGCAAGCTGGCCAAGGAGCAGGGGCTGCGCGAGGCGCTGCGCGAGCGCGACCGCCAGTTCGGCGACGGGCGGGCGCGGGTGGACGGGCCGGAGACGCGGGACGACCAGGGGCGGCTGATCTAGCCGCACGGCTTGCCGGGCGCGGCCTGGCCCGGCAGCATCGGGCGCGTTGCCGAAGGAGAGAACGCCATGGCCGCCGCACGCCCCGAGGATGCCGGAATGTCGTCCGCGCGTCTTGCCCGCATCGACGGGTGGATGGATCGCTGGATCGCGTCGGGCCGGCTGCCGGGCCTGTCGGTGGCGATCTCGCGCCGCGGGCGCACGGTGTATTCGCGCGTGGCCGGGCTGCGCGACGTGGAGCGCGGTGCGCCCATGACCGAGGACACCATCGTCCGCATCTACTCGATGACCAAGCCGCTGACCTCGGTGGCGCTGATGATGCTCTACGAGGAAGGCCGCTTCCAGCTCGACGATCCGGTCGGCACCGTGCTGCCGACCTTCCGCAACCAGCGGGTGCTGACCACCGGCAACGCGCTGAAATACGATTCCGTGCCGGCAATGCGCGACATCACCTATCGCGACCTGCTGACCCATACCTCGGGCCTCGGCTTCGGCTTCATGGTCAACCACCCGGTGGATGCCATCTACAACGCCAAGGGGGTGGATTTCGTCTGGGTCAACGGGCGGCCCGCGAACCCGCCAAGCCTGGAGCAGATGACCGACCTCGCCGGGACCATGCCGCTGATGGCGCAGCCGGGGCGCGCGTGGAACTACTCGATCGCCACCGACGTGATCGGCCGGCTGGTGGAAATCCACGGCGGCATGCCGTTCGACCGCTTCATGGCCGAGCGGGTGATCGCGCCGCTGGGCATGGTCGATACCGGGTTCCACGTGCCGGAAGCCAGCCGCGCCCGCTTCGCCGCCAACTACGTGCCGAACGCGGGCGGGATGAAGCTGTTCGACGATCCCGAGAAGAGCCAGTATCTGGTGCCGCCGCCCTTCGCCTCCGGCGCCGGCGGGCTGGTCTCCACGGCCGGGGACTACATGCGCTTCTGCCGCATGATGCTGGGCGGCGGCACGCTCGATGGCGTGCGCCTGCTGGGGCGCAAGACGGTCGAGCTGATGACGATGAACCATCTCGGCGGCGACATGGCGGCGATGGGCACGCCGCGGTTTTCCGAAAGCAACTACGAGGGGATCGGCTTCGGGCTGGGCTTCTCCATCATGCTCGACCCGGCGCGCGCGCAGATCATCGGCTCGCCCGGCGAGTATGCCTGGGGCGGGGCGGCGAGCACGGCCTTCTGGTGCGACCCGAAGGAGGACATGGCGGTGGTGCTGCTGACGCAGCTGCTGCCGAGCTCGACCTATCCGATCCGCAAGGAGCTGCGGGTGCTGGCCTACCAGGCGATCGCGGAGTGATGCTTCACGCGCCGGACATGTTATCATCCGGCGCCATGCAGACGGCAGAAGAGACGATCCGTGTGTTGCGTGCGGCCCTGCCCGCCTTGCGGGCGGAATGGCCGATCGCGTCGCTCGCGCTGTTCGGGTCGCGGATGCGGGACGACGCGCGTCCGGACAGCGACCTGGATGTGCTGGTGGAGTTCAACGGGCCGCTCTCGCTCTCGGAATTCCTGGCCCTGGAGGAACGGCTCGGCGCTCTCACAGGCTTCCGGGTCGATCTCGTCTCGGTGGACGCGCTGAAGCGCTGGATCGGCGAGCGGGTTCGGGCCGAGGCTGTTCCCCTTTGAGCGCTCCCAGGGAATACCGCGATTTCCTGGAAGACATGGCGCAGGCGTGCCGCTCGGTGATCCGCTTCGTGGAGGGCATGACGTTCGATGCCTATCTCGAGGACGAGAAGACCCGCTTCGCCGTGATGCGCGGATATGAAATCCTGGGCGAGGCGGTTCGCCACATTCCCGAGGAGCTGAAGCTGGCGCATCCGGAAATCCCATGGACAACGATGGCCGCCGTGCGCAATCGGATCATCCATGGCTATTTCGGCGTCGATGACTCGGTGCTCTTCGAGAACATCTCCCGCGAACTGAAGCCCCTGCTGCCCCAGCTCGAAGCGCTCGCGGTGGCGCATGGCGCGATCATCTAGACCCACATGCGCGCACTCTTCTCGCCCGACCGCATTGCCCTGATCGGCGCCTCCACCGACAAGTCGCGCCTGACCGCGCGCGCGCAGGTCTATCTGCGCCGGCACCATTTCCCCGGCGCGCTGTTCCCGGTGAACCCGCGCGCCGCCGAGGTGCTGGGGGAGCCGGCCTTCGCCAGCCTGCGCGACGTGCCGGGGCCGATCGACTTCGCCTACATCCTGGTCGGCACCGAGCATGTCGAGGCCGCCGTGGCCGATTGCGTCGCGCAAGGCGTGAAGGTGGCCTGCGTGCTGGCGGACGGGTTCGCGGAAACCGGGGCCGAGGGTGTCGCACTTCAGGCGCGGATCGTGGACCGGGCGCGCGAGGGCGGCATGCGGCTGCTCGGGCCGAACTCGATGGGCGTGATCAACGTGCCGGCGGCAACCGCGTGCAGCGTGAACGCCGCGCTGGAGGCGGAGCACCTGGTGCCCGGCCGGTGGTCGCTGGTCTCGCAGTCGGGCTCGGTGATGGGCACGCTGCTGTCGCGGGCGGCGGCGCGCGGGTTCGGGTTCGCCAAGATCATCGGCACCGGCAACGAGGCCGATCTTTCCGCCGGCGAGGTGGCCGGAATGCTGGTCGACGATCCCGGGACCGACGCGATCCTGCTTTTCCTCGAGACGATCCGGCGGCCCGAGCAGTTCGCGGACGCAGCAAGGCGGGCGCACGCCGCGGGCAAGCCGATCGTCGCCTACAAGCTCGGCCGCTCCGAGCAGGGGGCGGCGCTGGCCACCACCCATACCGGGGCGCTGGCCGGCTCCGATGCCGCGGCGGATGCATTCTTCCGCGCGCTCGGGATCGTGCGGGTGGACATGCTGGAGACGCTGCTGGAGCTGCCGCCGCTGCTGGTCGGCGCCCAACCGCCGTCCGCCCCCAGGCGGGCCGTGCGGATCGTCACCACCACCGGCGGCGGCGGGGCGATGGTGGTGGACCGGCTGGGCGTGCTGGGCATCGCCACCGCCGGCATGGTGGACACCACCC
>JBGAIK010000206.1:0-8665 GCA_044225615.1 Acetobacteraceae bacterium | reverse complement strand
GGGGAAGCGCGGGACCAGGGCGCGCGCCAGCCCGACCTCGCGGATCAGCGCCGCCGCGTGCAGCCCGCCGCCGCCGCCGAACGGCATCAGCGTGAACCGCGCCGGATCGTGCCCGCGCTCGATCGACACCAGCCGCAGCGCGCCCGCCATGCGGGCATTCGCCACCCGCAGGATCGCCGCCGCCGCCGCCGTCGCGTCCAGGCCGAGCGGCCCGCCCACCTCGCGCAGGATCGCCGCCGCCGCCGCCGCCACGTCCAGCGCCGGCAGCGCCCCGATCGGCCGCGCCGCGTTGATCCGCCCCAGGACGACCTGCGCATCGGTCACCGTCGGGCGCGTCCCGCCGGCGCCGTAGCAGGCCGGGCCGGGGATGGAGCCCGCGCTTTCCGGCCCGATCTGCAGGATGCCTGCCTTGTCCACCCAGGCGATTGACCCGCCGCCCGCGCCGATCGACAGGATCTCGATCATCGGCGTGCGCACGACCATGCCGAACTCGAGCGTGGTCTGCGCCGCCAGCGACGGGGCGCCCCCCGCGACCAGCGACACGTCGAAGCTCGTGCCACCCACGTCGCCGGTAATGACGTCGGGAAACCCGGCCGCGCGGGCGATGTGGGCGGCCGCGATCACGCCCGCCGCCGGCCCCGACAGCGCGGTGCGCACCGGCAGGCGCGAGGCCGTCTCCAGGCTCATCACCCCGCCGTTGGACTGCACGATCAGGAACTCGGCCGTGCTGCCGCCCGCCCGCAGCCGCGCATCCAGCGCCGCCAGGTAGCCGCCCACCACCGGCTGCAGCACCGCGTTCAGCGCCGCGGTGCTGGTGCGCTCGAACTCGCGGATCTCGGGCAGGATGTCGGACGAGATCGCCACATGCGGGTTCGGCCACACCTCGCGCGCCGCCGCCAGCGCGGCGCGCTCGTTGGCGGGATTGGCGTAGGCGTGCAGGAACACGATGCACAGCGCCTGCGCCCCTTTCGCCAGCAGCGCCTGTGCCGCCGCCCGGACCTCCTCGGCGTCCACCTGCTCGAGCATCGAGCCGTCCGCCAGCGTCCGCTCGGCCACTTCGAGGCGCATATCGCGGTCGATCACCGGGGTGAAGCTGCCGGTCAGCCCCCAGGTCTGCCGCCGGTCGCGCCGGCGCATTTCCAGCACGTCGCGGAAGCCCGCGGTGGTGATCAGCCCTGCCCGCGCCCCCTTGCGCTCCAGCAGCGCGTTGGTGCCCACCGTGGTGCCATGCACGATGGCCGACAGCGCCGGCAGCGGCGCCAGTGCGGCGATCCCGGCCGCGAAGCCGTCCGCCTCCCGCCCGCGCGTGCTCGGCACCTTGCCGACCCGCGCCGTGCCGGTCGCCTCGTCGAACAGGAAGAAGTCGGAGAACGTGCCTCCGACATCCACCCCGATCACCAGCCGGCTCATGCCAGGTAGCCCAGCCGCGCGTCCCGCGCCGCGGCCGCAGGATCGCGCCCCGCCGGATCGCCCCAGCCGCCGCCGCCCGGGCTTTCGAGCCGGATGCGCTGCCCGTGCGCCAGCTTCACCCCGACGACCTTCGACGCCAGCGCCGGGGCATGCCATCCGTCCGCCTGCTCGTAGGCCACCACGTTCATCGCCCCGGGGCCGCCCCCCAGCACGCCCCTTGGCGCGAACCGCGCCCGTTCGGCGAACACGAACAGCTCGGCCGCCGCGTCGCGCAACTCGATCTCGTACACCGCGCCCAGCCCGCCCCGATGCGTGCCCGCGCCGCCCGAGCCGGGCCGCAGCGCCCAGCGCGTGAAGCGCACCGGATAGGCCGCCTCCATGATCTCGACCGGCGGAATGATGGCGGTGGCGATCGGCGGGTTGCCGTGGGAGAGCCCGTCCCCTTCCGGGGAGCCGCCATGCCCGCCGCCGAAGAAGGAGAACATCACCCAGCGGCCGCCATCCGCCCGCCGCCCGGCGATGGACAGCGCGTTGATCGTGCCATAGGCGTTCGCCACCGCCCGGTCGGGCCGGATGCGCGCGAAGGCGCAGAACAGCACGTCGATGATGCGCAGGATCGTTTCGGTGTAGCCGCCCGTCGGCCGCGGCCGTGCCGCATCGAGCAGGGAGCCGGGCGGCAGCACGATCTCGACCGGATCGAGCACGCCCGAATTGGCCGCCACCTCCGGGAACAGGTGCTTGATCGCGACATAGACGCTCGCGATCGTGGTCGCGGCGCTGATGTTGACCGGGCCCGCGCAGGCCGGCGCCGAGCCGGTGAAATCGAGTGTCAGCCGCTCGCCGGCCACCGTCACCGCGCAGCGGATCGGCAGGGCCACGTCCGCGCTGCCGTCGTTGTCGAGGAAATCCTCCTCCACCCAGGTCCCGTCCGGCAGTGCGGCGATCTCGGCGCGGAGCATGGCGGCGGCGCGTGCGGTCAGCTCGCCGAATGCCTCCAGCACCACCGCCCCGCCATACTCCGCCAGCAGCGCCGCCATCCGCGCCACGCCCAGATCGAGCGCCGAGAGATGCGCGTTGAGGTCGCCGAACGCGCTCACCGGCAGGCGCGAGGCGGCGAGCAGGATGTCGACGATGTCCTGGTTCGTCCGCCCGCACGTGGCCAGCCGCACCGGCGGGATCAGCACGCCCTCCTGGAAATACTCGGTCGCCGCCGGGTTGTAGTTGCCCGGCACCGCGCCGCCCACGTCGTGCCAGTGCCCCACGCTGGCCAGCCAGCAGAACAGCGCACCCTCGTGGAACACCGGGCGGACCAGCCGCAGGTCGGACAGGTGCGTGCCCCCGAGATACGGGTCGTTGAAGATGAACACGTCCCCGTCCGCCGGCGCATTCTCGCCGGCGAACTTGTCGATCACCGCCTTCACCCCGAAGGCCATGACGCCGACGAAGATCGGCAGGCCCGACTTGCCCTGGATCAGCGTCGCCCCGGTCGCGCGGTCATAGATGCCGTGGCAGGCGTCGTGCGCCTCGGCGATCGTCGGGTTGAATGCCGCCCGGAACAGCGTCGCGTCCATCTCGTCGGCGATCTGCTCCAGCCGCCCCTTGAGCACGGCCAGCGTGACGGGATCGAGGCTCATGCGTCGTAGGCCCGCCCCCGGGCCAGCATCCCCTCCGTGCCCAGCAGGCCGTTCAGCCCCTGGAAGTCGAACATCCGGTTGCGGAACGGCGCCGTCGTGCCGTGCGCCTGCAGCGAGGCGAAGTATTCGCGCGCCGCCCAGGCCAGCGCCCGCACCAGCCCGCCGGGAAAGATCACCACCCGATAGCCCAGCCCGCCCAGCTCCTCGACCGAGGCGAGCGGCGTCTTCCCCCCCTCCACCATGTTCGCCAGCAGCGGCACGCGCCCGGCGAAGCGGGCGCACACCGTCTCCATCTGCGTGCGATCCTCCGGCGCCTCGACGAACAGGATGTCGGCCCCGGCTTCGAGATACGCCTCCGCCCGGTCGAGCGCGGCGGCGAAGCCCTCGACCGCGATCGCATCGGTCCGCGCCATCACCAGCGCCCGGGTCCGCGCGTCCACCGCGGCGCGGATCTTGCCCGCCATCTCGGCGGCCGGAATCAGCCGCTTGTCCTGGAGGTGGCCGCAGCGCTTGGGAAACGACTGGTCCTCCAGCTGGATCACGCTCGCCCCCGCCCGCTCGAACACGCGCACGGTCCGTTGCACGTTCAGCGCGTTGCCGAAGCCGGTATCGGCATCGACGATCACCGGCAGCGCCACCCGCTCGCGGATGCGCGCCATCACCTCGGCCACCTCGGTCATCGACACCAGCCCGATATCCGGCCGGCCCAGCAGCGTGTAGGCGATCGACGCGCCGGACAGGTACGCCCACTCGAACCCCGCCTCCTCCGCCAGCGCGGCCGAGAGCGCGTCGTACACGCCGGGCGCCAGCACCGGCGCGGGCCGGGCCAGGCGCGATCTCAATTCATCCATGAGTCTCGCATTCCTCGACAGCAGACCCTATCGTACACGCATCAGGCCGCGCCGTAACCAATGCGGCCCCGAGGAACCGCCTTGCCCCGCACGCTGTTCGACAAGATCTGGACCCGCCACGTCGTCGCCACCCGCCCCGACGGCACCGCGCTGCTCTGGATCGACCGCCATCTGGTGCACGACGGCAGCTTCCACGGCTTCGGCATGCTCGACCATTCCGGCCGCCCGCTCGCCCGCCCCGACCTCACCTTCGCCGTCGCCGACCACTACGTGCCGAGCCACGCCGGCCCGATCGCCGACCCGGAGGCCGCCCATCTCGTCGCCAACCTCGCCGCCAACGCCGCCCGCCACCGGATCGCCCATTTCGGCCGCGGCGACGCCCGCCAGGGCATCGTCCACGTCATCGGCCCCGAGCTCGGCCTCACCCTGCCGGGCCTCACCTTGGTCTGCGGCGACAGCCACACCTCCACCCACGGCGCCTTCGGCTGCCTGGCCTTCGGCATCGGCGCCTCCGAGGTCGCCCATGTGCTTGCCACCCAGTCCCTCTGGCAGCGCCGCCCGCGCACGCTGCGCATCACGCTGGACGGCACGCTGCACCCCCGCGTCGCCGCCAAGGACCTGATCCTCGCCGTCATCGCCCGCATCGGCGCCGCCGGCGCCACCGGCCATGTCATCGAGTATGCCGGCCCGGCGATCCGCGCGCTGGGGATGGAGGCGCGCATGACCATCTGCAACATGTCCATCGAGGCCGGCGGCCGCGCCGGCATGGTCGCCCCCGACGACACCACCTACGCCTGGCTCTCGGGCCGCGACCACGCGCCCAAGGGCGCCCTCTGGGACCAGGCCCTGGCCGACTGGCGCACCCTGCCCACCGATCCCGGCGCGGCCTTCGACCAGGAGGTGCATATCGACGCCGGCGCCGTCGCCCCCACCGTCACCTGGGGCACCAGCCCGGAAGCCGCCCTGCCCGTCACCGCCCGCGTCCCCGACCCCGACGCCGCGCCCGACGCCGCCGCCCGCGCACGGATCGCCGCCCAGCTCGCCTACATGGATATCGCGCCCAACGCCCCGCTCGAGGGCATCCCGATCGACCGGGTATTCATCGGCAGCTGCACCAACGCCCGCCTGCCCGACCTGCGCGCCGCGGCCGGCGTGCTGCGCGGCCGCCGTGCAACCATTCCCGGACTTGTCGTCCCGGGCTCCGAGCAGGTCCGGCGCGGGGCCGAGGCCGAGGGCCTCGATCGCGTCTTCGCCGAGGCCGGGCTCGACTGGGGCGCCCCCGGCTGCTCCATGTGCGTCGGCATGAACGGCGACCTCGTCGCCCCCGGCACGCGCTGCGCGTCCACCTCCAACCGCAATTTCGAAGGCCGCCAGGGGCCCGGCGCCCGCACCCACCTGATGTCCCCCGCGATGGCCGCCGCCGCCGCCGTGGCGGGCTGCATCACCGACGTCCGCAGGCTTGCATGACCCCCTTCACGACCCTTACCGGCACCGTCGCCGTCCTCGACCGCGCCAACGTGGACACCGACCAGCTCATCCCCGCCCGCTTCCTGCGCAAGCCGCGCAGCGCCGGCTACGGCCAGTTCCTGTTCCACGACCTGCGCACGCGGGAGAACGCCTTCCCGGTCCGGCCGGATGCCGCCCCGATCGTGGTCGCCGGGGCCAATTTCGGTTGCGGCTCGTCGCGCGAGGGCGCCGTCTATGCCCTGGTCGATGGCGGCATACGCTGCGTCATCGCGCCCAGCTTCGGCGACATCTTCGCCGGCAACGCCAGCAAGAACGGCCTGCTGACCATCGCCGTCGCCGACGCCCCGGCCCGGCTCGGCCACGCCGCGAGCCTGACCGTCGACCTTCCCGCCCAGACCATCACCCTGCCCGACGGCACCACGATCCGCTTCGACATCGACGAATTCCGCAAGACCTGCCTCGTCCAGGGCCTCGACGACATCGGCCTCACGCTGGTTCACGCCGATGCGCTTGCATCCCACGCGGCGCGGCTTCCAGCCTGGGCGCTGCCCGCCAAGGCATGACCCTTCCGCCCGGCCCGCACAGCTACCACCTCGACCGGCTTCGCACGCGCTTCGGCCCGGGCCTCGGCCCCGCCGTCAAGCTGCCGGCGGACATTGCCCTCGTGTTCCTGTGCTTCACCAACCGCAGCGGCTCAAACCACCTGGCGGAGCTGCTGGCCGCCACCGGCGGCATCAACCTGGCCGCCGAGGTGCTGAACCACGACGAGCTCTCCGGCCTCGCCGACCGCACGGGCCTGCCCTCCGTCGCCGCCTGCCTCGCCGCACTCATGCGCTGGGACGCGGTCGCCGGCCGCTACGCGGCCAAGCTCGCCCTCTCCCATGTTCCGGTCCTCGATGCCGCCGGCCTGCTGCCCGAGTGCCTGCGTCGCGCCCGCTTCGTGCTGATCGAGCGCGCGGACAAGCTCGACCAGGCCATCTCCTTCGAGATCGCCCGCCAGACCGGCGCCTGGGCCGCCTTCCAGCCTGTCCGCCAGCCCCCGGTCTACGACGCCGCCCGCCTCGCCGCCCAGCGCGACGCCTTTGCCGACCAGCACCGCCAGTTCGAGGCGTTCTTCGCGGCGCACGCGATCACGCCCATTCGCGTGACCTACGAGGCCCTCTGCGCCGGCCCCGAGCCCGAACTCGGCCGCCTCGCCGCCGCGCTCGGCCTGCCTGCCCCCGCGGTCCCGGCCCAACTGCGCTTCACCCGCCAGTCGAGCCCGCTCAATGCCGAATGGCGCGCCCGCTTCCTCGCGGCCGTACCGCGCTGACAACACCTCGGCGCCCGCTTTCGTTGCAACCGCTGGACGTTGTGGCGCCACGCGCCCTACTCTGCCCGGCGCGGCGCTGAACATTCCTGCACCGAGGGAGCGGCATGAGTCCGGCCGGCGATCGCGCACCCAGCCTGGGCCCGTTCCGGCTCGACCGCGCCGGAGGGATCCTTCTGCGCGACGGGCAGCCCGTGCCCGTCGGCCGCCGCGCCTTCGACACGCTCGCCGCCCTGCTCGACGCCAACGGCGAGACCCTCTCCAAGGACACGCTGCTCGCCACCGTCTGGCCCGGCCTCGTGGTCGAGGAGAACAACCTCCAGGTCCAGATCTCCGCCCTGCGCAAGACCCTCGGCGACGGCTGGATCGTCACCGTTCCGGGCCGCGGCTACCGCCTCACCGCCGCGCCACAGCCCATCGCCCCCGCGCAACCCGACGTCCCGCCGCCGCTGCCCGACCGTCCTTCCCTGGTCGTGCTGCCGTTCGCCAACCACTCCGACGATCCCGCCCAGGAGTATTTCGCCGACGGCATGGTGGACGACATCACCACCGCCCTTTCCCGCGTCGGCGGCCTCTTCGTCATCGCCCGCAACTCGGCCTTCACCTACAAGGGCCGACCGATCGACCCGCGCCAGGTCGGCCGCGACCTCGGCGTCCGCTATCTCATTGAAGGTTCGGTTCGCAAGGCGGCCGACAGAGTGCGCATCACCTGCCAGCTGGTCGACGCCGCCACTGCCACGCACCTATGGGCAGGCCGCTTCGAGGGCACGCTCGAACACATCTTTGACCTGCAGGACCAGGTTACCGAGGCCGTTGCTGCGGCAATCGAGCCCACATTGCGCGACGCCGAGATCCGCCGTGCCCTTGCCAAACCCACCAGCAGCACGTCTGCCTACGACCTCTATCTGCGCGCCCTGGCTGCGTTCGACCGCCTGACCGCAGAAAGCGTCACCGAAGCATGGCGGCTGCTGAACGATGCCATCGCAGCCGACCCGAATTTTGTCCTGGCCAGAGCCCTCGCCGCGACATGTGGCTCCGTCATGGCGCACCAATTCAACCTCCACACGCGCGGCACGCCAGAGGCCGAACTGGCGCTTGATCACGCCCGACGGGCGCTGGCAAAGGCGGGCGACGATCCGCTCGCCATCAGCTACGCCGCGCGCGGATACACCTATCTGAGCCGCGATATCGGGACCGGCCGCGCCGCCATGGACCGCGCGCGCGCGATCAACCCCAAGTCCCCGCTTGTCCTTACGATTGGCGGCTGGATCAAGCTGTGGGACCTCGACTGGTCCGCAGCCTTCGAGGACCTCAGCAAGGCCAAGCGCTTGAGCCCTCTTGATCCCAACATGCGGATCATCGACTTCGGGCTTGGCCTTGCCATGTGCAAGACCGGGGCGCTGGAGGAAGGCATTGCCCTCATACGGCGCTCGATCGCCACCACGGTCGGCATCACCGTTGGCCGTCCCGACCTGATCCTTGTCCTGGTCGACGCCGGTCGGCTGGACGATGCCCGTGAGGTTGCCCGTGCGCACCTCGCCATCCGCCCGGAAACGCTGCGCGATGTCCGCCGCCGCGCGGCTCCCTACCGCTCGGAATATATCGAGTGCCTGATCGCCGCCATGCGCCTCGCCGGCATTCCCGAATGAGCGCGCCCGCCGCCATGACCGCGTTTGGGCCCTATCATCTCGACCGCCCCGGCGGCCGCCTGCTGCGCGACGGGCAGCCCGTGCCCCTTGGCCGCCGCGCCTTCGACACGCTGGCTGCCCTGCTCGACGCCAACGGCGAGACCCTCTCCAAGGACACGCTGCTCGCCACCGTCTGGCCCGGCCTCGTGGTCGAGGAGAACAACCTCCAGGTCCAGATCTCCGCCCTGCGCAAGGCCCTCGGCGACGGCTGGATCGCCACCGTCCCGGGCCGCGGCTACCGCCTCGCCCCGACGCCGCTGCCCATCGCCCCCGCCCAACCCGACGCCCCGCCGCCGCTGCCCGACC
>JBGAIK010000205.1:0-8644 GCA_044225615.1 Acetobacteraceae bacterium | reverse complement strand
GGCTGATCTGGGTCATCGCGGTCGCCGCCAGGACGCCGGCGATGATGGCGAAGGCGACGGGCACGCCCATGTAGCCGAGGCCGAGGAACAGGAAGGCCATCATGCCGAGGATCAGGCCGTTGCTCACTCGAACGCCCCCTCGGTTGCGGCCGGCGCCGGCGCGGGATCGGGGAAGCCGTTGCGCAGGCCGTTGACCAGCTGCTCGATCGTGAACAGCGCGACCAGCAGCCCGCAGATCGGAATGGCGGCGGTCAGCGTCGCCTCCGGCGTCAGCGAGGGCATCCGCTTGGAGCCGAAGCCGTGCAGGAAGTTCTGCCAGCCGAACACCACCAGGCACAGGGCGACGGCGAGGACGGCGGCGCGGGTGAACACCTCGAAGAAGATGCGGGTGCGGCCGTGCAGGCTTTCCACGATGGCCGAGAGGTAGAGGTGGTCGTTGCGGCGCGTGGCGGCCGCGGTGCCGAGGAAGACGCCATAGACGAAGAAATGCGTCGTCGCCTCCTGCAGCCACAGCCAGGGCCGGCCGACGGTGCGGCTGGTGACGTCGCAGAACACGGTCAGCGTGAAGCCGGTGATGGCCACGCCGCACAGCAGCATCACGGCCGCTTCCAGCCGGTCGCAACAACGCCATTTCAGGTGGCGCTGGCGGGGCGACACCAGCACGAGATGATCCATTGCGGCTCCTGTGGGATGGGCGGACGGGGCGCCAGGCCCCGCCCGTCAGGCGCAGTGCCGCGTCACTTGATGCCGCGGACCAGGGCGAGGATCTTTTCGGCGTTGGGGCCGAGTTCCTTGGCCAGCTGGTCCTGGATCGGTGCGGCGATCTTGATGAAGCCGGACTTGTCGGTGTCGCGCACCAGCTTGACGCCGATCTTCTGCAACCTCGCCGCGCTCTCCTCCTCCAGCTTCAGCGCGCGGGCCGGCTGCTCGCGGCCCACCGTGTCGGCCGCCTCCTGCACCCAGGCCTTCTGCTCGGCGCTGAGGCTGCTCCACACCTTGTCGCTGACCCAGACGACGGAGTTGTTGGCCTCGTGCTGGGTCCAGGACAGGACGGGCGCGACCTCGTAGTGCTTGTTGGAGAAGTAGACGTTCACGCCGTTCTCGGCGGCGTCGACGACGCCGGTCTGGATCGAGGTGTAGACGTCCCCGAACGGCATGTGCACGACCTGGGCGCCGTAGGCGGGGAAATGCGTGTCCTCCGTCTTGGTCGCCTGCACCCGCACCTTCATGCCCTTCAGGTCGGCGACCGTGCGGATCTCCTTCTTGCTGTAGATGTAGCGCAGGCCGAGCGTGGCGACGGCGAGCACATGGGCCCCCTGCACGCGCTGGGCGAACATGCCGCGCACGGCTGCGACCACGGCGGGGTCGGCGATCGCCTTGGTCAGGTGGGCCTCGCTGCTGAACAGGTAGTGCAGCGAGAAGACGCCGGATTCGGGCGCGAGCGTGGAGGCGTTGGCGGTTGAGGAGATGATGAAGTCGATGTCGCCCGACCGCACCTTCTGCAGCATCTGCGGCTCCTGGCCGAGCTGGGCGCCGGGGAATTGCTCGGTGGACAGGGTGCCCTTGCTCACCGCCTTGAGCTTGTCGTTGAAGATGTCCGCCAGGATGCCGTAGCCGGTGCTGCGCGGCTGGTCATAGGCGAAGGTGAAGCTGCGGGACTGGGCGCGGGCGATGCTGGGTGCCGCGAGGGCCGCCAGGCCGCCGGCAAGCACGGTCCGACGATTGGCCGAGATCATGTCGTTTCTCCCCTGACTTGTTGTTCATTGCCGTCGCGATCTTTGCCGCGATGGTAGCGTTACAGCGGCAAGGCTACACAAACCCGGCGGCGCTGTCATGCCCTGGCGCGGAACGGGCCGCGCGGGTGCCGCGGCTCAGATATCCTCGACCCGCTCGATGCCCGGCAGGATCTTCACCGCCTGGGCCAGGCGGGGGGAGATGTTGAAGCCGCCGGGAAGGGTGATCTCGACGTCCTGGTCGTCGCCGATGCGGGGGATCAGCACCACCCGGCCCTTCCCCTTGCCCTCGCGGTCCAGCAGCGTGCGGATATGGGCCACCGATTCGGTCATGCGCAGCCAGACGCGGATGCCGCCGCCGGCCTGCTGGGTGGCCTGCTCCAGGGGAGTCACGTCGTTGGCGGTGATGCGCAGCGCCTCGCCTTCCAGGCGCAGGTCGGCGTTGACGATGACGCTGCTGCCCTCGGCGAGGAATTCGCGGGCGCGGCCCAGCACCTCGCTGAAGCAGGTGACCTCGTAGCTGCCGCCGGCATCCGACAGGCGCACCCAGGCCATGCGGCTGCCGGTGCGGGTGATGCGCTCCTTGCTGTTCACCACCACGCCGGCGAGCTTCACCCGCTGCGGGCCGCGCTGGGCCAGCGCCTCCATCTGGTTGGAGGGCACCACGCCGAGGCGCCGCAGCGTCTGCGCATAGGCGTCGAGCGGGTGGCCGGTGAGGTGGAAGCCGACCGCCTCGGCCTCGAAGCCCAGGCGATCCAGCGGGTCCCAGTCGGGGATGGCGGGCAGGCGGATCGGTTCGGGCTGGCCGCCGCCGAACAGGCCGATCTGTCCGCTGGCGCGCTCCTCCACGTTCGATTGGGCGCGGCGCAGCAGCGTCTCGGCGGCGGCGAAGACGCGGGCGCGGTTGCGCTCGAGCCCGTCGAAGGCGCCGGCGCGGACCAGGTTCTCGATCTGCATCTTGTTGAGCTGGCGCGGATCGACCCGGGCGGCGAGGTCGGCGAGGTCGGCGAAGCGGCGGCCGGCGCGGGTGGCTG
Source organism: Acetobacteraceae bacterium (assembly GCA_044225615.1). Lineage (GTDB taxonomy): Bacteria > Pseudomonadota > Alphaproteobacteria > Acetobacterales > Acetobacteraceae > CAIYPH01. The sequence goes on along the minus strand of JBGAIK010000205.1, from coordinate 5,877 downwards.
CCAGTGCCTGCATCGCCGCGAAGCCGACCTTCTTCACCGCGGCCAGCGCGTAGCGGATGCAGAGCGCGCCGGTCTCGTCGCGTTCGAGGGTGAAATCGGCCTCGGAGCGGTTGATGTCGGGCGGCAGGATGCGGATGCCCATGCGGGCGGCTTCCTGGCGCAGGGCGGCGAGCTTGTCGGTGTTGTGGATGGCCAGCGACATGCAGGCGGCGATGAAGGCGACCGGGTGGTTGGCCTTCATCCAGGCGGTCTGGTAGGCGATCAGCGCGTAGGGCGCGGCGTGGCATTTGTTGAAGCCATAGTCGGCGAACCTGGCCATCAGGTCGAAGATTTCCGAGGCCTTGGCGGCATCCACGCCGCGCTCGGTGGCGCCGTCGCAGAACAGCTTGCGCTGGGCATCCATCTCCGAGCGGATCTTCTTGCCCATGGCGCGGCGCAGCAGGTCGGCGGCGCCCAGGCTGTAGCCGGCCAGGACCTGGGCGATCTGCATCACCTGCTCCTGGTAGACCATGATGCCGTAGGACTCGGCCAGGATGTCGTGGATGGCCGGGTGCGGCGCCTCCCATTTCTCGCCGTGCTTGCGGGCGCAATAGGCGGGGATGCTGGCCATCGGGCCGGGGCGGTAGAGGGCGACGGCGGCCACCAGGTCGTCGAACTTGTCGGGGCGCATGGAGCGCAGCACGTCGCGCATGCCCTGGCCTTCCATCTGGAACACCCCGGCGGCATCGGCGCGTTGCAGCATCTCGTAGGTTTTCGCGTCGTCGAGCGGCAGGCGGCCGAGATCGACCTCGATGCCCTCCTTGGCGAGGAAGCCCACGCCACGCTGGAGGATGGTCAGCGTGGTGAGGCCGAGGAAGTCGAACTTCACCAGCCCGGCCTGCTCGACGTATTTCATCGAATACTGCGTTACCAGCGATTCGGACTTGGGATCGCGGTAGACCGGCACCATCTCGGTGAGCTTCTTGTCGCCGATCACCAGGCCCGCGGCGTGGGTGCTGGCGTGGCGGTAGAGGCCCTCCAGTTGCAGCGCGATCTCCATCAGCCGGGCGACGGCCTCGTCGTCGGCGCGCATCTGCTGCAGCTTGGGCTCGCCGTCGATGGCCTGCTGCAGGGTGACCGGCTTGGCCGGGTTGTTGGGGATCAGCTCGGCGACCTTGTTGACCTGGCCGAAGGGCAGGCCGAGCACGCGGCCGACGTCGCGCACCGCGGCGCGGGCCTGGAGCTTGCCGAAGGTGATGATGCCGGCGACGCGGTCCGCGCCGTATTCGCGCCGCACATAGGCGATCACCTCGTCGCGGCGGTCCTGGCAGAAATCGATGTCGAAATCCGGCATCGACACGCGCTCGGGGTTCAGGAAGCGCTCGAACAGCAGGTTGAATTCCAGCGGGTCGATGTCGGTGATGGTGAGCGACCAGGCGGCGACTGAGCCCGCGCCGGAGCCGCGGCCGGGGCCGACCGGGATGCCCTGCGACTTCGCCCACTGGATGAAGTCGGCCACGATCAGGAAGTAGCCGGGGAAGCCCATGCTGGCGATGACGCCGAGCTCGTAGTCCAGCCGCTCGCGGTAGCGGATTCGGGTCGCTTCGTCGGCGCCCTTGGCGTCCATGCGGCGCTCCAGCCCTTCATGGGCCATGGCGCGGACCGTCTCCTCTTCGGTGCTGCCCTCGCGCACCTTGGGGCAGACCGGGAGCAGCGGCTTGCGGGTTTCGGCCATCACCGCGCACATGCGGGCGACGGCGAGCGTGTTGTCGCAGGCCTCGGGCAGGTCGGCGAACAGGGCGCGCATGACCTTCGCCGGCTTGAACCAGTGCTCGGGCGTGACGCGGCGGCGGTCCTGCTCGGACAGGGTGCGGCCCTCGGCGATGCAGAGCAGGGCATCGTGGGCCTCGTGCATCTCGGGCCTGGCGAAGAAGCAGTCGTTGGTGGCGACCAGCGGCAGGGCCATGCGGTCGGCCAGCGCGATCAGGCCGGGCTCGATCGCCTTCTCGGCCGGGAGCCCGTGGCGGTGCAGCTCCATGATGGTGCGGCCGTGGAAGGCTTCGGCGAGCTGGGCGAGCAGGCGCTCGGCGGCCTCCTTCTGGCCCTCGGCGAGCAGGCGGGCGATGGGGCCGGTGGTGCCGCCGGTGAGCAGGATCAGGCCCTCGGCATGCCGGCAGAGGCGCTCGAGCGGCAGTTGCGGCTTGAGCGTGGGGTCGGTTTCGAGGAAGCCGGCGGAGGAGAGGCGCTGAAGGTTGGCGAAGCCCGCTTCATCCTGGGCGAGGAGGACCAGCGGGTCGGGGGCGAGGCGCGGATTGTCGGCGCGGGCGAGGGCGACCTGGCAGCCGATGAGGGGCTGCACGCCCTTGCCGGCGCAGGCCTGGCTGAATTCGAGGGCGCCGAACAGGTTGGCGGTGTCGGTGATGGCCACCGCGGGCATCAGCGCGTCGCGGGCCAGGGCGGCGATCTTGTCGGCCTTGATGGCGCCTTCGCTCAGCGAATAGCTGGAGTGGACGCGAAGGTGGACGAAATCGGCGTGGGGCATGGGTGGGCTCCGGCGAGTCGGGCGAGCGTAGCAGGGAGGGAAGGGAAGGAGAAGGAAGGTCTTCTTTTTCTGAAGAAAAAGAAGCAAAAAGACTTTTGTTTCTTTTGACCTCGTGGCGGCGCCAGTGCAGCTACATACCAAACGGGTAAAAGTTTTTTGGTTCTTTTTTTCAAAAAAGAACCTCTTGCTTGTGCCGATCTTCCCTGTGCTGGCATGCCCGGTCTGGCCGGGGCTGCGCGACTGCGGCGCAATGCGGCGCGGAGCGAGTCGGTAAATTTTACGTGCGGATACAATATACAGTTCGTTACATTGTATCCGATTGATAAACAACGATACCTTATGCCGGCATGAGTCTTGCTTGGCTATGCCATGCGTTACAACCGCGCTCCCGGGGGATTGTCCTGCACCCGGGCCGGCGCTGCAGGGAGTCGCCTGACATGCTCAACCTGGCCCGTTCCATCACCGTCGCCGCCACGCTGCTGGCGGCCTTCGGGACCGCAGACCCGGCCGCGGCGCAGCTGGTCACCAACGGCGGATTCGAGACGTTCACCACCGGCAGCGGCGGCGATCGCGGCTTCCAGTCCGGCTACGGCTCGCTGTCGGGATGGACGCTCAGCACCACCAACAATTTCGGCTATGCCGGGATCATCACCTCCAGCAACGCCAACAGCAGCTACACCGCCAACGGCGTCGGCATCACGCTGGCCAATCCCGGCAACACGTCGGGCGTCCCGTCGATCACGGTGGCCAGCGGCAACAACATGCTTGCCTGGGAAAACGCCGGCAACACCTGCGGCTGCTACATCTACCAGACCATCACCGGCCTGGTGCAGAACGCCAGCTACACGCTGAGCTTTTCCGAGGCCGGCGCAGTCTGGTCGGGCGGCGCGAGCGCGGCGACCTCCGACCGGTGGATGGTCGGCTGGGGCACCTCGGCGAGCAATTCGGTGGCCAACCAGGCCCCATCGCAGACCGTGTCGCTGAACGGCACGACGACCAAGGGCTTTACCGGCTGGGTCCAGCAGCAGATGTCGCTGGTCGCCACCAGCACGACGATGGTGCTGTCCTTCATGGCCAACCACCCGACCGGCGTCAGCCAGCCGCCCTTCGCGCTGCTCGACGGCGTGACCCTGACGCAGACGACCACCGTGCCGGAGCCCGCGAGCGCGCTGCTGGTGATCTCCGCGATCGGCGGCATGATCGGGCTGCGCCGGGCGGCGCGCCGGCGCGGCTGATACGCCCGCCGCCATCGGAAAACCGGCCATCGGGCGCGGCGCCCGGTGGCCGGTTTCGATTCAGGCCACCCTGCCGTCGCGCAAGGTGACGATGCGGTCCATGCGCGCGGCCAGATCGGGGTTGTGGGTCGCGATCAGGGCGGCTGCGCCCTGGCGGCGGACGGCGACGACAAGCTCGCCGAACACCCGGTCGGCGGTGGCGACGTCGAGGTTGCCGGTCGGCTCGTCGCAGAGCAGCAGGCCGGGGGCGTTGGCGAGCGCGCGGGCGATGGCCACGCGCTGCTGCTCGCCGCCGGAGAGCTTGCCGGGGACGTGGGACTCGCGGCCGGCGAGACCGAAGGCGCCGAGCAGGTCGCGGGCGCGGGCCTCGGCGGCGCGGCGGGGCTGGCCTGCGATCATCTGCGGCAGGGTGACGTTCTCCAGCGCGGTGAACTCGCCCAGCAGATGGTGGAACTGGTAGACGAAGCCGATCGCGTCGCGGCGGATGGCGGTGCGGGCGGCGTCCGGCAGGGCGCCCGCATCCTTGCCGGCGACGATGACCTGGCCGCCATCGGGCTTGTCGAGCAGGCCGGCGATGTGCAGCAGGGTGGACTTGCCGGTGCCGGACGGGGCGACGAGCGCGACGATCTCGCCGGCGCCGAGCGTGAGGTCGATGCCGCGCAGCACGTCGAGCCGGGCCTCGCCGCTGGCGTAGCTGCGGGTGACGTTGCGCAGCAGGAGCCGCTCGCTATGGCCCAGGTCATTCATGACGGAGCGCCTCCACCGGGTCGGTGCGCGCGGCCTTCCAGCTCGGGTAGAGCGTGGCGAGCAGCGAGAGGACGAGGCCGAGCAGGACCACGCGGGCGACGTCGGGCCATTCGACATGGGCCGGCAGGGTGGTGAGCAGGAAGGCCGACTTGTCGAACACCGCCCCCCCGGTCAGGTTCTCGATCCATGCCTGGATCGCCTCGATGTTCAGGCAGACCGCGATGCCGAGCGCGGTGCCGATCAGGGTGCCGGAGACGCCGACGAAGGCGCCGCACATCAGGAAGATGCGCAGGATGGCGCCGGCGCTGGCGCCCATGGTGCGCAGCACGGCGATGTCGGCGGTCTTGTCCTTGACCAGCATGATCAGCGACGAGATCACGTTGAAGGCGGCGACCAGGATGATCATGCCGAGCACGATGAACATCGTGTTCTTCTGGATCCGCAATATGCCGATGATCTGGCTGTTCGCGTTGCGCCAGTCGCGCAGCAGCACCTGGCGGCCGGCAACGGCGGCTTGCAGTGCGGGGACCATCGCATCCACCTGTTGCGGGTCGGCGACGCGGAGCTGGTAGCCGGTGACCCCGCCTTCCTTCTGGAAGAAGACCTGGGCCATGGCGAGCGGCATGAAGACGACGGAATTGTTGTAGTCGGACAGCCCGGCATCGAAGATCGCGACCACCTTGAAGGCGCGCACGCGCGGCACGCTGCCGAAGGCGGTGGCGGCACCCTGCGGCGAGATCAGCGTCAGGCGGCTGCCGGGCTGGAGGCGGTAGGAGCTGGCGAGGCCGATGCCGATGGCGATGGCGTCGTCGCCCTGGAAGGCATCGAGGCTGCCGGCGACGACATGGTTGCCGATGGCCGGCAGCGCCTTGAGGTCGTCCTGCGTGACGCCGCGGACCAGGCCGCCACGGGCGCCGGCCTGCTCGGTGGAGATCAGGACCTGGCCGTCGAGCACCGGCAGGACCGAGGTGACGCCGGGGATGGCGCGGAGCTTCCCGGTCAGTTCCTCGAACCTGTCGATCTTCTGGCCGGCATAGGCCTCGATGCTGGCATGGCCGGAGACGCCGAGGGCGCGGGAGACGATCTCGGTCTGGAAGCCGGACATGACCGAGGTGACGACGATCAGCGTGGCGACGCCGAGGGCGATGCCGACCAGCGAGAAGATGGCGATGATGGAGACGAAGCGCTCACCCTTGCGGGCACGCAGATAGCGGCCGGCGACGGTGCGTTCGAAGGCGGTGAACATCGCTGCGGTGGCTCAGCGGGAAGCAAAGAAGGTGAACAAAGAGGCAGCGAGGCAGCGAGAAGATTTCATCTTTTGTCTTCTCGCTGTCTCGCTGCCTCTTTGTTCAACTTGCCTTCTCACCCACGCAC
>JBGAIK010000204.1:0-9053 GCA_044225615.1 Acetobacteraceae bacterium | reverse complement strand
GCCTGGGGGATCATCGGGACCTCTAGAGGTAAGCGGCGAGACGGGGGCGGTACCAGTCGAGCGAGCGGCGGATGCCTTCCTCCAGGCCGACCCGTGGCTCCCAGCCGGTGGCGGCGCGGAAGGCGTGGTCGTCGGCATGGTAGCTGCCGATGTCGATGGTCTTGCGGTCGGCGGGGAATTCGCGGGTGACGTAGGTGGCCGACGGCACGACCTTGCGGACGATCTCGGCGATTTCCAGCAGCGAGGCCGGGGGCGGGCCGCCGAGGTTGAAGACGCGGCCGTGGCAGGCGGGCTCGACGGCGGCGAGGAAGGCGTCGGTGACGTCGTCGACATAGGTGAGGTCGCGGAGCTGGTCGCCGCCCCAGACCTCGAACGGCTTGCCCTCCAGCGCGCAGCGCATCCAGATGCCGAGGAAGGTCTGGCGGGCGTCGCGGATGCGCAGGCGGGGGCCGTAGCAGTTGGTCAGGCGCAGGCTGACGACGGGGCGGCCGGCGGTGCGGTGCTCGATCATCCAGTATTGCTCGCCGGCGAACTTGGAGACGCCGTTGGCGTCGGGCGGGTTGACGGGGTGGGATTCGTCGACCGGGAGGTGGAGGGGCTTGCCGTAGAACTGGCGGGTGCTGGCGTGGACGACGATGGCGTCGGGCGCGGCCTCGCGGGCGGCCTGGATCAGGCGGACCTGGGCGACGGCGTTCACCGCGATGTCGGCCAGGGGGTCGCGCTGGCCGCCCATGTGGCTGGTCTGGGCGGCGAGGTTGAAGATGACGGCGGCGCCCTCGCAGAGGGGGCGCAGGTCGCCCTCGCGGATGTCGGCGCGGACGAGTTCGACCGCCGCACCGTCGAGATTGGCCGGGTTGGCGCCGCCGCCGAACAGGAAGCCGTCGAGCGCGGTGACCTGGGCGCCCAGGCCAGCGAGGGCGTGGCAGAGATTGGCGCCGAGGAAGCCGGCGCCGCCGGTGACGAGGATCTTGCGGCCGGTCCAGTCCATCGTGGTCTCCATGGGTCGCGGCGCTGATAGTCCCGGTTCGTGGCCAAACCAAGCCGGAAGAGGTTCCGATTCAGGGCAGGACGACGCGGGTGCCCTCGAGCGTGGTGCCGTAGGGCGCGCTGAGGGCGGCGAAGCGGGCGAGGATGGCGGCGCCCGCGTCGGGCTGGGCGAGGCGGGGGCGGCCGCGGCGGTGGGGCTTCTCGCCGAGGCCGAGGCTGACCGGGTGCAGCTCGATGGACGCGAGGCTGCCGCCCTCATAGGTGCAGACGGGGACGAGGCTTTCCCAGAAGCGGCGGTCGGCGGGGAAGCCGCGCGTGTCGTTGTCGGTGCGCAGGCGATAGACCTCGCCGGGCTTGAGCGCGGGGTCGGCGCGGAAGCGGTCGTAGGAATCGGACGGGATGCGGGGGACCAGCTCGTTCTGGCCGAAGAAATTGCCGAGGCTGTAGAAGATCGGGCGGCCCTTGTAGAGTTCCATGCCGCGCAGGAGGTGGGGGCCGTGGCCGACCACGAGGTCCGCGCCCTCGTCGATCATGCGCCGGGCGAAGGGCTGGAGGAACTCGGCGGCCTGCTCCTTGTCGTCGCCCTGCTCGTGGGCGTGGAAGCTGACCATGACCAGGTCGCTGCTGTTGCGCGCCTCGCGGACCCAGTGGGCGATGGCGTCGACGTCCTTGGCGCGGGGCTTGGTGCGCACGCCCACCTTGTCGCCGACGCGGAACTGCATGTCGTTGAAGGGGAAGACCGCCGGGTCCTCGGGCGGGTGGGCGAAGCCGAGCTTGAGGAACTCGCGGCGGCGGGGCTCGATGCCGAGCTGCTCGGCGAGGTCGCGCAGGGCGGCCATCTGCGCCTCGGTGACCTCGTGGACGGTTTCGTAGCGCAGCGGGGCGAGGCCGGGGCGGCCGGGCATGTCGTTGCGCTGGGCGCTGGCCTCCTGGCCCTTGGCGAAGGTGGCGCTGCAGGAGAGCATCGCCACCGTGCCGTTGGGGTGGGTGTGGTAGGCGGGGCGGCGGGCGTCCTCCAGGTTGCGGCCGATGCCGGCGAAGCTGAGGCCGCGCGCCTCCAGCGCCTCGATCGTGTGCAGCAGGCCGGCGACGCCGTAGTCCAGGCAGTGGTTGGTGGCGGTGGCGAACAGGCCGAACCCTGCCTCCCGCAATTCGTCCAGCACCCAGGCGGGGGCGCCGAAATGGGAGCCGCCGCTCTCCAGCGCCGGATCGCCGCGATAGTCGTTGGCCAGCACCTCCAGGTTGGTGAAGGCGATGTCGGCGCCGCGGATGAGGTCGAAGAGCGGGCGGAGCTCGGGATCCTGGCGGGTCTGGATGCGGCGCTGGACGATGCTGTCGCCGGTCAGCGCGAGGGTGAGGCGGGACATGGCGCGGCTATGGCAGGGCGGCGACGCCGGTCATTTCCAGCAGCCAGCCGGGATCGGCCAGCTTCGCCTCCACGGTGGCCCGCGCCGGCTTGGCGCTGGGGTCGAGCCAGGCATCCCAGGCGCGGTTCATCTCGCCGATGCGCGACATGTCGGTGATGAAGATCTGGACGGAGAGCAGGCGCGACTTGTCGGTGCCGGCCTCGGCCAGCAGGGCGTCGATCTGGCGCAGGATGTCGGCCGTTTGCCCCTCCATGTCGAGGCTGGTGTCGTCGGCGACCTGCCCGGCGAGATGGACGAGCCCGCCATGGACGACGGCGCCGGCGAGGCGGGTTTCGGGCTGGAGGCGGCGGATCATGGCGGTGGCTCCCGGTTGGGTGCGCATCATCCGGCGTAATGGGCGTGGCGGGCAAGGCGGCGGAGGAGGCTTTCGCGGGGGCCGGCGACGAGGAGGGCGAGCCAGAGGGCGCCGGCGGTGAGCACGATGGCGGGGCCGGCGGGGATGTCGGCGTGGTAGGAGAGGAGCAGGCCGGCCAAGGAGGCGATCGCGGCGAGGACGGCGGCGGCGATGCACTGGCCGCCGAGCGTGACGGCGACGTGCCTGGCGGCGATCGCGGGCAGCATGATGAGGCCCACCGACATCAGCGTGCCGAGCGCGGTGAAGCCGGACACGACGGCGAGGACGACCAGCGCGAGGAAGGCGAGATGGACCGTGGCGCCGGGGCCGCCCGCGGCGCGCATGAACTCGGGATCGAAGCTTTCGATCACCAGCGGGCGCCACAGCAGCGCGAGCGCGGGCAGGATGATGGTGGCCGCGCCGGCCATCAGCAGCAGGGCGGTGTCGTCCACGCCGAGCACGCTGCCGAACAGCAGATGGGAGAGGTCGATGCCGCGCCGGGCGGAGACGATGGCGATGCCGGCGGCGAGCGCGATCAGGTAGATGCCGGCGAGCTGGCTGTCCTCGCGCCGCCGCGGCGCGCGCGAGCGCGCCGGCGAGCAGCGCCACCGCGAGGCCGGCGAGGAAGCTGCCGATGCCCATGGCCCAGACCGAGATGCCGCCGACCACCGCGCCGATGGCGATGCCGGGCAGGATGCCGTGCCGGAGCACGTCGCTCATCAGGCTCATGCGGCGCAGGACGAGGAAGACGCCGAGCGGCGTGGCCGGGCGACCGAAAGCGCGAGGCGCTGGTGAGCGCGCGGCGCATGGCGCTCAGCGCAACGGGGCGGCCAGGCTGGATCACGCCGCCGCCCGGCAGAGGGCGCAGGGTCTCGGCCCAGGCCTCGGTGAGGCGGGCGCGCAGGCGGTGCTCGGCGGAGAGGGCGATCCGCGTGTCGTCCCAGGCGATCAGGTCGCGGGCGAGCAGCATGGTGCGGGGGAACTCGCGCTGCACCAGGTCGATGTCGTGCAGCACGGCGGCGATGGTGCGGCCTTCCTGGTGCCAGCGGTGGATCAGGCGCAGCAGGTCGGCCTGGGTGCGGGCGTCGACGGCGGTGAACGGCTCGTCGAGCAGCAGGATCGGCGCGTCCTGCAGGATCAGGCGGGCGAACAGCAGGCGCTGGAACTGGCCGGCGGAGAGGGTGCCGACGAGACGGTTCGCGAAGCCGCCCAGGCCCACCGTGTCGAGCGCCTCGGCGATGCGGTCGCGCCGGCGCAGCGCGCGGAACAGCCCGGTCTCCGCCCAGCAGCCGATGGCGGCGGCCTCGGCGCAGGTGATGGGGAAGCCGCGGTCGAGCGTGGGCGCCTGGGGGAGCAGGGCGACGCGGGCGCCAAGCACCACCTTGCCCTCGTGGCGCGTGTGCAGCCCGGCCAGCGTGCGCAGCAGGGTGGTCTTGCCGGCCCCGTTGGGACCGACGATGGCGGTGAGGCTGCCGGCCTCGAACCGGCCGGAGACGTGGTGCACGGCGGGGCGGCGGTCGTGCAGGCAGGTGAGGTCGGTGAGCGCGATCATGCGGCCGCCCACAGCACGACGAGCCACACCGCGGCGACGAGCGCCAGGGCGAGCAGCAGACGGGGACCGGCACCGGCGGCGATGGAGAGCATGGTTATAATATAACATTGCCTTGCGGCCCCGGCAAACCGTCCGGGGGCGTGCTGCCGTGCTGCGTGCTAGGAGTCACCCATGCCGAATCCGCAGGACGACCCGGACGCCCCGCTTCGCAGCGCGCTGCGCCGCCACAAGACGATCGCGACCGGGCTGCTGGTGGCGATGGCCGGGCTGGCGGGATGGGCGCAGCTGCTGGCCCCCTCCCCTTTGGTGGAGCTGCTGCGGGCGGCGGCGACGGCGGGACTGGTGGGGGGCATTGCCGACTGGTTCGCGGTGACCGCGCTGTTCCGCCATCCGCTCGGCCTGCCGATCCCGCACACCGCGATCATCCCGGCGCAGAAGGCGCGGCTCGGCCGGGCGCTGGGCAGCTTCGTGGCCAACCACGTGATCACCCGGGCCGAGCTGGACCGGACGCTGGCGCGGCTGGACCTGCCGGGCATATTGCAGCGCTTCCTGGCCGATCCGGCGGCGACGCGGCCGGCCGCCGAGGCGCTGGCGGCGCTGCTGCCGCGGCTGCTGGCCTCGATCGAGGACGGGCGGGCGCGCAAGGTGGCCGCACGGCTGGTGCCGCGGCTGCTGGGGGGGCCGGATGCCGGGCGGGTGGTGGGCCGGGCGCTGCGGCAGCTGGTGGACGGCGGGCGGCACCAGGACGTGTTCAGCTTCGTGCTGGGGCAGCTCAAGGCATTGCTGACCGAGCGCGAGGAGGCGCTGCGCCACGCGATCGAGGAGAAGGTGCGCGAGCAGGGCGGGCGGCTGGTGGGCTGGGCCGTGGGTGCGGCCATCGCGCGGCGGGTGCTGGGCGTGGTGAACGCCGAGATGGAGCGGATGGAGCCGGACGGGTCGGAGCTGCGGGCGGCGTTCGACGAGTGGATGCGGCGCGAGATCGCGCGCATCGAGAACGAGCCCGAGCGGGCGGCCGAGATCGGCGCGGCGCTGCGCCGGGTGGTGGGGCACGAGACGGTGCGGGCCTGGTTCTGGGACGTGTGGAGCCGGATGCGGCTGGCGCTGGAGGCCGATGCGGCGCGCCCGGGCGGGCGGACGGTGGCGCTGCTGGAGGGGGCGCTGGCCAATCTGGGCGAATTGCTGGCGGCCGATGCCGGGGCGCGCGCGCGGGTGCAGCACGCGGTGGCGGGGGTGACCGGCAGCCTGCTGCCGGCGGCACAGGCGCAGCTGGCCGATTTCATCGCCGGCGTGGTGGGCAACTGGGACGCGGCCCAGGTGGTGGAGAAGCTGGAGCTGCGGGTGGGCAAGGACCTGCAATACGTGCGCATCAACGGCACGCTGGTGGGCTTCCTGGTGGGCGGCGCGCTGCATGCGTTGGTGCGCGCGGTGTTCGGGGGGCCGTGAGAGTCCTTTTGACAATTCTGCTCTGACGGTCATCCGACGGCGATTTCCTGCGCTCCGGTGCTCACAAATCACCGCCGGGCGGCGGCCAAGGGGCCGCCTCCGACTCGTCAGGGCGAATTCTCAAAAGGACTCGCGGGGGCACTCGCGCCCGGCCCCGCCGCCGCCTATGGTCGCCGGGATCCGGCAGGGGAGCAGGCGATGGCCAAGGGCTACTGGGTGGCGTTCGGCGACGTGACCGATCCGGAGGGCTACAAGGCCTATGTCGCCGCCAATGCCGTGGCGTTCCGCAAGTATGGCGGCCGGTTCCTGGTGCGGGGCGGGCAGTCCGAGGCGCCCGAGGGCCAGCCGCGGTCGCGGGTGGTGGTGATCGAGTTCGACAGCTACGCGATCGCGCTGGACTGCTACCGCTCGCCCGAATACGCCGCGGCGATCGCCCTGCGGGTGGGCAAGGCGGCGTTGGACGTGCGGATCGTCGAGGGTTACGACGGGCCGCAGCCGACGGACTGAAAGTCCTCTTGGCAATTCCACTCTGACGGCGGCCGCCCTTCTAAGCGGCGGCGGCATGGCGTAGACGGGCGGCCATGTGCGGCATCGCGGGCGTCATGACCAAGGATGGCAGCGCGCCCGATGCGGCGGTGCTGGACCGGCTGCTGGCGGCCATCGCCCATCGCGGGCCGGACGGGCCGCACCGGCTGGTGCGGGGCGACACCGCGCTGCTGCATGCGCGGCTCGCCATCGTCGATCTGGTGACCGGGGACCAGCCGCTGTTCGCGCCCTCCGGCGCGGCGCTGGTGACCAATGGCGAGATCTACAACAACCCGGCGCTGCGGGCGGCGATGGCGGGGACGCCGTTCCGCACCCGCTCCGACTGCGAGCCGGCGGTGTTCCTGTACGACGGCGAGGGGGTGGGCTTCGCCGGGCGGCAGCGCGGCATGTATGCGACCGCGCTGCACGATCCGGCGCGCGGGCGGCTGGTGCTGGCGCGCGACCCGTTCGGGATCAAGCAGCTCTATGTCTGCGAGACGCCGGCGCTGTTCGCCTGGGCCTCGGAGCCGCAGGCGCTGATCGCGGCGGGGCTGACGCGGCCGGGGGTGGACCCGGCGCGGCGGGCGGAGCTGCTGCAGCTGAAATTCACCACCGGGGCGGCGACGATCTTCCCGGGCATCACGCGGCTGCTGCCCGGCGAGACGCTGGTGGTGGAAGCCGGGCGGGTGGTCGGGCGCCACCGCGTCGCCGCGCTGCCGGAGGGGATGCCGGTGGCGATCGGCCATGATGCGGCGCTGGCCGGGCTCGACGCGGTGCTGCGCGATGCGGTCGCGGTGCATCTGCAATCGGACGTCCCCTACGGGCTGTTCCTGTCCGGGGGCATCGATTCGGCGGCGCTGCTGGCGCTGATGACCAGGCTGACCGGCAACCGCATCCACACGCTGACCGCCGGCTGGGACGGGGTGGGGGTGGACGAGACCGCGGAGGCGGCGCGGCTGGCGCGCGCGATGGGGGCGGACTTCCATCGCGTGGCCATGGGCGAGGCGGAATTCTGGGCGCTCGCGCCGCGCATCGCGGCGGCGATCGACGACCCGACGGCGGATGCCGCGGTGCTGCCGAGCTGGCTGCTGGGGCGCGCGGCGCGGGAGGCCGGGCTGAAGGTGACGCTGTGCGGCGAGGGCGGCGACGAGCTGTTCGGCGGCTACAGCCGCTACCGCAAGCGCCGGGCGCCCTGGCGCTGGCTGGCGCGGAAGCCGCGCAGCAAGGGCGTGTTCGGGGATGCGATCGCGGACTGGCGGGCCGGGCTCGACGCGGCGGAGGCGGCGGCCGCACGGGGGCGGACGCCGTTGCAGGCGGCGCAGGCGGCCGACGTCGCCGAATGGCTGCCCAACGACCTGCTGGTGAAGCTCGACCGCTGCCTGATGGCGCATGGGGTGGAGGGGCGGACGCCGTTCCTCGACCCGGTGGTGGCCGAATTCGCGTTCCGGCTGCCCGATGGGCTGAAGGCCGGCCTGCGCTTCGGCAAGGTGCTGCTGCGGGACTGGCTGGCGCGGGAATTTCCCGAAGCCGGCGCCCATGCGCGCAAGAAGGGATTCAAGCCGCCGGTGGGCATCTGGATGCAGCGGCGGGCCGACCGGCTGGCGGCACTGGTCGCCGCCCAGCCGGGGGTGGCGGAAGTCATGCCGGCGGAGCGGGTGCGGGCTGCGTTCGCCCGCGCCGCCGCGGACCCGCAGCCGGCGTGGAGCCTGCTGTTCTACGCGCTATGGCATTGCCGGCACATAGTGGGCCTCGATCCGGCGGGGGCGATCGACGACGTCCTCGATGCGGCCGCGTAGCGCGTCGGGGTCGTCCCGGACCCAGTAGCGGCCCACCATCGCGAGCTCGAACGCGAGGTCCCGCACGCCGCCCAGCGACAGGCCCGCATCGCCGTCCGTCCAGCGCCAGCTTCCGTCGGCCTTCGTCTCGACCGCGTGCCAGCCCGAGGACAGGCGCGCATCGCCCATGTCCAGCGCCTGGCCGTCGATCGTGAGCCGGGCCACCGCCACGCCGAGCCGCCGCGCATCGTCCGAGGCGGGATCGACCCAGGCCGGGCACCACTGCCGCGACACCAGGCGCACCCGGTTCGCGCCGGGCGGCAGCCGGCAGCGCCACGCCGCGCCCGATCGCGTGGCGGGCACCGCGGCGCCATCGGCGACGACATGCAGCATCGGCGCCCGCACCAGCCGGGCGCCGCGGCCGCGCGCGATGCCGGCCAGCCGGCGCCGGATCATGGCCAGTTGCGGCCCGGCCAGCACCAGCGGTGCGCAGCCGCGCCGTGCCCAGCAGCCGCGGGCGAAATCGGGATGCAGCTGCACCGCCGCTGCGCCGCCGGCGAAGGCCGCGCGGTTGCCGGTGTCGAGGTAGCTCTCGCAGGCGAGGCCGTTGGCCACCAGCACGTCGTGCGTCGCGGCACCGTCGGGGGCGGCCAGCTCGACGTGGAAATAGGTCACCTCGGCCACGTCCGCCTGCACGATGGTGGCCCCGTTCACCAGGTGGCGCACCGGCACCAGGATGCCCTGGACGAAGACCGCATGGTCGGGGCTGAGCCAGAGGTCGCCGTGCGGCGTGCCGGGGCCGAAGGCATGGGCGCGGATGCGGACCGGCTGCACGTCCCACGGCCGGGGATGGGAAGCGAGGCGGAGGCGGCGATGGCCGATCCAGCGCACCGGGCGGGGCGCGCCGCCGCGGTGCAGCGCGACCCGGTCGCCGACCCTGAGATGCTCGACGGTGACTTCGCCCGTGGCGGTGAGAATGCGCGTGCCGGCCGCGAAGCAGGGCAGCGGTC
>JBGAIK010000203.1:0-8711 GCA_044225615.1 Acetobacteraceae bacterium | reverse complement strand
CACCCCCGCCCGCGGCATAGCTGCCACCGTCGCCGGAGCCGCCGTTGCCGCCCATGCCACCGCCGCCGCCCCGCACGCGGCCTTCGCCGGTGAAGCCCGCCGCGGCGTTGCCGCCGGCGGCAAGGTTGCTGAAGAAGTTCACGTTCGCCGCCACGACGACCGCGCCGGCGCTCAGCGTCTGGCCGCCGACCACGATCGCCCCGGCAACGAAAAGCGCGCCGCCGAGACCGGCGCCGCCGCCGCCGCCGGTGGAGCCGCTGTCGGTGGTGCCGACGCCGGCACCGCCGTCGCCGCCCCGTGCGGTCAGTGCGGACAGCGTGAGATTGCTGATGAAGGTGGTGCCGGCATAGGCGAACAGGCCGCGATGCTCCCCGCCGCCGGTGATGCTGTGGCCGCCGCCCGCCAGCGTCAGCGTGCCGCCGTTCCCCAGCCTGATCGGTTGCAGTTCCGTGTCGAGCGCGATGTCGGCCGTGAGCGTGATCGTGTAGCTGGCCGCGCCGCCGGCGATGGCGGCGAGTGCTACGTTCAGCTCGGCGGTGGTTCCGGCATTGAATGACGTGCCCGACATTGCCCGCGACGCTCCCTGGACCGTTGCGGGCAGGCGAGCATGGCGGGCGCCGCCGGGTCAACGAAATCCGGCGTCAGGTACGGTCCCGGCGATAGGTCGTACGCGGAACGAGACCGGCCGGCGTGGCCACCACGTCGCCATGGCCGACCTCCTCATGCGCCATGCGCCAGGACAGCATCCGCTGCGTCGCCGCCAGCAGCAGGCCGGCATGGTCCGGGTCGGCGGCGAGGTTGCGCAGCTCGCCCGGATCGGCGCGCAGGTCGTAGAGCACCGGCGGCAGGCCGGGCATGTGGACGTATTTCCAGTCCCGTGTGCGCAGCGCCGCCATCGGGCCGGCGCCGGGCCCGGCCTCGGGCGGCAGCGGCGAGGGCTCGGGCCAGCCGCCGCGCAGGTCGTACTCGAAATGCACCGCATCGCGCCAGCTGCCGGGGGTGGCGCCGCGCAGCCAGGGCAGCAGGCTCGCGCCGTCGCAACTCGGCGGCGTGGCGATGCCGAGCCAGTCGAGCACGGTGGGCATCAGGTCCACCGATTCGGTGAACTGCTCGACCACGCGGCCCTTCGCGCCGTCGGGATCGCGGACGATCAGCGGCAGGTGGTAGCTCTGGTCGAACCAGCCGATCTTGCCCAGCAGGCGGTGATCGCCGAGCTGCTCGCCATGGTCGGAGGTGAAGACGATCAGCGTGCGGTCCCATTCGCCGCTGTCCTTCAGCTCGGCGACGATGCGGCCCATCCAGTCGTCGATCTCGGCGATCAGGCCGTAATAGGCCTGCCGCGTGAGCGCGACCTCGTCGTCCGAGAGGTCGGCGACGCGGCCGGCGGCGCCCTCGAAGTAGGAGGACTGCTTCTGGCGGGCGAGCCACAGCGCCAGCATCGGGTGCTGCGCGCCCTCTGCGGCAAGGCTGGGCGCGCGCAGCGGGGCGGGAATGGCGGCGGGCGGCACGATGGCGTGGTAGGGCGCGGGCGCGATGAAGGGCGGGTGCGGACGGAAGAAGCCGGCGTGCAGCAGCCATGGGCGGCCGGGGCGGGTGACCCGGGCGCCGCGCAGGAATTCCAGCGTGTGCTCGCCCGACCAGGCGGTGTCGGAATGGGCGGCGGGAATCACCGCGGGGGCGGCGGTGGCGCCCTTCGGGCCGGTCGCCGGGTGGAAGACGTGGAACGGCTCGGCCGGCAGGGCGTGGCCGCGGCTCGCGACCCAGCCGAAATAGTTGCGGAAATCGACCTCGTCGAAATGGGCGAAGGTGTTCCAGCCCTCCATCACGTCGCCGATCTCGCTCCAGCGCGGATCGCCGGCATGCGCCTTCACCGGATCGGGCAGGGTGGAGGTGTAGCCGATCAGCTGCGGGTCCATGCCGATGCGGCGCACCTCGCCGGGCAGCGTGGGGTGCCGGGTGGACAGCCCGATGCCGTTGGCGGTCACGCGGTGGTTCATCACGTACTGGCCGGTGAGCATGCTGGCCCGGGCCGGGCCGCACGGGGCCGCCTGGCCATAGTGGTTGCGGAACAGCACGCCGTCGCGCGCCAGCGCATCGAGATTGGGCGTCAGCGACGCGGCGTGGCCGAGCAGGCCCAGGCTGTCGCCGCGCCACTGGTCGACGCAGATGAAAAGCACGTTCCTGGCGGACATGGCGGCTCCCGGGCGCTGGCTGCCGGCATCCTGCCGGGATCAGCGAATGAAGTCGATTTCCGTAAGGCCGTGCACGCCGAGCAGCTTGATCGCCATGTCGATGCCGCCGGTGCCGTTGATATTGACCTGGATGATGGTGTTGCCGAACAACTCGTTGACACGGATCTGGCCTGGCGCGCTGAACGGGGCCGTGCCGATGAAATCGAACAGCGGATCGCCTGGCAGCGCGCCATTGGCGTCGATCGCCGAAAGGTCGATGCGATCACCGGGCGCGAAATCCTTGATGGTGTCGCGCGCCGCGGCCTGCACCCGGGAGTCGTACGGATCAAGAAAGCGGAAGACGTCGTCACCCTGCCCTCCTATCAGCACATCCCCACCGAGCCCGCCGTTCAAGGTATCATTGCCGTCCCCGCCCAGCAGCCGGTCGTCGCCGTCGCCGCCATCGATCCGGTCGGCGCCGTTGTCGCCATGGATGAGGTCCACGCCGGTGCCGCCATCGACCGAATCGTCGTCGCCGCCGCCCCGCAGCGTGTCATCCCCGCTATCGCCGACGATGGTATCGCCACCGGCACCGCCCTGCGCGCTGTCATTGCCGGCCTCGCCATAAAGCTGGTCCGCGCCGCCGCCGCCCAGCAGGGTATCGCTGCCGGAGAAGCTGCGCAGCGTATCATTGCCGCCGCCAGTTTGTATCCAGTCGTCATGGATCGACGTATGGATGTCATAGTCTTCGAAACCGGTGATCTGCGCATCGCCGTTATAGCTTACACTGCCATCGGGTGCGGTGGCGAAGACAAGCGCGCGCGTGTAGTTGGCCACCAGTACCAGCTGGTCATTGCCAACGCCGCCATCCAGCGTGCTGGCGCCGCCCCCGTAAATGTTGAGATCCTCGATTCCGATCGTGTCGTTTCCACCCCCGCCGACCCCAAGATTGGCCCCCGCGCCGAGCATCAGCACGTCGCCCAATTCGCCACCGGTCACGGTATCGTCACCGTATTTCGTGTAGGCGTGGATCAGTTCGATGTCCTGGACGACGAGCGTCCCGTCGAAATGGCCCGGCTGGCTGTCCGAAGTGAGGCCGAGCAGCACGGATGTGGTGTTGTCCAGAAGGCGGAAATAAAGGTCATCCACGCCGTCGCCGCCGAACGCCTCGCCGCCCGGATTGTACAACGCGATCGTGTCGTCGCCCCCGCCGCCCGATATCGTATCCCGCCCCATCGGCGTGTCGACCCAGCTTCCTCCCGAAAGCGAGTCCGCGCCGTCTCCGCCATCGACGGAATCGCTGCCGGCGCCGCCATCCATCGTGTCATTGCCGAGTGCGCCCCTGAGGGTATCGTTGCCGGCCTTGCCGTAGACCAGATCGTCGCCCGGCCCGGCCAGGACCAGGTCGGCCTGGCTGGTGCCGACGATGGTATCCGCCCCCGATGTGCCCCTGATCGTCCCGCTCATGAGGTTTCGTCCTTCATCCCGGATGCGCAGGACCTGCCCATTGCGCGACGCGGTCGCGCAGCCTGTTCAACGCGGCGGCAACCTCACTGCCGGCGCGTGACCGCGCATTGACCCAGGTCAACGGCGCCAGTCGCCCCGCCTTGGGTCAGAGCAGGAAGTCGCCGGCAACCAGCGTGTGGGGGCCGATCAGCCTGATCGCCATGTCGGCAACCCCGTTCCCGATGGTGTTGATCTGGACGATGGTGTTGCCGTTGACCTCCTGCACGCGCACCTGCCCCGGCGCGGTGAAGGCCGCCGTGCCGATGAAGTCGAATGGCGGGTCCCCGGCCAGCGCGCCGTTGGCGTCGATGGCCGACAGGTCGATCCGGTCGCCCGGGGCGAAGCCGCGGATCTCGTCGCGGCCAGGGGCGACCGGGCTGGAGTCCGCCGGTGCCAGGAAGCGGAAGACGTCGTTGCCGGCGTTGCCGTTCATCACGTCGGCGCCGAGGCCGCCGGTGATCGTGTCGTCGCCCTCGCCGCCGAGCAGCGTGTCGTCGCCCGCATCGCCAGCCAGGTCGTCATTCCCGGTGCCGCCGTCGAGCCAGTCGCCGTCGCCGCCGCCCGCCAGCGCGTCGTTCTGCGCGCCGCCGCGCAGCGTGTCGGCGCCCTCGCCGCCGGCGATGGTGTCGTCGTGCTGGCCGCCGAAGATGCTGTCCGTTCCGCCCTCGCCGTCGAGCGAATCCGCCCCCCATTGCCCGTTCATCACGTCGATGCCGCCGCCACCGCGGATCGTGTCGCCGCCGTGGCCGGCATACACGGTGTCGGAGCCGGCGCCGAGCTGGGCGTGGTCGTTGCCGGCGGCGAAGGCGAGGCTGAAGCGCTCGAAATTCGTCATCGTGGCGCCGTGGTTGTCGCTGGCCGAGCCGTCCGGGGCCACGGTGAGGACGATGTCGCCGAGGGCGCCGACGCGGACCAGCGCCGTGTCGTCCCCGTCGCCGCCGTCCAGCGTGCTGGCCCAGCCGGTGGAATAGGACAGCGTGTCGTTGCCGCCGCCGCCATGCAGGAGGTTGGTGCCCTGCCAGGCCTGGAGCGCGTCGTCGAGGTCGCCGCCGGACAGGGTGTCGTCGCCGGCGCCGGTGGACGCATGGATCTGCTCGATGCCGTCCACGACGATGGTGCCCGGGCCGGTGCCCATGAACTGGTAGAAGCCCTCGAAATGCCCGGGCTGGGAGTCGGACGTGATGCCGAGCAGCACGGGATCGGCGCTGATGCTGAGCCATTCGAGCCGGTCGGTGCCGCTGCCGCCGATGAAGGTGCCGGACGCGCCGGCGGCGGTGATGATGTCGTTGCCGGCGCCGCCGTCGGCCGTGTCGGTGCCGGTGACGTTGATGGAGCCGCCGAGCAGCCAGTCGTCGCCCTCGCCGCCATCGAGCGAATCGTCGCCGTGGCCGCCGGTCAGCCAGTCGTCGCCGCCCTCGCCGAACACCGTGTCGTTGCCGCCATTGGCGTCCACCACGTCGTGCGCGTCGCCCATGTGGAAGATTTCGTCGTCGTCGGCGCCGGTGAACGAATCCGGGCCGTCGGTGCCAGTGCGGACGATGGGCATCCATTCCCTCCGGAAAACATGATTTGGGCGGCATGACCCGCCGGGCGCGGAGGCGAGCACGGCGCCGGGTGCGGATCAACCGCGCAGTGTTCACGTTTTGCCTGGACCGGTATGCTCGGCGGATGATCGAATTCCGGAAGGCCCCGGGCCTGCTGCCGCCCGGGCGGCGTGTCTACGCGATCGGCGACGTGCATGGCTGCGACGACCGGCTGGCGGCGCTGCACGGCAAGGTGGCCGACGACCTGGCCGGGCGCCCCTGCCCTGCCCCGCTGCTGCTGCATCTGGGCGACTATGTCGATCGCGGGCCGGACAGCCGGGCCGTGGTGCGGCGGCTGATGGCCGGCGATCCGCTGCCCGGCGTGCCGACGGTGAACCTGATGGGCAACCACGAGGCGACGATGATCGATGCGCTGGGCGGCCAGGGCGCGGCGATGACCGACTGGATGATCCAGGGCGGGCGCGAGGCGCTGGCGAGCTGGGGCGGCGATCCGGATGCGCCGCGGGGCGAGTGGGCATCGCATGTGCCGGCGGCGGACATGGCGTTCCTGCGCGGGCTGGCGCTGACGCATCGCGCCGGCGGCTACCTGTTCGTCCATGCCGGCGTCCGGCCCGGCGTGGCGCTGGATGCGCAGGAGCGGCAGGACCTGCTGAGCATCCGCCAGGCCTTCCTGTATTCGGAGGCCGATCTGGGCGTGGTGGTCGTGCACGGCCACACGCCGAAGCCCGAGCCGGTGGTGCGGCACAACCGCATCGGCATCGACACCGGCGCCGTCTATGGCCAGCGCCTGACCTGCGCGGTGCTGGAGGACGATCGGGTGGGGTTCCTGTTCGCCTGACGGGTTGCGGGCCGGCCGCGTTCCGGCTGGAATGCGCGAGGCAGGATCAGGGGAGTTCCGACATGGATGGCGCGCGCTTCGATGTGATCGTGGTCGGCTCGGGCTCGGCGGGCGCGGTCGTGGCGGCACGGCTGTCGGAGGATCCCGGGCGCCGGGTGCTGCTGCTGGAAGCGGGCCAGGGCTGGCGTTCCGCGCCCGGCTACATGCGCAGCGCCAACCCGCTGGCCATCATCCTGCCGCCGGAACTGCAAGCGGCGTGGCAGTGGCCGGGGCTGATGGCAGCGCGGACGCGGGCACAGGCGCCGCGGCTCTACTGGCGCGGGCGGGGGCTGGGCGGCAGTTCGGCGGTGAACGCCCAGATCGCCATCCGCGGCGTGTCCGACGCGTTCGACCAGTGGGCGGAATCGGGCTGCGAGGGGTGGTCGTTCGCGTCGGTGCTGCCGCATTTCCGGCGCATCGAGGACGATGCGATGCCCGGCGACTACCACGGCAGGGGCGGGCCGGTGCCCGTGCACCACGCGCCGCGCGCCGCCTGGGGGCCGCTCGACCGGGCGCTGGCCGATGCGGCGCTGGCGGAGGGGTATCCGTGGAACGCCGATCTCAACGCGCCCGAGGGCGAGGGCGTGTCCTGCTACCCGATCAACAGCCGCGCGGGCGCCCGCATCTCGACCAACGAGGCCTATCTGGAGCCGGCGCGCGGACGGGCGAACCTCGCCATCCAGCCGGATGCGCTGGTCGATCGCGTGCTGCTGGACGGCCGGCGGGCGACCGGGGTGCGGGTGAAGCTGCCGGGCCAGGGCTGGACCGAGATCGCGGCCGGGACGGTGGTGCTGTGCGCCGGGGCGGTGCAGTCGCCGGCGATCCTGATGCGCTCGGGCATCGGGCGGCCGGAGAAGCTGCAGGCGATCGGGGTGGCGGTGGCGCACGACCTGCCCGAGGTCGGCGAGAACTTCCTCGAGCATCCGATCGTGCGGTTCAACACCGCGCTGAAGCCGGAGTACCGGCCGCGGGACCCGGATTGCCGGCACACCAACGTCAACGTCACCTATTCCTCCGGCCATGGCGGGCGGCGGGACATGATGATGATCGCCTTCAACCATCGCGGCTTCGGGCCTGGCGGGCCGGAGCCGGGCGGGGTCTCGGTGGGACTGTTCGAGGCGGAATCGCGGGGCGAGATGCGCCTGGACAGCGCCGCGCCCGAGGCCGACCCGTTCGTTGACTGCAACATGCTGTCCGCTGCGCGCGACCGGCTGCGGCTGCGCGACGGGGTGCGGCGGCTGGCGCGGATCGCGGCGCGCGCGCCGGTGCAGCGCATCGCCGAGCGGGTGTGGTTCGGCAACTCACCGCTCAGCGTGGCGGAGACGGCGGCGCTGCCCGACGACGAGCTCGACGCGATCATGCTGGCCGAGGCGGCGGACGGGCAGCACGCGGCGGGAAGCTGCAGGATGACCGCCTTCGAGGAGAAGCGCGGGGTGGTGAACCCGGACGGCACGGTGAAGGGGATCGACGGGCTGCGGGTGGCCGATGCCTCGATCATGCCGTACGACTGCCGGGCCAACACGCATTTCACCACGATGATGATCGGCGAGCACATCGCGGCGCGCATGCGCGGCTGACTTGCCGCCGCCGCGCGCGGGCGGCACGCTGGCGGCAACGGCCAGGGAGGGCGGGATGCGCGGCGTGGTGTTTCCAGGCGGGCGCGAGGTCGCGCTGATGGACTTCCCGGACCCGACCCCGGGGCCGGGCGAGGTGGTGCTGGAGATGAAGGCCTCCGGCATGTGCGGCAGCGACCTCAAGCCGTATCGCCAGCCCAAAGGCGGCAGCCTGGGGCTGGGCTTCGGCGGGCCGGCCGGGCCGGTGATCGCCGGGCATGAGCCCTGCGGCGTGGTGGCGGCGATCGGTGCCGGCGTGCCCGAGGCGGAGGCGCGGGTCGGCGACCGGGTGATGGTGCATCACTACTGGGGCTGCACGGTCTGCCATCACTGCCGCGGCGGCTGGGCGCAGCTCTGCGCCGAGCCGGGCATGATCGTCTACGGCATGAACGGCCATGGCGGCCACGCCCCCTACATGAAGGTGCCGGCGCGCACGCTGGTCCCGCTGCCCGAGGCGCTGAGCTTCGCGACCGGGGCGGCGATCTCGTGCGGGACCGGCACCGCCTATGGCGCGCTGCGGCGCATGGGCGCGTCGGGCAACCACACGGTCGCGATCTTCGGCCAGGGGCCGGTGGGGCTGTCGGCGACGCAGCTGGCGGTGGCGATGGGCGCGCGGGTGATCGCGCTGGACGTGAGCCCCGAGCGGCTGGCCCGGGCGAAGGAGTTCGGTGCCGACGCGGCGATCGACCCGCGCGCCGACGACCCGGTGCAGGCGATCCGCGACCTGACGCATGGCGAGGGCGCCGACCTGTCGCTCGACAGCTCCTCGGCCGCCGAGGCGCGGCGGGCGGCGGTGCGCTGCGTGCGCACCTGGGGCACCGCCTGCTTCGTGGGCGAGGGCGGGCATGTGAACATCGAGGTCTCGCCCGACATGCTGCGGCGGCAGGTGACCGTGATCGGCTCCTGGACCTTCTCGACCATCGGCCAGGGCGAGTGCGCGCGGTTCGTGGCCGACCGCGGGATCGACGTGGACCATCTGTTCACCCATCGCTGGCGGCTC
>JBGAIK010000202.1:0-8971 GCA_044225615.1 Acetobacteraceae bacterium | reverse complement strand
TGACCGGCGAGATTTCCGGCCTGCTGCGCAATCTCGGCATCGCCGACGAGACCATCGCCTCCGGCCCGCTCAAGAACCAGCCGAGCCTGACGCGGCCGCTGACCGAGGCCGGCCGGGCCGCGCTGCACGGCATCGTGATGGACATGTACGACCAGTTCGTCGCCATGGTCGCCGCCGGACGGCACATGGAGGAGGCGAAGGTGCGCGAGCTCGCCGACGGGCGCGCCTATACCGGGCGCCAGGCACTGAAGCTGGGCCTGATCGACGCGATCGGCGGCGAGGCGGAGGCGCGGGCCTGGCTCGCGGCCGAGAAATCGGTCCCGGAGAGCCTGCCGGCGCGCGATCTGCGCCCCTCCGGGCTGCGCGAAAGGGTGCTTGGCGACGGCACCGAGAGCCTTTTGGGCCTCGTGGTGAAAAGCCTTCTGTCTCAACGCGTTAGCCTTGACGGCGGCTGGGCCCTCTGGCAGCCTTCCGCAACAGCCGAGTAACGGCGTCGCGTGGGGACGACGAAGCATGACCAAGTCCGAGCTGATCGCCGAGCTCTCGGCGGCAAATCCGCACCTGCTGAGCCGTGACGTCGAGACGATCGTGGCCACGATCTTCAACGAGATCACCGCGGCACTCGCCCGCGGCGAGCGGGTGGAGCTGCGCGGCTTCGGCGCCTTCACCGTGAAGCACCGCGATGCCCGCACCGGCCGCAACCCGCGCACCGGCGAGGCGGTGCCGGTCGACGAGAAGGCCGTGCCCTTCTTCAAGGCCGGAAAGGAGTTGCGCGAGCGGGTGAACAAAGGCAAACCCGGCGGCTGATGCGCCGGCTGATTCTCCTCTCCCCCCTCCTCCTGCTGCTTGTCCTGTTCGCGCTGTCGAACCGGGCACAGGTGCGGCTGACCTTGTGGCCCACCGGGCTGGCGCAGGACGTGCCGCTCTCCATCGCCATCCTCGCCGCGCTCGGCGTCGGCATCGCGTTCGGGGCGCTCCTGGTGTGGCTCCCCGCCCTCGCGCTGCGGCTGCGCGCCCGCCGCGCCGAACACACCATCGCCCAGCTGGAGGAGCGGCTGCGCGCCCGCCCCGCCGGCCCCGCCCTGCCGCCGCCGACCTGACCGGACCCTGCCGATGACCGACCTGATCGCCGCGCTGGACACCACCGATCCGCAGCAGGCCCGGCGCTGGGCGCGCGAGGCCGCACCGCATTGCGGCATGCTCAAGCTGGGCCTCGAATTCTTCCTCGCCAACGGCGCCGGCGGGGTGCGGCTGATCGACGACCTGCCCGTCTTCCTCGACCTCAAGCTGCACGACATCCCCAACACGGTCGCCGGCGGCGTCCGCGCCGTGCTGCCGCTGCGGCCCGCGCTGCTGACGCTGCATGCGGCCGGCGGGGCGGCGATGATCCAGGCCGCGCGCGCCGCGGCCGAGCCGGCCGGGCATGACCGGCCGCTGCTGCTGGCCGTCACCGTGCTCACCAGCCTCGATGCGGCCGCCCTGGCCGAGACGGGCGTGGCCGGCGGGCCGCGCCAGCAGGTGCTCCGCCTCGCCCGCCTCGCCCTCGCCGCGGGCGCCGACGGGCTGGTGTGCAGCGCCCACGAGGTCGCCCCCCTGCGCGATGCGCTCGGCCCCGACGTGCTGCTCGTGGTGCCCGGCATCCGCCCCGCCGGCAGCGCGCGCGGCGACCAGGCGCGCACGATGACGCCGGCCAGGCGGCGCGCGCCGGCGCCGACTGGATCGTGGTCGGCCGGCCGATCACCGGCGCCGCCGACCCCGCCGCCGCCGCCGCCGCGATCGCCGCCGAGCTCGAAGCCGCGTGATCGGCGTCAAGATCTGCGGCCTTGCCGACGAGGCGGCCGTCGATACCGCGATGGAGGTCGGGGCCGACTGGATCGGCTTCAACTTCTTCCCGCCCTCCCCGCGCTACGTCGCGCCCGCCCGCGCCGCCGCCCTCGCCGCGCGGCATGGTGGCGGGCCGAAACGGGTCGGGCTGTTCGTCAAGCCGGCCGATGACGAGATCGCCACCGTGCTCGACACCGTGGCGCTCGACATCCTGCAGCTCTACGTGCCGGCGCCGCGGGCGATGGAGGTGCGCGCCCGCTTCGGCCTGCCGGTCTGGCGCGCGGTGGGCGTGGCCGGCCCCGACGACCTGCCGGGCGTGGCGGCGGAGGACGCGCTGCTGATCGAAGCCAAGCCGCCCCCGGGCGCCACGCGGCCGGGCGGCAATGCGGTCAGTTTCGACTGGACCATCCTGGCCGGCTGGCGGGCCCCCGCCCCCTGGCTGCTGGCCGGCGGCCTGACGCCGGACAACGTGGCCCAGGCGATCCGGACCAGCGGGGCGGCGGCGGTGGATGTCTCCTCCGGCGTGGAATCGGCGCCCGGGGTCAAGGACCCGGCGCTGATCCGGCGCTTCGTCGCGAACGCGCGCCTGTAGACGAAGGTCGCGCTGCCCAGCCATTCCGGCTCGCGGCACGACAGCGCCCCGGCCACCGCCTATGTTCGGCCCACCCCGCCCGGCACAGGCCGCATGCCCCTTTCCCGCATCAACGTCCAACGCCTGCTGTTCGCCTTCCTGTGCCTGGTGTGGGGCACCAACTGGCTTGCGATGAAGGTGGGGGTGATGATCGTGCCCCCCGGCCTGTTCTCCGGCACGCGCTGGACGGTGGCGGGGCTCGTGCTGGTGGGCTGGCGCTGGTGGCACGGCATGCCGGTGCTGGTGCGCCGCGCCCTGGTGCCGCGCATCGTGGTGCTGTCGATCATCCTGATCCCGGTCAACACCT
Source organism: Acetobacteraceae bacterium (assembly GCA_044225615.1). Taxonomy (GTDB): domain Bacteria; phylum Pseudomonadota; class Alphaproteobacteria; order Acetobacterales; family Acetobacteraceae; genus CAIYPH01. Next base: position 6,209 of record JBGAIK010000202.1, on the reverse strand, counting down.
TCATCATGCTCTACGGCCTGCGCCATGTGAGCAGCGGCCTCGCCTCGGTGCTGTCCTCGGGCCTCACGCCGCTCGGCATGCTGCTGTTCGCGGTCATGCTCGGCCAGGAACGGTTCAGCCGCGCGCAGCTCTACGCCATCCTGCTCGGCCTCGCCGGCATGGCGCTGCTGTACGGGCCGAAGGTCGCCGCCGGGCGGCTGGGGCTGCTGGAGCTGCTGGGCTCGCTCGGCATCATCTTCGGCAACCTCGCCTACTGCTTCGGCTCGGTGCTGTCGCGGCGGCTGATGCGCATGCTGTCGCCGGCGCTGATCGCCGCACTGACCAACCTGATCGGCGGCGTGATCCTGCTCGCCGTCTCGCTCGCCTTCGAGCCCGGCGTGGGACCGTTCCTGACCGGCGCCTGGGGCCTCACCGCCTGGCTGTCCTGGCTGTTCCAGGTGGTGGCCGGCTCGCTCGGCGCGACCGTGATCTACTTCTTCCTGGTGCGCGACTGGGGCGCCAGCAAGACCGGCACCTACGCCTTCATCTGCCCGGTGATCGCCGTCGGCGCCGGCATGCTGGTGCTGGGCGAAACGGTGGACCTGACCGAGGCCGCCGGCATGCTGCTGATGCTGTCGGCCGCCGCGGTGGCGCTGCGGCGGTAGGGCCGCGCCCTCGATCCAACGGTCATTCCGCCTCGCCGGCCGGGCAGGCATCCGCCAGCACCACGGCGTTGCGCCCGGACAGCTTGGCCGCGTACAGCGCCTCGTCCGCGGCTGCGATCAGCGCCGGACCGTCGCCGGCCGAAACCCGCGACCAGGCGGCGACACCGATGCTGACCGTCACGCGGCCGCCGATGCCGGCCACATGCGGCAGGGCGAGCCCGTGCACGGCGGCGCGGATCGATTCGGTCATCATCCGGGCGCTGTCGGCGCCGGTGCGCGGCAGCAGGACAACGAATTCCTCGCCGCCCCAGCGCGCCGCGAGGTCGCCGGCCCGGCGCAGGGCGCCGGCGATGGCGTCGGCCACGGCGCGCAGGCAGCGGTCGCCCTCGGGATGGCCGTAGGTGTCGTTGTAGGCCTTGAACTGGTCGACATCGATCACCGCGACGGCAAGCCCGGTGCCGGTGCGCGCGGCCTGGCGCAGCTCCTGGAGCAGCACCGCCTCGAAGCAGCGGCGGTTGGCGAGGCCGGTCAGCCCGTCCTGCATCACCAGCGCCTCCAGCTTGTCGTTGGCCTCGCGCAGCTGCTCCTCCAGCGCGATGCGTTCGGAGACGTCGCGGGTGACGACGACGAAGCCTTCGCCGCCGGGCAGGCGCCGGCCGATGCTCTCCAGCCAGATGCTGCGCCCGTCCTTGTGGACGGCACGATAGGTGGCGCGGCTGGTGGCCGCCCCCTGGCGCAGCGGGCGGTTGAGCGTGGCGTCCAGCAGCGGCCAGTCGTCGGGATGGACGATGCCGCCCGGGGTGCGGCCGACCAGCTCCTCCGGGGCGCGGCCGATCAGCTCGCGGCTGGCGGGCGAGACGTAGGTGCGGCGGAAATCGGGATCGAAGCGGGTGATCATGTCGCTCGCCGACTCGGCCAGCACGCGATGGTGCAGCTCGCTTTGCGCAAGGCTCGCGCGGGTCTCGGCCAGGCGGTCGGCCATGGCGTTGAACGAATCGGCCAGCGCGCCCAGCTCGGGCGCCACCCGGGGACCGACCTCGGCGCGCGCCGCGTGGTCGCCGGCGCCGATGCGCCGGGCCGCGGCGGCCAGGGTCTGGATCGGCCGCAACAGCGACCAGCGCGCGAAGGCCAGCGCCAGCAGCAGCGCCGCCGACATCGCCGCCAGCGCCACCGCGACGCCGCGCCGCAGCCGGGCGTCGGCGGCGGCCGAGACCATGTCGCTGTCCATGCCCACCACCAGCGCGAGGCCGGCGCCGTGGCCGCGCAGCGGGGCGGCGCCGAGCAGCCGCCGCACCCCATCCGCCCCGGTCGCGTCCAGCGTCACCGGTCCGGTCCGGGCGCGCAGCGCCGCGAGCAGCGCCTCGCCGCCGGCAAGCGCGCTGCGCAGCGCCTGCGGCGAGCTGGCCAGGACGGTGCCGTCGCGCGTGTCCACCAGCTGCACCACCAGGTCGGCGGTCCCGTCGCGCACGAGGTCGGCGAACCAGCTCAGCCCTACCGCGGCCAGCACCGCCCCGTCCGGCGGCTGGTCCGGCATGGCGCCGGGCAGTCCCGCGGCAACCACCACCGAGGGCAGGCCGGTCCCGCGCGAGACCAGCAGCTCGCTGACCACGTAGGGCGGCGCGTCGGGGCGGATGGCGGCCTGGAAATAGGGCCGGTCGCCGACCGTCACCGGCGACGGCTCGGCGCTGCGGCTGTGGCAGGGAATCGTCCCGTCCCGGCGCGCCACCAGCAGGCTGTCGATGCGCGGGTGGTCGGCGTCGAGCTGCTTCAGGATCGCGTGGCAGGCGCCCGGCGTCGCCGCGGCCACGTCGGGCACGCGCAGCAGCGTGCGCACCAGGCTCACCGCCTCCTGCACGACCTCGTCCTGGCGCTCGGCGCCGTGGCGGGCAAGCTCCAGCGCGTGGGCGCGGGCGGCATCGAGCACGAGGCCGCGATCCTCGCTGGCGCCGGCCAGCAGCAACAGGAACAGCGGCACCGAGGCGAGCAGCGAGACCTGCGCCAGGCGGCTGCGCAGCGAAGTCGCCAATCGGACGGTGCGCGAGGCGAGACGGGCCATGCCTGCTCCCACGAGGGTTCCGCGCGGCGGGTCGAGCCCGCCGGAAGCAGCGCCGCTCCGCGCCGTGCTTTAGGCCGGCCCGGTTAAGGGCATGTTAAGCGGGCACCGCGCGCAAGATGCGGCAATTCGCCAACGTTGCAGCCCTGCTCGCGAAGAAGTGTCAGCGACCGGTCAGCCGGAGGCGGCCTCCAGCAGCGCCTGGCCAAGCCACGCCTCCGATGTCGCCGCGCCCGGCAGGGCGAAGAAATAGCCGCCGCCGGTGGGCCGGATATACTCCTCCAGCCGCTCGCCGTTCAGCCGCGCCTGGACCGCGGCGAACCCCGCCTCCAGGTCGGCCTGGTAGCACACGAACAGCAGGCCCATGTCCATCTGGCCGCTGCGCGTCAGGCCGCGCGAGTAGTTGTAGCCGCGGCGCAGGATCAGGCTGGAACGGGTTTCGGCGGTGCGCGGATTGGCGAGGCGGATATGCGCGTCGAGCCCGATCGACGTGCCCTCGGGGTCGGCCGCGTAGTCGGGGATCGCGTGCTCGGCCTTGAGCCCGAGCGGCGCGCCCTCGGCCTTGTCGCGGCCGAGGATGTTCTGCTGCTCGCCCAGCGGCGTGCGGTCCCAGCGCTCGACCAGCATGCGGATGATGCGGATCACCTGGTAGCTGCCGCCCGCGGTCCAGGCCAGCTCGCCGTCGCGGGGGGTATCGACCCACACGTGCCGGTCCATCAGCGCCGCGTCGGCGGCGTCCAGGTTGGCGGTGCCGTCCTTGAAGCCCATCAGGTTGCGTGGCGTGCGCTTCGCGGCGAGGTCCGCGGCGGGCAGGAAGCCTTCGAGCTTCCAGCGCGGCGCCAGCAGGTCGGGCGTGTTCTTGATCACGTCGCGCAGCGCGTGCAGCACGGCCTCGGGCGAGTTGGCGCAGATCTGCAGCAGCAGGTCGCCATGGCACTGCCCGGCGTCGAGCGCGTCGTTGGGGAAGCGCGGCATGCGGGTCAGCTTGCGCGGGCGCAGGTCGGCGAGGCCGAAGCGGTCGTCGACCAGCGAGGCGCCGACCGCGACGGTGACGGTCAGGCCGTCGGGCTGCACCTCGGTGCCCAGCAGGCCGGAATCGGCGGGGGGCAGGCGCGGGTCGCGCTCGGGCACCTTGCCGCCCTGCATCAGGAAGGCGATGCGCCGGGTGAGCGTGCGGAACAGCCGGGCGAGGTCGGAGCGGTCGGACCCGACCACGTCGAAGGCGACGACGAGCGCCGAGGGAGGCTGCGGCGTCACGATGCCCGGCTGGTGAATGCCGGCGAACGGCACCGCGCCGGCCGGCGGCGCGGCGGCGGCCGGCAGCGCCATCCCTGCCCCGATGCCGGACAGGACCGAACGGCGCGAGACGCCCATCTCAGTCCACCCCCAGCACGCCGCGCAACTCGGAGAGGTCCTCGGCCAGGGTCGTGATCGGCCCCTTCAGCGCGTTGCGGTCGGCATCGGTCAGGTGCTCGTAGGTCCGGAACCCGTCCGGCGTGCGGTATTTGGCGAGCAGCGCGGTGACCTTGGCGAAATTCGCCTCCACCCGCTGCGCCAGCTCCGGCTTCGCCTTGGTCACCAGCGGGCGCAGCAGCGTGTAGATCTTCTGCGAGCCCTCGACATTGGCCTGGAAGTCGGCGAGGTCGGTGTGGCTGTAGCGCTCCTCCTCGCCGCTGATCTTGGTGGCGGCGACCTCCTCGATCAGGCCGGCGGCGCCGCCCACCATGTCCTTGGGCTCGATCGACAGGCCGGCGATGCGGGTCTGCAGCTCGGTGACGTCGGCCATCAGCTTCTCGGCGACCGGGGCCGCGCCCTCGGTGGTCCTGTCGCGGAACAGGATCATCTCCAGCTTGTGGTAGCCGCCGAACTCGGGATCCGCCTCCTGCTTCTCGAAATCGTCGGCGCGCACGTCGATCGCCTTGTCGAGGTCGCTGAACAGCTCGGCGATCGGCTCGATCCGCTCGTAGTGCATGCGCACCTGCGGGTAGAGCTTCTGCGCCTCGGCGAGCTTGCCCGCCTTCACCGCGTCGGTGAACGCCCTGGTGCCGGCGACGAAGGCTGCGACCTCCTGGATGACATAGACCTTGTACTCGGCGATCGGGCCGACCAGCTCCATCGGCGAGGGCACGTAGGGGGTGGCGGAAGCGGCGGCGAGCACCACCAGCCGGCCCTTCGGGTTGCTCAGCAGGCCGCAGGTCATCGCGTATTCGCCGGGATCGAGCTTCGCCGACAGGGTCTGCACGAAGCCCGGGATGATGTTCTCGCGCTCGGCGACCACCATCACGCCCTTGAGGATCTCCCACTCCATGGCGCGCCGGCTCTCGTTCCTGATCCGGAAGGTGACCTTGCCGGCCGGGACTTCCAGCAGGTTCGGGTTGCAGCCCTTGTCGTGGACGCTGACGGCGAACGGCTCGTTGGTGGCCTGGGCGACGGCCGGGGCGGCAAGGCCGGCGAGTGCGAGGATGGCGGCGGGGAGCTTCATGACAGGGCCTCTCGGGCGGTGGGGCGGCGCTCGCGCAGCAGCAGCAGCGCGAGCGCCGGGATCAGGAAGGCGAGCCAGGCGAGGACCTCGCCGAGCGTCGCGGCGTCGTGGTAGCCGAAGAAGCCGGCGAGCAGCGCGCCGAGCGGGCTGTCGGTGGGCAGCGCCTCGGTCAGGTCCCAGACATGCTGCTGGAGCCCGTTCCACAGCCCGGCCTCGTGGAAGGCGCGCACCGCGCCGGCGAGCAGGCCGGCGGCGACGAAGACGATGAACACGCTGGTCCAGCGGAAGAAGCGGCGCAGGTCGATGCGGGCGCCGCCGCGATAGATCGCCCAGCCGACGGCGGTGGCGGCGAGCAGGCCGAGCACGGCACCCGCCGGCACCGTCCAGCCGACATCCTGCTGGAAGGTGGCGAGCAGGAAGAACACCGACTCCAGCCCCTCGCGGCCGACCGCGAGGAACACCATCGCGACCAGCGCCATGCCCTGGAAGCGCCCGCCCGCGAGCGCGGCATCCACCTGCCCGTGCAGCCCGTCCTTGATCGTGGCGCCGGCGCGGCTCATCCACAGCACCATCCAGGTCAGCATGGCCACCGCGACCAGGGCGACGGCGCCCTCGAACAGTTCCTGCTCGCGCTGGGGAAACTCGGCGCTCGCGGCGGTGAGGGCGACCCCCAGGGCGAGGCAGAGCACGGCCGCGAGCACCGCGCCGGCCCAGACCGCGGGCAGCAGCCCGCCGCGGCCGGAGCGGCGCAGGTAGCCTGCGACGATGCCGACGATCAGCGCGGCCTCGATGCCTTCGCGCAACATGATCAGGAAGGGGATCAGCATGGCGGCAGCAATCCGTGGTGGCGACGGGGTGATGGCACGGAGCGGCGCGTATTGCAACTCATTCGCATGTGCAGGCAGGAATGCAGGGCGGAGGAAGGTCGGGGCACTTGGCCTCGGCGATGGCGGTGCGGCGGGAAGGTCGCGGATGGTCGGCCTTCGCCGACCATACCGATAGTATACTAATATTGTTTTAGCAACTATAT
>JBGAIK010000201.1:5916-8877 GCA_044225615.1 Acetobacteraceae bacterium | reverse complement strand
GATCGGCATCTTCAACATCCCGGTGTTTGCCCGCGTCACCCGCGGGGCGGCGCTCTCGGTGCGGGAGCTCGATTTCGTCATGGCGGCGCGCGCGACCGGGCGGCGCGAGATCACCATCATGCTGCGCCACGTGCTGCCCAACATCTCGGCCGTGCTGCTGGTGCAGGTCACGATCCAGTTCGCGCTGGCCATCATCGCCGATGCCGGGCTCGCCTATGTCGGGCTCGGCACCCAGCCGCCGTTCCCGAGCTGGGGGCGGATGCTGAACGACGCGCAGACCTTCATCTTCCGCGCGCCGCTGCTGGCGGTGTTTCCGGGCATCGCCATCACGCTGGCGGTGCTGGGCCTGAACCTGCTGGGCGACGGGCTGCGCGACCTGCTCGACCCGCGGCTTTCCCGTTCGCGCTGAGGCACGCATGACCCATCTGGCCGACTGCACCGCCATTGAATTGCTCCATGCCTATCGCGGCCGGGCGCTGTCGCCGGTGGAGGTGACCGAGGCGGTGCTGGCCCGCATCGTCGCCGCTGAGCCGGCGCTGAACGCGATGTGGGCGCTCGATCCTGAGGGGGCGCTGGCGGCGGCCCGGCAGTCGGAGCGGCGCTGGATGGAGGGCGCGCCGTGCGGGCCGCTCGACGGCGTGCCGATCACGATCAAGGAGAATATCGCGACCAGGGGCGTGCCGGTGCCGCTCGGGACGGCGGCGACCGAGCTGGTGCCGGCGGCGGCGGACGCGCCGGCGGCGGCGCGCGTGCGCGAGGCGGGGGCGGTGATCCTGGGCAAGACCACGATGCCGGACTACGGGATGCTGTCGTCCGGGCTTTCCAGCTTCCACAGGCTGGCGCGCAACCCGTGGAACCTCAACTGCAATCCCGGCGGCTCCTCGGCCGGCGCCGGTGCGGCGGCGGCGGCGGGATATGGGCCGCTGCATCTGGGCACCGATATCGGCGGCTCGGTGCGATTGCCCGCCACCTGGTGCGGCATCGTGGCGCTGAAGCCGAGTGCGGGGCGGGTGCCGGTGGACCCGCCCTATCTGGGCCGCGTGGTGGGGCCGATGACCAGGACCGTGGCCGACACCGCGCTGCTGATGGAGACCATCGCCCAGCCCGACTGGCGCGACCATATGAGCCTGCCGCCGGCCGACATCGCCTGGCGCGATCTCGATCGCGACGTGAAGGGGCTGCGCATCGGGCTGTGGATGGACCCCGGCATCGGCCTGCCGGCCGAGCCCGAGATCGCCGCCTGCATCCGCGACGCCGCCGCGCGCTTCGAGGCGGCCGGCGCCGTCGTCGAGCCGCTTGGCCCGTTCCTGACCTGGGAGATGCTGGACGGGCTCGACAAGTTCTGGCGCACCCGGTCCTGGTCCGACTTCCTGAAGCTGCCGCCCGACCGGCGCGCGAAGGTACTGCCTTACATCCGTCAGTGGATCGAGACCGCCGACGGGATCGACGGCGTCACCGTGCTGCGCGGCCTGAACCGCATCTTCGAGATGACCAGGCGGACTGGCCGGGGCCGACCAACGATCCGGCGCGGCCGTTCGAGCATATCGGCTTCACGGTCGCCTTCAACATGTCGGGCCAGCCGGCGGCGTCGGTTAACGCGGGCTACACGACGGGCGGGCTGCCGATCGGGTTGCAGATCATCGGCCATCGTTTCGACGACCAGGGGGTGCTGCAGCTTGCCCGGGCGTGGGAGCAGCTGCGGCCGGCGCAGCGGCCGTGGCCGGTCCATCCGGCCTGATCAGCTGGACTGCCGAACGGAGACGGTGAAGCCGGTATCGACCACCCGCGCCTCCACCGGCTCGCCGGCCATGCGCCGCAGCAGCATGCGCCCGGCGAGCAGGCCGAAGCGGGTGGCCGGAACCTCGACGGTGGACAGGGTCGGGCGGACCACGGCGGCGAGCGGGCTGTGCAGGCCCATGATGGCGAGTTCGCCCGGCACGGCGATGCCCTGGGCCACCGCGTTCAGCAGCATGACCACGGCAAGCTGCGCGCTGGTGCTGAACACGGCGCGCACGCCGGCCGTGCGCAGCTCCGCCAGCAGCGGCGTCGCGTCGTGCACCAGCATCGGCCGCGCGATGTCCTTGCGGAACGGCGCTGGCAGGCCGAGGCGTCCGGCCTCGGCAAGGAAGCCGTCTACCCGGGCGGAGGAGCGGGTGTCGGCGGCTTCGACATGGCCGATCACGGCCAGTCGGTCGTAGCCGCGCTCGGCGAAATGGCGGGCGACGGCCTCGCCGATGGCGCGGTTGGAGATGCCGACCGCCATGTCGAACGGCCGGCGCGGCAGCTCCCAGAGCTGGACGACCGGAATGGCGGCGGCCTTCAGCACCGCCTGCGATGCCGGGCTGATCCGGCCCGAGGTGACGACCAGCCCATCGACGCGGCGCCCGGCGAAGGCGCGGATCAGCGCGTCCTCGAGCTCCACGCGGTAGTCGGTGGTGCCGACGAGCACCTGGTAGCCTTCGTCGCGCAGCGCCTCGCCGAGGCCCTCGACCGGGCCGGAATGCACCGGATTGGCCAGCGTGGGGACGAGGATGGCGACAATGCGACTGCGGTTGGAGGCGAGCGAGCCGGCGATCAGGTTGGGGACGTAGCCGACCCCGGCGATGGCCTGGGCGATGCGGACGGCCATGGGCTCGCTGACCGAGCCGGGCTGGCGCAGGTAGCGCGAGACGGTCTGGGCCGAGACCTCGGCGGCGCGCGCCACGTCCTCGATCCGCACCCGGCCGGTGCCGCGCGAGCGCCGTGGCTTCGCTGCTGTTTGGGCGCTGTCCATGGGCGCAGGCTGGGGGCCGCCGCGCGGGAGCGTCAAGGGGCGAGCGGCTTGGCCATCGGCAGGCCCAGGGCCGGGTCGGCCGGGCCGGTGGGGTGGTAGCCGCGGCGGGCATAGAACGCGGCGGCGTTGGCGCTGGCATCGAGGTGCACGGCAGCGAAGCCGCGCGCCAGGATGCGGCGCTCCAGCAG
>JBGAIK010000201.1:0-5909 GCA_044225615.1 Acetobacteraceae bacterium | reverse complement strand
CGGCGCTCCAGCAGCGCGAGCAGGGCGGTGCCGACGCCGGAGCCGGCCTGGTCGGGCGCGGTGTAGAGGCCTTCGAGACGGCCGCCGTCGATCGCGCCCCAGCCGAGGATGCGGCCGTCGCGCTCGGCGACCCAGAACTCGAAGCGGGCGAGCCGGGCGGCGATGTCGGCCCGGGTTGGACGGCGGGCCCAGGCGGCGGCGGCGTCCGGCCCCATCACCGGGGCGGCGAGCGCCAGGATCGCGTCGCGGCGCAGCGCGTGCAGGGCTGCGGCGTCTTCCCGGCGGGCAGGGCGAAGGGTCGTCTGCATCCCGGGGGGTTCCATGTTACACGCCGGCCGCGAGCATGACGGATCGGAGCGCATGACGGCAGCCCAGACGACGCGGGAGCGGATCAAGGCGGCGGCGCGCGACCTGTACGTGCTGCGCGGCTGGGAGGGGTTCAGCTTCGCCGACATTGCCGTGGCCACCGGTACGACGCGGCCCAACGTGCACCATCATTTCGGCACCAAGCAGGCGCTGGGCGAGGAGCTGGTGCGCGACTTCACCGCGGACGCCGCCCGGCGAATCGCGGCCAACTGGGCGGCGCCGGGGCTGGCCGCGGCGCTGCGCAGGCAGGTGGCCGACCTGCGGCGGTTCTATCGCCGCTACAACCCGAACCGGTCGGATCGCAACGTCTGGAGCCCGCTGTCGCGGCTGCGCCTGGACCTTCCGGCGCTGGGGCCGCTGGCGCAGCAGGCGCTGGAGCGGATGGATCGCATCTATGACGAGACCATCAGCGATGCGGTGCGCCGCGCGATCGCGGCGGGCGAGCTGCGGCCCGACACGCCGGCCGGCGACATCGCGCTGCTGCTGCGGGTCGCCATCCTGTCCTGCGCGCCGATGACCCAGGACACCGGCAGCTTCGCCGAGCTCGAGCGCTATTTCGCGGCGCTGGAACGCACCCTGCTGGCGGCATGGGGCGCGCGTTCTTGACGGGGCGGCTGACTGACAGGTAAGTCAGTCGCAAGGCCAAGCCGGGGGGAACCGCCATGACCGCGCCGTTCGAGCTGCGCAAGATCACCGGATCGATCGGCGCCGAGGTGATCGGACTGGACCTTGCCCGCGACCAGTCGCAAGCGACGATCGACGCGCTGAAACAGGCGCTGGACCGGCATTACGTGCTGGCCGTGCGCGGCCAGGCGATGACGCCGCAGGACGTGCACACGCTGCGCACCCGCTTCGGCGCCTTCAGCGGAAACCCGGTGCATGAGCAGATGGATGGGCTGGACGACGTGATGGTGCTGTCTCGCGAGCCTGAGGAAACCGGCAAGGTGATCGGCGAGGACTGGCACATGGACCTGGCCTGGCTGTCGCGCCCGCCGGGCATCACCATGCTTTATGGCGACGTGGTGCCGCCGGTGGGTGGCGACACCTGCTTCACCAGCCTGGAACTGGCCTACAGGGCGCTGTCCCCCGGCATGCAGCGGCTGATCGCGCCGCTGGTGGCGGTGCATTCGGGCAAGGGCGTGCTGGGCGCGCAGTACGGCAGCGTGAAGCTGCGGGAAGATGCGGCGCAGATCCGCAATTTCGAGGTCGAGCACCCGCTGGTCTGCGTCAATCCCGGCACCGGCGCGAAATACCTGTTCGTCAGCAGCGTGATCGACCATTTCGTCGGCATGACGCCGGCGGAGAGCCGGCCGATCGTGGACCACCTGCTGTCGGTGGCCACGCGGCCCGAGTTCAACTGCCGGCTGCGCTGGGAGCAGGGGACGATCGGCATGTGGCTGAACCCCTGCGTGCTGCACACCGCCATCAACGACTATGCCGGCTATCGCCGGCGGATGTACCGCACCACGATCGAAGGCTGGGACCCGGTGGCGGCCGCGGCCTGAGCATGGCCCGTCCGAAGGGCGGAAGCGCGCCACCGCTGCCGCTGCTGGCGCCCGCCCATCTGCTGATCCTCTCGGTGATCGTGCTGCCGGCGCTCTACGTCGCCTGGCTGAGCCTGACCAGCTCCACCTTCGGCCGCGCGCCGGCCTTCGTGGGGCTGGCCAACTACCGGCACGTGCTGGCGGATCCGTATTTCTGGCGGGCGCTGGGCAACACCGTGCTGATCGTCGTGGTCGTCGTGCATGTGGAGCTGGCTTTGGGCATGGGCATGGCGCTGCTGTTCGCGCACGGGCTGCCCTGCCGCCGGCTGCTGGTGGCCGCGGTGCTGGCGCCCTACGCGGTCAGCGAGGTCACCGCCGCGATCATCTGGCGCTTCCTGTTCGACCCCGATATCGGCCCGGTCAGCGCGGCGCTGCGGGCGCTGGGCCTGCCGATCCTGGAATGGTCGGTGGAGCCGTCGCACGGGCTGGCGCTGGTCGGCCTGCTGTCGATCTGGCTGCATCTGCCGTTCACTTTCCTGATCCTCTATGCCGCGCGCCTGGCCGTGCCGAGGGAACTGCACGAGGCCGCGGTGATCGACGGCGCCGGGCCGTTCCAGGCGTTCCGGCGCGTGACCCTGCCGGTGCTGATGCCGGCGGTGCTGGTCGCGGTATTGTTCCGCTACATCTTCGTCTTCCGCCTGTTCTCCGAGGTCTGGCTGCTGACCGGCGGCGGCCCCGCGCGCACCACCGAGGTGGTGGCGGTGGAGCTGTATCTGGAAGCGTTCCGCTACAACGCGTTCGGGCCGGCGGCGGCGATCGGCTGGGTGATGGTGATCGTCTCGCTCACGCTCGGCGCCGGTTATTTCTGGGCGCTGAAGCGGGAGATGGCGCGTGGGTAGGCTCGCGGTCCGGACCGGGAAGGCTGTGGCCGTGGCGGCGATCCTGGTCTGGTCGCTGGGGCCGATCCTGTTCCTGCTGTCATCCTCGGTGAAGCCGGGGCAGGACATCTTCGCCACCCCGCCGCGCTTCGTCTTCGCGCCCACCTTCGCGCATTACCTCACGCTGGCGGAGAAGTGGTCGGGCTTCTTCGCCGGGCTGTGGAACAGCCTGGTGGTCACCGCCGGCGCCACGCTGCTCGCGGTCACGGTCAGCACGCTGGCCGGCTTCGCCTATGCGCGGCATCGCGGCCGGGCGATGTCGGCGTCGGCCATCTTCCTCGTCGCCGTGCGCCTGCTGCCGCCGATCGTGGTCACGCTGCCGCTGTTCCCGATCGTGAACCTGCTGGGCCTGAACGACACCCATCTGATCCTGATCCTGCTCTACGCCACCTTCTACGTCTCGCTCGGCGCGCTGCTGATGCGCGCCTTCATCAACCAGATCCCGGAGGAGCTGGACGAGGCCGCGGTGATCGACGGCGCCGGGCCGGTGGCGCTGCTGCTGCGGGTGATCGTGCCGCTGGCGGCACCCGGCATGCTGGCGCTGGCGGTGTTCGTGATCGTCTATGCGTGGAACGAGTTCCTGTTCGCCTTCATCTTCACCTCGACGCGGGCGCGCACGGCGCCGCTGGTGATCTCGGAAATGCTGGGGTCGTTCGACGGGGTGGACTGGGGGGTGATGTTCGCTGCCTCCACGTTGCAGCTGCTGCCCGTGCTGGCCTTCGTCGTGCTGATGCAGCGGCATCTGGTGGCGGGGCTCACGGCGGGAGCAGTGAAGGGTTAAGCATGTTCTTTTTTGAAAAAAAGAACCAAAAAACTTTCATCCGTTTGGTGCGGAGCCACGGCGCCGCCGTGCGCAGGACAACGGATGAAAGTCTTTTTGCTTCTTTTTCTACAGAAAAAGAAGACTCTTACTTACCATAAAAAGGGGAACGCTCATGATCATCACCCGCCGCGGCCTCGCCGCGCTCGCCGCCGGCACCGCGCTCGCCCGCCCCGCGCTGGCGGCGAAGACGCTCAACATCCTGGCCCACCGCGTGCATCAGACCAGCCTGACCGCCGGCCCGGCCGGGGACCTGACCAAACCCTGGCGGGAGGCCAACGGCGCCGAGGTCGCCTGGACCACCTTCGACACCAACCCGCTGCAGGACCGGCTGCTGCGCGAGGCGAGCCTGGGTTCGACCGATTTCGGCGTCGGCTTCCTGGTCAACAGCCGCGCCACCGCCGACGTGGCGAAGCTGCTGCACCCGCTCGACGCATTGCAGCAGGCCGCGCCGATCGAGGATTTCGCCGACATCGCGCCGGGCCTGGTCGCGGCGATGCGCTTCGGCGGCAAGCTCGCGGCGATCCCGTTCCGCCACGCCACGATCGGCCTGTTCTACAACGAGGCGCTGCTGGAGGAGCGCGGCATCGCCGCACCGCCGGCTTCGCTGGAGGAGCTGGTGGAGCAGGCGAAGAAGCTGACCTTCACCTCCAAGGCCGGCACGCCGGTGACGGGCATGGTGCTGGCAAGCGATCTGTCCGTCTTCCCGGTGACGTTTGCCCGCGCCTTCGGCGGCGACTTCATTTCCGGCGACCTGAAGCTGCTGCCCGATCCGGGCGCGATGGAAAAGGCGCTGGCGACGCTGGCCGAGATGTTCAAGGCGAATGCCCTGCCGCGCACCTACGCGACCACGTCGAACGACGACCAGGTGACGTGGATCCAGCAGGGCCGGGCGGCGTTCACGGTGCTGCCCTTTGCCCGCTATGCGCAGCTGAACCGGGCGGACCAGTCCAAGTATCCGGGCAAGATCAAGGTGATGGAGTTCCCGGCGGCCAAGGGGCACAGGATGGCCTCGGTGGTGGAGTTCTGGGCCATGTCGATCCCGGCGAATTTCGCCGACAAGGAGCTGGCCTGGAGCTTCGTCCGGGCGATGTCGTCCAGGGCGAACACGATCGGCGCGGCGCGCAACGGCAACGGTCCGGTGCGGGTCTCGGCCTATGCGGATGCGGGCTACACCGCCGACCAGCCGCAGGCGGCGGGCGAGGCGAAGGCGCTGGCCAATGCGCGGGTGCCGCTGCCCGCGTTCCCGGAGGCGGCGCGGGCGCAGACCATCTTCCTGGAGGAGGTGCAGCTCGCCGTGCTCGGCCGCAAGTCGCCGCAGGAGGCGGTGGCGGCGATCGCGGCGCGGGTCAAGCCGCTGCTGCCGGGCTGACGCGCGATGCGGCATGTCGTGGCGGTGGATGTCGGCTCCACCAGCGCGCGGGCGGGGGTGTTCGACGCCTCGGGGCGGATGCTTGCCACCGCCGCGCATGGCTTCGCCGTGAACCGGCCGGAGGCCGATCATGCCGAGCATGCCTCCGACGAAATCTGGGATGCGGTCTGCGCCGCCGTCCGCGCGGCGGTCGCGCGGGCGGGCGTGGTGCCGGAGGGGCTCGCCTTCGACGCCACCTGCTCGCTGGTGATGCGCGACGCGGTCGGGCACCCGGTGACGGTTTCGGCCACCGGAGAGGATCGCTGGGACACGGTGATGTGGGCCGATCATCGCGCGGTGGCGGAGGCGGCGGAGATCACCGCCACCGGCCACCGCGTGCTCGACCATGTCGGCGGCACGATGTCGCCGGAGATGGAGTTGCCGAAGCTGCTGTGGCTCAAGCGGCACATGCCGACGGCCTGGGCGCGCTATGGTCTGGCACTGGACCTGGCCGATTTCCTGGCCTGGAGGGCGACCGGCGTGGTCGTTGCGTCCGCCTGCACGGTGACGTGCAAATGGACCTACCTGAACCATGCGGCGACGGGTTGGCAGGACGACCTGCTGGCCGCGATCGGGCTCGCCGATGCGCGGGCGCGGCTGCGCTTGCCGGCGCGGGCGGCGCAGCCAGGGGAGAGGGCAGGGGGGCTGACGGCGGACGCCGCCGCCGCGCTGGGCCTGCCGGCGGGGATCGCGGTCGGGGTCGGCCTGATCGACGCGCATGCCGGCGGGCTGGGATTGCTGGGGCGGTTCGACGCGGCGGCCCTGAACACCCGCCTGGCGGTGATCGCCGGCACGTCCACCTGCCACATGGCGGTATCGGCCGCGCCCCGGGCGATCCCGGGCGTGTGGGGTCCGTATTTCGGGGCCATGTTGCCGGGGCTGTGGCTCAA
>JBGAIK010000200.1:0-10848 GCA_044225615.1 Acetobacteraceae bacterium | reverse complement strand
GATGGCGCGCGCTGGACGGTTCGGCTGGGGCCGGACGAGGACTATGTGCGCCTGCGGTCGCGGCATTGGGTTCCGGCGCATGTGCGGGCGGAGACCGACGATCTGCGGCCGCTCGGCGTCGCCGTCCGCCGCGTGACGCTCGACGGATGGGAGGTGCCGCTGGACGATCCGGCGCTGGCGGCGGGCTGGCACGCGGCCGAGGATGGCTGGCGCTGGACCGACGGGGACGCGCGCATCGAGCTGGGCAATGCGCGCGAGCTGGGCTTCGAGCTGGCGATCACGGGCGAGTACTGGGTTGCCGATGGCCGGCGGCAGGCGGCGGCCGGCTGAGGTTCAGCCCAGTTCGGCGGCGATGCATTTGCGCGTGGCGGGCCGGTCGGCGATGCGCGCGCGATGGGCGGCGACCCTGGGGAAGCGGGCAGGATCGACGCCGTCGGCCTCCATCCACTGGGCGATGGTGAAGAGATAGGCGTCGCAGGCGGAGAAGGCCTCGCCGAGAACGTAGGGGCCGGCGAGCATGTGCCGCTCGATCAGGTCGAAGCAGGCGGCGACGCGGTCGGGCGCGCAGCGCTGCATCTCGGTGATCGCGGCCGGATCGTCCACCCAGCGGGTGCCGCGCATGCGGTGGGCGTGGGCGACATGCAGCGTGGCGCAGAGATAGGCGTTGAATTCCTGCGCACGCGCGAAGGCGAACGGATCGTCGCGCGGCATCAGCGCGGCGGAGGGAAAGCTCTGCGCGACGAAGGCGAGCATGGCCGGGGTCTCGGTGAGCACGCCGCGCGGGGTGACCAGGGCGGGGACGCGCGCCTTGGGGTTGATGGCCAGGTAGGCGGGCGATTTCTGCTCCTCGGCGGCGAAGCTGACGCGGACGAGGACGTAGTCGGCGCCGGCCTCCTCCAGCGCGATGTGGGTGGCGAGCGAGCAGGTGTGCGGGGCGTAGTGCAGGGTGAGCATGGGGACCTCCGTGGCGCAGCCGAGCACGGAGGAGGGCGCGGCGGCAGCGCCAATGGGGCGGGTGGGTGGCAGTCCGCAGACGGAAGGGCCTCCGGCGGCCAGGGGACATCATCGAAGGATAGCGAACCAGCCGCGAGCAGTGATGCCGGGTGCGGGGGCGACGCTGGCCCCCCTGCCCGCCGGAGGCACTTCGCCTTAAAGCGCCGGCCGCTTGTCGGCCCAGGGCAGCGCCTTCTCGAAGGCGCGGCTCGCCTGGAAGACGCCGAGGTCGTCGAAGCGCTTGCCGGTGATCTGCAGGCCGACGGGGAGGCCGGCCTCGGTGAAGCCGCAGGGAACGGTGGCCGAGGTTGCCGGACATGTTGAACGGGTAGCTGAACTCGGCCCATTGCAGCCAGTCCCACGGGTGTTGCGGCCAGTGTTGCGGGATCAGGCGTTCGGCGGGGAAGGCGGCGACCGAGACGGTGGGGGTGATGAGGAAGTCCCAGTTCTCGAACCAGGCGTGGATCTCGGCGACATAGGCATACTTGCTGGTCCGCATGGCCTGGTAGTCGGCCATGGTGATCTTTGCGCCGTCTTTCACGCAGGCGACCAGATGCGGGTCCATGCGGTTTTCCCACTCGGGCAGATACTGGGCGAGGCGCTGCATGTGGGCGGACCAGAACTTCATGATCAGGTCGCGGCCACCCAGGGCCCCCAGTCGGGCTTCACGTCCACCAGTTCGACGCCGGCTGCTTTGGCTGGGTTTCGGCGGCCTTGCGGACCAGGGCGGCGACGTCGCGTCGACGCGGGCATGGCCGAGATCGGGGCTGTAGGCGACCTTCCTGCCTTTGATCCCGTCATCGAGGCGGCCGAGATAGTCGGCCGGCCAGGCTTCGAGCGTGGTGTGGTCGAGCGGGTGCGAGCCGGACATCACCGACATCATCAGCGCGCCGTCGGCGACGGTGCGGGTCATCGGGCCGATATGGGAGGTGTAGTCGCCGGCGCCGACCGGGTGGTAGGGGACGCGGCCATAGGTGGGCTTGAGGCCGGAGATGCCGCAGAAATGGGCCGGCATGCGGACCGAGCCGTAGTCGCTGCCCTGGTGCAGGGCGCCGTAGCCGGCCGCCGAGGCGGCGCCGGCACCGGCGGAGGAGGCGCCGGCGTTGTAGCCGTGCTTCCGGGGATTGTGGGTGATGCCGGTGAGCGGGCAGTTGGAGACGCCGGTCCAGCCGAACTCGGAGACGTGGTCTTGCCCAGCGCGATGCCGCCGGCAGCATGCATGCGCGCGACCGCGGGCAGGTCGTAGCTGCCTTGGACGCCCTTGTTGATCAGGCTGCCGGACTGCATCGGCATGCCTTCGGCCTGGAACAGGTCCTTGATGGTGAAGGTCAGGTGCAGCGGAGCCGAGCGGGCCGCCGGACATGAGCTTCGCCTCGGCCTGCCTGGCCTGGGCCATGGCGCGGTCGGCGGCGACATGGGCGAAGGCGTTGACCTTGGGTTCGAGGCGCGCGATGCGGGCGAGAAGGGTGGAGACGACCTCCACCGGAGATCTTCTTCTGGCGGATCATCGGCCCCAGCTCGGTGGCCGGCATGAAGCCGAGGTCTTCATCACCCATGGCGAATTGCCCTCCTGAGCGTGGTCGCACGTTCAAGGAAGAAAGGCCAGGGCTCTGCCTGGAGGCCGCCAAGAGCCGGGGGCCTTTGGAAACCATGACTTGAGTGGTCTTTGAAGAAGGGGGCTGAGGAGATGCTGCAAACATCACCTCAGCCCCCTTCTGCAAAGACCACTGAAACAAAGGGGTTCTAAGGGCTCCGCCCTTAGCGGGGTCCAGGGGCAGAGCCCCTGGCCTTTCTTTCCTTAGAACCCGGCTACCACATCTAGCCCGGCAGCTCGCCTTCGGCGCGCATCATGCGGATCGATTCGCGGAACGCGTTCACGGTGTCGGTCACGTCCTGCTGGGTGTGGGTGCTGGAGGTGAAGCCGCCGAGCCGGGGGTTGAGGTCCACGCCGTTGACCAGCATGGCCAGGCGCATCCGGCCGAGGATCTGGGCCGGCGGGGATTTCAGCTCGTCGAAGCTGGCCGAGAACGGGTCGAAGCTGGCCGGGTCGATCGCGCGGTTGTTCGGGTTCATGAACAAATGGAAGCCCGAGGTGGTGCCGTAGACCGCCCAGCCCACCTTCTCCTGCGTCAGCACCTCGTTCAGCCCGGCGCGGAGTGCCGCGGCGGTGGCGTTGGCGGTGTCGTTCACCGGGGTCTCGGCGATCAGGGTCAGGGCGGCGATGCCGGCGGCGGCCGAGACCGGGTTGGCGTTGAAGGTGCCGGGATGGCCGATCTTCTCGCGCCCGAGTGCTGCGGCGGCCTTGAAGTCCAGCAGGTCGAGGATGTCCTTGCGGCCGACGATGGCCGCGCCCGGCATGCCGCCGGCGACGATCTTGGCGAAGGAGGACAGGTCGGGGCGGATGCCGTAATGCATCTGCGCGCCGCCCTTGCTGGTGCGGAAGCCGGTCACGACCTCGTCGAACATCAAGAGCGCGCCGTGCTTGGTGGTCAGCGCGCGCATGGCGTGGACGAACTCGTCGGTCAGCGGCAACTGGCCGAAGGAGGAGCCGGTGGGCTCGAAGATCACCACCGCGATGTCGGGGTTGGTGGACAGCGCCTGTTCGACGCCCGCGATGTCGTTGGGCGCGCACAGCACGGTCTTGTCGGCGATGCCCTGGATGACGCCGGGGGTGGTAGTGCCGTCGAAGTGGTTCGAGTAGCCGGCGG
This sequence comes from Acetobacteraceae bacterium, assembly GCA_044225615.1. Classification (GTDB taxonomy): domain Bacteria; phylum Pseudomonadota; class Alphaproteobacteria; order Acetobacterales; family Acetobacteraceae; genus CAIYPH01. The sequence goes on along the minus strand of JBGAIK010000200.1, from coordinate 7,147 downwards.
TCACGTGGTCGTGCCAGCCGTGGAAATGGCCCTTGAGGCGCAGCACGGTGTTGCGCCCGGTGAAGGCGCGGGCGAGGCGGATGCCCATCAGCGTGGCTTCGGTGCCCGAGGAGGTGAAGCGCACCCGCTCGGCCGAGGGGATCAGGCGCTGGATCGCCTTGGCCCACAGGATCTCGCGCGGGTGGCTGGCGCCGAACTGGGAGCCGTCGGAGGCGGCCTCGGCGATGGCGGCGGCCACCGTCGGGTGGCCGTGGCCGAGCAGCAGCGCGCCGTGGCCGCCGAAATAGTCGACGTAGCGGTTGCCATCGACGTCCCATTTGTGCGGGCCCTGGGCGCGGGCGATGTAGACGCCGTACGGGTCGACGTGGCGGGCATCGTGGGCGATGCCGGAGGGCAGCAGCGCCAGCGCCTGCTGCGCCAGGTCGGCCGAGCCGGGCGTCCTCTGCCGGTAGGCGGTGACGATGCGCGAGTTGAGGCGCGGATCTTCGAGGGCGGATGCGCTGGACATGCTGGGGCTCCTGGGCGTGCAGCCGTTACTCTGCGACGGTTTTCCGCCTTTGGGGAGGGGTTGCGCAAATCTTTCCCAGCCGTGAGCATCCCGTACCGCGAATACCGAAGGGGGAGGATGCGCATGCTCGATCTGGTGCTGAAGGGGGGCCGCGTCGTCGATCCGGCGCAGGACATCGACGCCGTGATGGATGTCGGCTTCGCCGGCGGCAAGGTGGCGGCGCTCGGCACCGATCTCGGGGCCGCGGCGGATGTGCGCGACGTGTCCGGCAAGATCGTGGTGCCCGGGCTGATCGACCTGCACACCCATGTCTACTGGGGCGGGACCTCGCTCGGCGTCGATCCCGACCAGTACGCGAAGTTCAGCGGCTGCACCACGCTGATCGACGCGGGCTCGGCCGGGCCGGGCAATTTCCACGGCTTCCGCAAGCATGTGATCGAACGGTCGGAGGTGCGCATCCTGCCGTTCCTGAACCTGTCCTTCGCCGGCATCTTCGCGCTGCACTGGGACGTGTATGTGGGCGAGACGTCGGACCTGCGGCTGCTGAACCAGCGGGTGTGCCTGGCGGTGGCCAAGGAGCACGCCGATCTCGTCGTGGGCATCAAGGTGCGGGTCGGCAACGTGACCTCGGGGCCGCTCGGCATCATCCCGATGGAGATGGCGCAGGAGGTCGCGGCACAAATGGGGCTGCCGCTGATGGGGCACCTGGATTCGCCGCCGCCGATGCGCCCCGACGTGATGAAGCTGCTCCGCCGCGGCGACATCCTGACCCATTGCTTCCGGCCGTGGCCCAATTCGCCGGCGGCTCCCGACGGCAGCGTGGAGCAGGACGTGCTGGAGGCCCGCGCCCGCGGCGTGATCTTCGACATCGGGCACGGCGCCGGCAGCTTCGGCTTCGCCACCGCGCTGCCGATGCTGAAGAACGGCTTCCTGCCGGACGTGATCTCGTCGGACGTGCACCTGACCTCGATCGGCGGGCCGGCCTACAACATGCTGATCACCATGTCGAAATTCATGAAGATGGGGGTGCCGCTCAGGGAGGTGGTGCGGGCCAGCACGATCAATGCGGCGAACGCGATCCGGCTGACCGACCGCGGCACGCTGAAGCCCGGGCTGCTGGGCGACGCGACGGTGCTGGAGGTGGAGAAGGGGCGCTTCACCTTCGTGGACGCGGTGCGCGTGACGATGGAGGCCGAGGAGCAGCTCGCCTGCCGGGGCATCGTGCTCGGCGGCAAGTGGTGGCACGCGGGGGGGTAGGGCAACCGCCGGCGCCCGGCCTCACGTTTCCCGGGCCGGTCCGATCTCCCCGTGCTCGCGCGCGGCGCGCTCGATCACCACGGTCGTGGTCACCGGCTCCTCCGGCACCTCCTCGGCGATCCAGGCCTGCAGCAGCGTGTAGGACACCGCCAGCACCGCCGGGCCGAGGAAGATGCCCACCAGACCGAACGCGAGCAGCCCGCCGATGACGCCGGCCAGGATGAGCAGGATCGGCAGGTCGGCGCCCTTGCGGATCAGCACCGGCCGCAGCAGGTTGTCCAGGCTGATCACCACCAGCGTGGCCACCAGCAGGAACGTGCCCCATCCGCCGTGGCCGGTGGCGTAGAGCCAGATCACCGCCGGCACCAGCACCGGCGTCGGCCCGATCTGGGCGACGCAGAGCATGAACATCACCGCGGTCAGGATCGAGGCGAACGGCACCCCCGACATGCCCAGCGCCACGCCCGCCAGCAGGCATTGCGCGACGGCGGTGACCACCACCGCCAGCGCCACGCCGCGGATCGCCTGCCCGGCCAGCAGCACCGCCTGCTGCCCGCGCTCGCCCGCCATGCGGCGGCCGAGGCGCACCACCATGGCGGCCAGGCTCTCGCCGCTGGTGTACATGATGCCGGCCAGCACCACCGTCAGCAGGAACTGCACCAGCACCAGGCCGAGCGAGCCCACCTCCGCCACGAACCAGTTGGTGACCCGGCCGGCATAGGGCACCAGCTGCGGGCCGAGGTCGCGCAGCCCCATGTCGGCCGCGCTGTCCCACATCTCGTGCAGCTTGTCGCCGATCACCGGAATGGCGACCAGCCACTCGGGCGGGTCGGGCAGGCGGAACGTCTCCAGCCCGCGGACGAAGCCGATCAGCTGCGCCGTGTGCTCCACGATGGTGCCGATGGCCAGCCAGAACGGCACCACGAAGATCAGCAGCAGCGCTGCCGTCATCACCACCACGGCCAGCGCCCGGCTGCGCAGCGCCAGCTCCACGCGCTTGACCACGGGGTAGGAGGAGATGACCAGCGTGGAGGCCCAGATGATGGCCGGCAGGAAGGGGCCAAGGATCCAGAAGCACGCCAGCAGCGTCGCGCCGATGAACAGCACGCTGAAGGTGGTCCGGGCCAGGTCCTGCGGCACCGCTGCGCGCCTCTCGGATCGGTGAAGTCGCAGCCTACCAAGCCGCCCGGGCCGGCCGCAACGCGCGTGTGGCCCCGCGCGACGCGGCCCGCCGAATCGGGCTAGGCTCCGGCCATGCTCGGTTCAACCGGACGCGGCGGGGCGGCAGTCATGCTCGCCCTCGTCGTGCTGTTCATCCTGTACGGCTCCTTCTTCCCGTTCCGGCTGCGCGAGGGGGGCGGCGACGCCGTGGCGCACCTGCTGTCCACCTGGCGCAGCTGGGACCGCCGCGGCGACCTGATCGCAAACATCCTGTTCTACATCCCGCTCGGCCTGTTCGCGGCCCGGCTGGCGCCGCGCGCCGGCCCGCTGGCCGCGGCGCTGGCCGGGGCGGCGCTCTCTCGGCGTCGAGCTCGCGCAGTTCCACCTCGGCGGCCGCGAATTCCACCCTCGGCGACGTCTACGCCAGCACGATCGGCGCGCTGCTCGGCGGCCTGCTCGCCATGGCCGGCCCGCTGCGCGTGATCGGTCCGCTCGCGCCGGTGCCGGCGGCGCTGCTGCTCGCGGCGTGGCTCGCCTGGCGGCTCTACCCGTTCGTGCCGGTGATCGACCTGCACAAGTATCTCGCCGCGCTGCGCGGCGCGCAGCGGCCGCTGATCCCCTACGACTCGGCCGCCATCTGGTTGACTGGCTCGCGGTCGCCTGGCTGGCGGGCATCGGCAGCGCCAATCCCCGCCGCGTGGTGCTGCTCGCCATGGCGGCAAGCTGGGGCGGGCAGGTGATCGTCGCCGGCCGCATCCTTTCCCCGGCCGACCTGGCCGGTGGCGGCATCGCCCTGCTGGTGCTGCTCGCCCGTCGCCGCGGCATTCCCGCCCTGCCGCTCGCGGTCGCCATGGCGGTCATGGTCGCGGCCGGCCGGCTGTCCCCCTTCACGCCCGTGCCCGCGCCGCGCCCCTTCGGCTGGAGCCCGTTCGCGAGCCTCATCCTCGGCTCCTCGGGCATCGCCGTGCAGGCCTTCTGCGAGAAGCTGTTCGCCTATGGCGCGCTGATCCTGCTGGCCGCCCGCGCCGGCGCCGGCCTGCTGCCGGCGACCGTCGGCACGGCGGTGCTGATCCTGGCGCTGAGCGTGCTGCAGCTCTGGCTGCCCGGCCGCAGCGGGGAGGTGACGGACGCGCTGATGGTGCTGGTGATCGGCTTCACCTGCCATGTCCTGGGCCGCGAGGCCGCACCGCCGGTGGCCGCGAAGCGGATGATCCGAAAACCTGACCGGCCGAAAACCTGACCGGCCAAAAGCTGACCGGCCAAAAAGCTGACCGGCCAAAAAGCTGAAGGCCCCGGATCGCTCCGGGGCCTTCACATTGTCTTGCGGCGTCTCCGCCGGGACCGGCTATCGCATCCGTCTCAGCGGGAAGACCCCGAGGCGACGTCAGCGATCCCAGCACCCCCGGCGCATGCGCCGCGTGAACAATGAGACACTGGATCACCTCCTTTCGGTTGTTGCCGGACCACTCTGGCGATTCGCGGCGCGCCGCACAACGGGAAAGTTGCGCTCCGTCACCTTGCGCCGCGCCGGCCGAGCCACCAGGCGGCCAGCAGCAGCCCGGCGACCAGCGCCAGCACCAGGCTGGCAAGCGCGTTCAGCACCGGCGTGACGCCGAGCCGCAGGGCCGAGAACACCGCCATCGGCAGCGTGGTCGCGCCGGGGCCGGAGACGAAGCTGGCGATCACCACGTCGTCCAGCGACAGCGTGAAGGCCAGCAGCCAGCCGGCCGCGAGCGCGGGGGCCATCAGCGGCAGGGTGACGAGGCGGAAGGCGGCGAAGGGGCGCGCGCCGAGATCGGCGGCGGCCTGCTCCAGCGCCGTGCCCGTGCCGGCCAGCCGGGCCTCGACCACGCCGGCGACGAAGGCCATGCCGACGGTGGCATGGGCGAGAATGATGGTCAGCGCCCCGCGGCCCTGCGGCCAGCCGGTCGCCTGTTCCAGCAGCACGAACAGCAGCAGCAGGGAAAGCCCGATCAGCAGGTCCGGCAGCACCAGCGGCGCCGCGAGCAGGCCGGCGAAGGTGCGGCGGAGGCGGAACCGGCCGAACCGTGCCAGCGCGAGGCCGGCCATGCCGCCGAGCACGGCGGCGAGCGTCGCCGAGGCGGCGGCGACCCAGAGCGACAGCGCCGCCGCCTCGATCAGCGCACGGTCGGCCAGCAGCGCGCCGTACCAGCGCAGCGAGAACCCGGTCCACACCGTGGTCAGCCGCGAGCCGTTGAAGCTCATGCCGATCAGCAGCGCCAGCGGCGCGTAGAGGAAGACGAAGCCGCCGACCAGCCAGGCGGTCAGGAAGCGGGAACGCCCCACCTCAGCAGTAGATGGACACGATCTCGGGCACGGGGATGCGCACGAACCCGGTGCCGTCCGCCGCCGCCTCGATCGCGCCCGGTTCGTCGAGCAGCGCCACCGCGTCGAGCACGGCGGCCTGCCGTGCGGCCGGGTCCGCGCCGGAGAGCAGCAGCAGGTTCGGCATGCCCGGCTGCGCCAGTGCGCCGCCTGGGACGAATGCCGCACCCTCCGCGGCGGCGATGGCAGGCGGGGCCGCGCCCCCCCAGGCGCCGACCAGGCAGCGCCCGGTGAGGTGCTGCGCGCCTTCGATCACCACCGCCCAGCGCTGGTGCCTCGCGTCCCAGGCGGCGGAGGCGGCGCGGGCATGGGCGCGGATGAAGGAGCGCAGGTCGTGCGCGGCGACGTCGTCGGCCGTGTCGCCCGGGATGTCGCCCTGCTCGAGGATGCACAGATCGTCGCGCCCGGCCGCGATCAGCGCGACGGCGAGCCCGATGCCGGCCTTGCCCGCGCCGATGATGATCGTCCCGTAGTCGGCCATCGCCTGCCTCCTGTCATCTGATCCCGGCCCGCCCCCGCCCGCGCAGGGCCAGCACCGGCGCCAGCAGCAGCCCGAGCAGCGCCAGCGCCAGCGCCGCCGCCTGCGGCCAGTCGCCGTCGCGGAAGAACACGTCCCACACCATCCGCCCGAGCGTGGGGAACCCGGCCGGCCCGAGCATCTCGGGGATCACGTATTCGCCGCTGACCGGCACGAAGACAAGCCCGAGCCCGACCCAGACGCCCGGCAGGCTGCGCGGCCAGGTGACGTGGCGGAACACCTGCCACGGCCGGGCGCCGAGATCGGCGGCGGCCAGCTCGATCCGGGCATCGGCGGCCTCCAGCCTGGCGACCACCGGCAGCACCATGAACGGCAGGTAGCAGTAGACCAGCCCCGCCAGCAGCGCGCCCTCGCTGTGCAGCATGGGCAGCGGCGCATCGATCAGCCCGGCGGCCAGCAGCGCGCCGTTGAGCCAGCCCTCGTCGCGAAGGATGCCGATCCAGGCGGTCAGGCGCAGCAGCATCCCGCTCCAGAACGGCAGCATCAGCAGCAGCACCAGCGCCCCGCGCCGGTCGGGCCGGGTGCGGGCGATGGCGAGCGCCATCGGGTAGCCGAGCCCGAGGCAGGCGAGCGCGGCGGAAGCGGCCATGGCGAGGCTGCCGAGGAGCCCGTCGAGATAGAACGGATCGGCGAGGCCGAGCAGCGCCGCCCCATGCAGGCCGGGCGCGAAGGGCGGCACCCCCTCGCGCACCGCGGCCAGCGCGATCACCGCCAGCACCGCGGCGGGTGCCGCCACGAAGGCCAGCAGCCACAGCCGCACCGGCAGCAGCGCCAGCGTCCGCGTCATCGCCCGGCGAGCCGCCCGGCCGGGCGGGCGGAAATCTCGGTCAGCAGCTTGCGCAGGATGGCATCGGCGAACTGGTCGTAGCTGTCGACGGCGATCAGGAAGGCGCCGGGCCCGCCGATCACCTGGTCGCGGTAGTGCTCGTCGAGCCACGGCTCCACGTTCAGGATCGGCAGCCCGTTGATGGTGACGCCGGCCGCCACCGCCTCGTCGCGCGCGCGGGCGGCGGCGCGGCCGCGGTTGTTGGCGCCGTCGCCGGATATGTCGATCACCTGGCGATGCGCGCTGCCGGGTGCGGTGGCGAGCAGGCCCATGGCATGGTCGATGGCGCCGCTGATCGAGGTGCCGCCACCTAACAGCTCGCGCGGCGCCGCCGCGTTCGGGGCGGCGAACGCCTCGGCCGAGGCGCGGTCGCGGATGATCTGCCAGGGGACGGCGTTGACCTGCATCTGCGGCCCGGTCCATTGCACCATGGTGACCATGATCGCCCCCGCCGCGTCGGCGGCGATGGCCTGGGCGACGCGCGGATTGCGGAAGGCGGCGACATAGCCCC
>JBGAIK010000199.1:0-10312 GCA_044225615.1 Acetobacteraceae bacterium | reverse complement strand
GTAATCACTTTTGCAACGAATATTGATATATCCTTGCTCCATGGAGTATGTCGGCGGATCAAAAGACTCAGGCGCGGTCGGCAGGAGCCCGGAAGTTGCGTACGGACGATTCTCGTCCGATTACTCGGACAGGCTCCTAGTGTCCCGATTCCGACCACTGCACGTGGCAACGAACTTCGGAATCGGGACACTAGCCCGGCGGCGGCCGGCTCCGGTCAGCCAGGCCCACCCCAGAGGCTGGGGCTGGGCGGGTGGATCACGCTGCCGTCGTAGCGCAGCGGCGATCCCCGATCGATGGCCAGGTGCAGCGGCCCGTCGAGGATGACCAGGCTGGCCTGCTGGGCGACGACCAGTGCCGGCGCGATCCCGAGCGACGTGCCGGTCATGCCGCCGACGATGACCTGGAGGCCGCGCCGCTTCGCTTCGGCCGCGAGCGCGAGCGCTTCGGTCAGCCCGCCAACTTTGTCGAGCTTGATGTTCACGGCGGCATACTTGCCGTCCAGCCGGTCGAGATCGGCCAGGGACCGGCAGGATTCATCGGCGCAGAGCGGGATCGGCGGGTCCAGCCGTGCCAGCGCATCATCCGCATCCGCCGGCAGCGGCTGCTCCACCAGCTCGACCCGGAGGTCCAGCATTGCCGGCATGAACCGGGCAAGCAGGGCTTCTGTCCAGCGCTCTCCGGCATCCACGATCAGGCGCGAGGCGGGCGCGGCCTGCCGCACGGCCTGCACCCGCTCCATGTCGCCATCGCCGCCCAGCTCCAGCCGCAGGACGGGCCGGGCTCGATTGGCCGCGGCTTCCGCGGCCATGCTCTCCGGCGTGCCGAACCCCAGCGTGAAGGCGGTGGTGACGGGCAGCATCGCGCCGAGCCCGGCGAGTTCGGCGGCGCTGCGATACATGCGCCGCGCATCGATGTCCCAGAATGCGCAGTCGAGCGCGTTGCGTGCCGCGCCGGGCGGCAACGCCTGCTGCAGCGTCTCCCGGTTGAGGCCCGAGAAGACCGCAGCCTTCATCGAATCGAGCGCGGCCCGCACGCCTTCGGCGGTCTCACCGAAGCGCGCGACCGGCACGCACTCGCCGCGGCCGCGGGCATCGCCGTCGGAAAGCTCGGCGACGATGACATCGACCGCGTTGCCGGTTGCCGCGGCCGCCGGCCGCGCCAGCGGCCAGGCGCGGTGGGTGACGGTCAATCGCTGGGGGTGTGGCGCCATGGCCGTCGCAGCTCCTTCGGACGTCTTCGCTGGCATGCGCCTGGACCGGCCGTCGGCCGCTGCCGGCCTGAGGGCGGCCCGCGCCGCATGCGGGCCGCCTTGTAGCGATGCCATGCCGTGTGCGCCAGGACGGCGGCAAGTCGGGCCGGGCGGCGCCCCCGCACGCCTGATTGCGAAGCCCGGCCCCTATGGCGGAGTCCTGGATCCGGGTACTAGACTGCCCTCCGGCACGGAAAGGGCGCGACGGATGGACCTGAAACTCGCTGGCCGCGTGGCGCTGATCACCGGGGCCAGCCGCGGCATCGGCCTGGCGACGGCCGCCTGTTTCGCCGAGGAAGGCTGCCATCTGGTGCTGTCGGCGCGCAGCGCCGCGGACCTGCAGACGGCGGCGGCGAGGCTCGGCAAGGCGGCGTCGGTGACCACGGTGGCCGCCGACGTGACCGACCCGGCGCAGGCCGCTGCGTTCGTGGACGAGGCGGTGCGGGTGCATGGCGGCTTCGATGTGCTGGTCAACAACGTGGGCGGCGGCGGTGGCGGACGGCGCATCGGCGACAGCACCGACGACGAGTGGCGCAACGCGATGGAGCTGAACCTCGTGCAGACGGTGCGCATGATGCGCCTGGCCGCGCCGCACATGGCCGGGCGGACCCACCCCGCGGTGGTCAACGTCGCATCGATTTCCGGCTGGACGCCGCAGCTGGCCGGCAGCGGCCAGTATGGTGCCGCCAAGGCCGCGCTGATCTTCAACACCGAGCTGTGGGCGCTGGACCTGAACGGCCAGGGCATCCGCGTCAACACCGTCTCGCCCGGCTCGATCCTGATCGACGGCAATGGCTGGGACCGCTATCGCCGGTCCGAACCCGAGGGCTACGCGGCCTATGTGGAGGGGGGCTTTCCCATGGGCCGGCTGGGGACCGGCGAGGAGGTGGCCGACGTGATCGTGTTCCTCGCCTCGCCCCGGGCGTACTGGATCAATGGCCGGAACATCCCCGTGGACGGGCTTGAGCAGCCCTTCCCGGCACCCGGGCGGAAGCCCTTCTAGCCGCGCCGCCGCGGCCGGCTACCCGCCCCAGCGCAGCACGAGCGGATCGAGCGTGCGCGCGATTTCGACGAGTCCGGCCCGGGTTGCGGGGTGCAGCGCAGGCACGGGATGGCGGGTGGCGCCGCACCGGATCACGCCGCCCTCTTCCATCAGCACCTTGGCGGCGATGAGGCCGCATTGCCGGTTCTCGTAGTTGATCAGCGGCAGCCAGCGCGCATAGGCCGCAGCGGCGGCCGCGCGGTCGCCGGCCAGATGCGCATCGACGATCGTGCGTATGCCGTCGGGATAGCCGCCGCCGGTCATGGCGCCGGTCGCACCCGCGTCGAGATCGGCCATCAGGGTGATTCCCTCCTCGCCGTCCCAGGGGCCGACGACCGCGTCCCCGCCCTCGGCGATCAGGGCGCGCAGCTTGTTCGCCGCCTGCGGCACCTCGATCTTGAAATAGCTGACATTGGCGATCTCGCGGGCCATGCGGGCGAGGAATGCCGGCGACAGCGGCGTGCCGGCCACCGGCGCGTCCTGGATCATGATCGGGATCGCGATCGCATCCGACACCCGCTGGAAGAACTCGAAGATGGCGGGCTCGGCGGCGCGGATGGTGTCGCCGTGGTAGGGCGGCATGATCATCACCATCGCCGCCCCGGCATCCTGCGCCCGGCGGCTGCGCGGCGCAGGCCGCGGTCGCGAAATGCGTCGTCGTCACGATCACCGGCACCCGCCCGGCGACGTGGCCCAGCACGCAGTCCATGATCGTCTCGCGCTCCGCATCGGTCAGCACGAACTGCCCGACCAGTTGGCGAGGATGCAGATGCCCTGGGAGCCGGCATCGATCATGAAATCGATGCAGCGCTTCTGCCCTTCCAGGTCCAGCTCGCCACCGGCGTCGAACACGCTGGGGGCGACGGGGTAGACGCCGCGATGGATCATTGCCGGTTCCTCCGGGTTTCCCCTTGTTCCTGTCCCTATCATGCGGCGCCCTGGCCGAAACCGGCTCGGGCAGGCCGCACGCCGGGGCGCAAGGCGAACAGCGCCCCCGAGAGCGGCGCCGCGCGCAGCGCCGCCTCGGTCATGTTAACGCGCGCCGAGGTGACGAACAGCGTGTCGAGCCCGTCGGCCCCGAAGCAGAGCGCGGGGGCGGGGCACCGGCAGCGGAACCACGCGGTCGACGCGGCCGTCGGGGGTGAAGCGGGTCAGGCGCGCACCGTCGAAATGCGCGACCACAGGTGCCCTTCCTCGGCGTCGGTGACGGCGCCGTCGGGCACGCCGGGCTCGGCGGCGGTGGCGAAATCGGTGGCGCGGCCGAGCGCGCCGGTCGCCGGATCCAGCGCGAAATGCCGCATGCGCCGCGTAGGCGAGTCCCAGAAATACATCCGCCCGCCATCGGGGCTGAACGCGAGGCCGTTGGGCACGGTGATGTCGCCGAGCATCGGGTGCAGGGCATCCGGGTTGTAGCGATAGAGCGTGCCGCGCGGGCCGGGGCTGCTGCGGTCGATCGAGCCGACCCAGAACCGGCCCTGGCGGTCGCAGCGGCCGTCGTTGAGCCGGCTGGTCGGGATGTCGGCCTCGATCGGCTGGAGCGGGGTGAGGGCGCCTGTCGCGGGATCGAACCGCGACAGGCCGGAGGCGAGCGCCACCAGCAGCCCGCCCCGGGCGTGCAGCGCAACGGCGCCGATCATCTCCGGCATCGGCCAGGCGCGGTCCCGTCCGGTGGCCGGGTCGAACGCGTGCAGGGAAGGGGCGCGGATGTCCACCCACCACAGCAGCCGGTCGCGCGGCGACCAGACCGGAACCTCGCCGAGGCTGGCCTGGGCGTCGAGCACGCACTCGATGGACATGGTCATGGCTGGGGACATGGTCATGGCTGGTCCTTCCCTATCCGGCCTTGCGCGCCGGCTCCGCGTTGCCGCCGGCGCGGATGGTGGCGAGCAGGTCGCTGCGCGCCTTGGCGGCGTGGCCGGCGGCAATTGCGGCGGCCGAGTCGGCATCACGGTCGGCGAAGGCGCGCAGCAGCGAGCGGTGATCGGCGATCATGCCCGGCATCCGCGCGGCGTCGAAGCCGAAGGCGCGGCGGAAGGCGCGCAGCAGCTCCTGGCTGCGGTTGACGATGCGCGCCGCCTCCGGGTTGCGGGCCTGGAGGTTGATCACCTGGTGGAAATGCTCGTTGGCGGCGGTGACCTCGGCATAGTCGTGGCGCGCGGCGGCAGCCTCGAACCCGGCCTCGATCGCGGTCAGCCGCTCCAGCGCCGGCCTCGTCATGTGCTCGGTGGCGCGCCGGGTCAGCAACGCCTCCAGCGGGATGACGATGTCGTAGGTGTTGCCGGCGAATTCGACGTCGATGGCGCGCACCGAGGCGCCGCGATGGCGCGAGGTGGTGACCAGCTGCTCGCCCTCGAGCTGGAGCAGCGCGGTGCGCACCGGCATGTGGCTGACGCCGAAGCGGCGCGCGATGTCATCGATCTTGAGCCGGCTGCCGAACGGGTACTCGCCGAGCAGGATCGCCTGGCGAAGCGCCTCGCAGAGGTCGGCGGGTCGGGAGAGCTGCATGCGGAGTCCTCGGTGGCGGCAGAAGCTGATTTGATCAAAACATGCGGCGGCGGCGCAAGGCCTGTCCTGGGGAAGCAAGGCTCCGCCGGCCAAGGGCCATTGGCCCTTGGAACCCGATCCTGCTCGCGGCTGTAACGCCGGCCTCTGGTGATTGGCCGAAATCGCCGGGGCACGGGCTTGCCTTCTGCCTGCGCCGGTGGCAATGAACCCTGCCCGCGCGATACCCCGAGCAGCGGCATGGATTGAACGCCTGCGGCGCCCAGGAGGCAAGGACGGCAAACCCCTGGCATGCACACTTGGCGTTTCGGCCAATCACCGAAGGCCAGCGCCCCAGCCGCGAGCAAGAGTGGGATCCAAGGGCCAATGGCCCTTGGCCGGCGGAGCCTCGCTTCCTGCCCGCGGACTTTCCGCCCGTTTGACTCCCATCGCAGCTTTTGATCAAATTTTGCCGCGCGCAAGCGCCACAAACAACCAGGAGGGAACGCCATGGCTCGAACCGGCAGCATCACGCGGCGGGATGGCCTGCGCGGCCTGATTGCCGCGGGCGGCCTGGCTGCGGTGCCGTCGCTGACTGCGCCGCCTGCCGCCGCCCAGGCGGCGATCGACCGTGCCGACACGCTGGTTGCCACCGGCCAGCCCACCGGCGGCGCGCCGACCTTCGCGCAGTACAACGATTTCAACCCGTTCCATCCCGGGCTCGACCTGCGCAGCAGCATCGCCTTCGTGCTGGAGCCGCTGTTCTTCTACTCGGTGCTGCCCGACAGGATGATCCCGTGGCTGGCCGAGGGCTACGAGTACAATGCCGACCACACGGCCGTCACCGTGAAGCTGCGGCGCGGCGTGGCTTGGAACGACGGCAGGCCGTTCGGCGCCGACGACGTGATCTACACGCTCGACATGCTGCGGCAGAACGGCAAGGGCAAGGGCGACCAGCTCTATTCTTCGGCCATCGCCCGCGACGTGAAGGACCTCGTGCGGGTGGACGACCACACCGTGCGCATCGAGCTGACCCATCCCGATCCGCGCTGGTTCTTCACCTACATGACGGTGCGCTTCACCGAGGGCATGTTCATCCTGCCCAAGCATGTATACGCGGCCACCACGCCGGCCGACATGGCGACCTTCACCGCGCTGCCGGGCGGGCCGAACGGGCCGGTCGGCACCGGGCCGTTCAAGATCGCGAGCATGACGCCGGAGCGCATCATCCTCGACCGGCGCGACGACTGGTGGGGTGCGAGTACGGGATTCCGCAAGCTGCCCGAGATGAAGCGGGTGATCTTCGTGCCCTTCACCACCCATGAGCAGGCCGCGCAGCTCATCTCCAACGACGAGGTGGACACGATCCTGGAGGCGCATGTGCCGGTGATGAAGTCGCTGCTGCAGCGCTTCCCGGCCAAGATCACCACCTTCAGCGGCAACAAGTCGCCCTTCGGCAACATCGACTGGTGGCCGACCTCGCTGCTGTTCGGCCACACCCAGAAGCAGTTCCAGGACGTCCGCATCCGCCGCGCGGTGAGCCTGTACCTGAACCGCAAGCAGGCGGTGGACTATGCCTACCAGGGCGCGGCGGAGGTCTCGGGGATGCCCTTCCCGCACTATCCGCGCCTGTCGCCCTATTTCGGCGACATGGCCGACACCATCAAGAAGCTCCGCATCACGGACTACGACGCCAAGGCCGCCGACGCGCTGATGACGGAAGCCGGCTGCGTGAAGGACGGCCAGGGGGTGTGGACGTTCGAAGGCAAGCAGATGGGGGGCGACCTCTATTTCCCGATCTCGCTCAACGCGATCGCGCCGGTGATCGCCGAGCAGCTGCGCCGCGCCGGGTTCAAGGTGGCGCCCAACAACCGCCCGGGCTTCCGCAACGAGGTCTATTTCGGCCACGCCGCCTGGTGGCTCTGGGGCCACGGCGCCTCGGTCAACGACCCGTTCCAGACGCTGGCCCTCTACCACAAGCGCCATATCCGCCCGGTGGGCGAGAACGCGTTCTGGCCCTCGCGCTGGAGCAACGACGAATACAGCGCGCTGGTGGACAAGATCGAGGCGCTGACGCCGGAGGACCCGGGCGTGCGGCCGCTGGTCAACCAGGCGCTGACGATCTGGCTGCGCGAGCAGGTGGCCGCCCCGGTGGCGCAATTCTACCACCGCATTCCGTTCAACACGAAATACTGGAAGAACTGGCCGAACGAGGCCGACCCGTACATCAACCCCACCTTCTGGCACAACACCGGCAACCTGATGCTGCTGGGCCTGAAGAAGGCATAGCGCATGCTCGCCATCGCGCGGCGGCTGGTGATGTTCGTCGCCGTGATCTGGGTGGCGAGCACGCTGAATTTCTTCGTCCCCCGCCTGACGCCGCGCAACCCGATCGAGGAGAAGCTGCTCGCCCAGCAGGAGATGGGCGGCAGCACGGTGGACATCCGCGCTTTGGTCCGCGCCTACAACGCCAAGTTCGGGCTCGACCGGCCGCTGTGGGAGCAGTACGTCGCCTATCTGAACGACATCGTCCATTTCGACCTCGGCTTCTCGATCGCCGACTACCCCACCCGGGTCTCCGCCGTGCTGGCGCGCGCGCTGCCCTGGACGCTCGGGCTGCTGGTGACCACCACGCTGCTGGCGTTCGTCATCGGCAGCGTGCTCGGCGCGCTGACGGTGTGGCGCGACGCGCCGCGGCTGTTCCGCGCCATCGTGCCGCTGTTCATGATCTTCTCGGCGGTGCCGTACTATCTGATCGGCCTCACCCTGATCTACGTCTTCGCCAACCTGCTGCAATGGCTGCCGCTGGGCGGGGGGATGGGCATCCGCACCCTGCCGAGCATGAGTTTCGCCTTCGCCTTCGAGATCTTCACCCATTCGATCCTGCCCGCCTGCTCGATCCTGGTCGCCTCGATGGGGGTCTGGGCGCTGTCGATGCGGGGCATGATGGTCACCGTGGTGGGCGAGGATTTCATGACCTTCGCCGAGGCGCTGGGGCTGAAGAGCCGCCGCCGCTTCCTGCAATACGGGCTGCGCAACGCGCTGCTGCCGCAGGTCACGCTGCTGGCGCTGTCGCTCGGCCATGTCGTGTCCGGCTCGATCCTGGTGGAGCTGGTGTTCGGCTATCCCGGCATCGGCCAGCAGCTGTTCCGGGCGATCCAGACGCTCGACTATTTCGTCATCTACGGCATCGTGCTGGTGCTGATCGCCGCGATCGGCTTCGCCATGCTGCTCGTGGACCTGCTCTACCCGCTGCTCGACCCGCGCATTCGCCGCGCCGGGGCCACCTCGTGATCCTGTCCTACCTGCGGCGCAATCCCAGCCTGCCGCTGGGCGTGCTGCTGATCGGGCTGCTGCTTGGCTTCGCCATCGTCGGCCGTTTCCTGGTGCCGTGGGAGGACGCGTTCCCGCTCTCCGGCCCGCCCTCGATGCCGCCGGACGAGAATTTCCCGTTCGGCACCGATGCCGACGGGCGCAACCTGTTCGCGGTGCTGGTCTACGGCACGCTGCTGACGCTCAAGATCGGCGTCGTCGCCGGGCTGCTGGGGGTCGCGATCGGCACCTGCCTCGCCTTCGTCGCCGCCTATCGCGGCGGCTGGGTGGACACGGTGCTGCGCATGGCGGTGGACGTGCTGATCAGCATCCCGGCCCTGCTGGTCCTCGTCGTGGTCGCCTCGGCCATCCGCACCAGCATGAGCACCACGGTGATGGCCGTCACCATCGCGCTGCTGGCCTGGCGCGAGCCGACGCGGCAGATCCGCGCCCAGGTGCTGGTGATGCGCGAGGCGCAGTACGTGAAGGTCGCCGTGCTCAACGGCGCCAGTGCCACGCGCATCATCTTCCGCGAGATGATCCCCAACCTGCTGCCCTATCTCGCCGCCAGCCTGGTGATGGCGGTGGCGCAGGCCGTGCTCGCCTCGATCGGGCTGGAGGCGCTGGGCCTCGGCGCGCCGTCGGAGCCGACCCTGGGCATGACGATCTTCTGGCTAATGAGCAAGTCGGCCTTCCTGCTCGGCCTGTGGTGGTGGATCCTGGCGCCGATCACCGTGCTGGTGATGCTGTTCGTCGGCCTGTTCCTGATCGCCGCGGGGCTGGACGAGCTGGCCAATCCGCGCATGCGGCGGGCGGCGCCGTGACCGCCGGGCTGGCGGTGCGCGGGCTCGGCGTCACCTACCACACCGATGCCGGCCCGGTGCGGGCGGTGGACGATCTCAGCCTGGACGTGGCGCCGGGCGAGCGGCTCGGGCTGGTGGGCGAATCGGGCTCGGGCAAGACCACGGCGATGCTGGCGCTGATGCGCATGCTGCGCCCGCCCGGCCGCTGCGAGGCCGGCACGGCGGCGGTGGACGGGGTCGATTTGCTGGCGCTGCCGGCCAGCGCCATGCGGGCGCAGCGCATGCGCACCATCAGCTACGTGCCGCAGGGGGCGATGAACGCGCTCAACCCGGTGCTGACGGTGCATCGCCAGATGCAGGCGGCGGCCACCGACCACGGCGCGCCGGAAGCGGCGAGCGAAACCAGCGCCGCGGCCGCGCTGGCCGGCGTGGGACTGGAGGCGCAGGTGCTGCGTCGCTACCCGCATGAGCTGTCGGGCGGCATGAAGCAGCGCGTGTGCATCGCGCTGGCCACCCTGCTGCGGCCCAAGGTGGTGATCGCCGACGAGCCGACCAGCGCGCTCGACGTCGTCACCCAGCGCCAGGTGATGGAAACGCTGGGCCGCCAGCAGGACCAGTCGGGCGCGGCGCTGATCCTGATCGGCCACGACATGGGGCTGATGGCGCAGTTCGTCGATCGCGTCGCCGTCATGTACGCCGGGCGGCTGGTCGAGGTCAGCAGCGTGCGCGACATGTTCACGGCGCCGAAGCACCCTTATGCCCAGGCCCTGATCAACAGCCTGCCCAGTCTCGAGAACAAGGGCGTGTTCCAGGGCATCCCGGGCCTCGCGCCCTCGCTGCTCCGGGTGCCCAGCGGCTGCCCGTTCCATCCGCGCTGCAAACAGGTCATGGAGACCTGCAAGACGAATGTCCCGGCCCTGACACGGCTCGAGAACCAGCGCGACGTCGCCTGTCACCTGTACACGGAGAGGGTCACGGCATGAGCCACCTACTCGAACTGCGCGGGGTCACCAAGGTCTATTCGCGCGGTCTGCTGTCGCGCTCCTCGACCACGGCCCTCAACAACGTTTCGCTCACCCTTGACGAAGACTCGCCCACGATCCTTACCGTGGCAGGCGAGAGCGGAAGCGGCAAGACCACCCTGGCCATGCTGTTGCTTGGCTTTATCCCGCCGACGGCCGGCCAGATCTTCTATCGCGGGCAGGATATCAGCAAGCTCCGCGGCGACGACAAGCTCGTGTTCCGCCGCGAGGTCCAGGCGGTCTTTCAAGACCCGTTCGCGGTCTTCAACCCGTTCTACACGGTCGACCACCTGTTGACTGTGCCGATCGAGCGGTTCAAGCTGGCGAAGTCGAAGACCGAGGCGCGGGCGAAGATGGACGAGGCGCTCAACGCCGTCGGTCTCAGGCCCGAGGACATCCTCG
>JBGAIK010000198.1:0-9440 GCA_044225615.1 Acetobacteraceae bacterium | reverse complement strand
ATGCCGGCATCGGCCCCGGCGCCCATGGGCGGCTCTCGCTCGGCCCCCGCCTCGTCGCCACCCGCCGCCATCGCGCGCCCGAACCCTGGGCCGAGCGGGTGGAACGCGAAGGCCACGGCAGCACCGCCGAGGAGGACGTCACCGCGGGCGACCGCGCCCGCGAGATGCTGCTGATGGGCCTGCGTCTGGCCGAGGGCATCGACGCCACCCGCTTCGCCGCCCGCACCGGCGTGGCCCTCGATGCGGCGCTCGATGCGGGCGTGCTCGCCCAGGCCCTCGCCGAAGGCTACCTGCGCCGCACCGCCACGGGGCTCGCCGCCACGCCCGAAGGCCGCAAGCGCCTCGACGCCCTGCTCGCCGCCCTGGTGGTATGAGCCCGCGGGCTACTGCTCCACCACGCCGCTCTCATCCGCTTCCAGGGTGAAGGCGGCCGCCATCAGCGCGCGGGTGTAGGGCTGCTTCGGCCGGCGCACGATCTCGTCCGCCGGCCCCTCCTCCACCACCTTGCCCTGGCGCATGACGATGATCCGGTGCGCCATGGCGCGGACCACCTTGAGGTCGTGGCTGATGAACAGGTAGCCCAGCCCGTGCTCGGCCTGCAGCCGGCGCAGCAGCTCGACGATCTGCGCCTGCACCGACATGTCGAGCGCGCTGGTCGGCTCGTCCAGCACCACGAAGCGCGGATGCAGGATGATGGCGCGCGCGATCGCGATGCGCTGGCGCTGCCCGCCCGAGAACTCGTGCGGAAAGCGCCCGCCGATATCCGCCGGCAGGCCGACATCGGCGAGTGCGGCGGCCACCCGGGCCTCGCGCGCGGCACGGTCGAGCCCCGGCTCGTGCACCGCGAGCCCCTCGGAAATGATCTCGCCCACCGAAAGCCGCGGCGACAGGCTGCCGTACGGGTCCTGGAAGACGATCTGCATCTGCGCCCGCAGCCGCCGCAGCCGCTTCGCATCCATCGCCTGCACGTCCTCGCCGCGGAAGCGGATGCCGCCCTCGGCATCCTGCAGCCGCAGCAGCGCATAGCCGGTGGTCGACTTGCCGGACCCGCTCTCGCCGACCAGCCCGACCGTCTCGCCCTCGCGCACGCTGAGCGAAATGCCGTCCACCGCCCGGACATGGCCGACCGTGCGCCGCAGCACGCCGCGGCGGATGGGGAAATGCACCCGCAGGCCGCGCGCCTCGCACAGCACCGGCGCCGCCGCATCCACCGGCGACGGGGCGCCGCGCGGCTCGGCGGCCAGCAGCGCGACCGTGTAGGGATGTGCGGGGGCGGCGAAGACGTCGCCGACATCGCCCGCCTCCACCACGTCGCCCCGCTGCATCACCGCAACCCGGTCGGCATAGCGGCGCACGATGGCCAGGTCGTGGCTGATCAGCAGCAAGGCGAGCCCCCGCGCCGCCTTGGCCGCGGCCAGCAGCTTCAGGATCTGCGCCTGGATGGTCACGTCCAGCGCCGTCGTCGGCTCGTCGGCGATCAGCAGCGCCGGATCGTTGGCCAGCGCCATGGCGATCATCACCCGCTGGCGCTGCCCTCCCGAAAGCTGGTGCGGGAACGCATCGAGCCGGTGCGCGGCATCGGGAAACCCCACCTCCGTCAGCAGGTCCGCGACCCGGACGCGCAGCGCATCCTTCGCCATCGCGCGATGCAGGAAGATCGCCTCCGCCACCTGGGCGCCGATGCGCTTCAGCGGGTTCAGGCTGGTCATCGGCTCCTGGAAGACGATGCCGGCGGTGCCGCCGCGATGCCCGCGCAGATCGGCATCGGGCGCGCCGATCATCTGCTGGCCGGCCAGCACGACGCTGCCGGTGCAGGCCGCCCCCGGCGGCAGCAGCTGCAGCACCGACAGCGCCGTCAGCGACTTGCCCGAACCGCTCTCTCCCACCAGCGCCAGCGTCTCGCCGCGATCGAGCGTGAACGACACGTCGCGCACCACCGTCTTCGCGCCGAAGGCGACCGTCAGCCGCTCCACCGCGAGCAGGGTCATTGCGGCGCCTTGCGCGGATCGAAGGCGTCGCGCACCGCCTCGCCGATGAAGATCAGCAGCGTCAGCAGCCCGCCCAGCACCACGAAGGCGGTGATGCCGAGCCAGGGCGCCTGCAGGTTGTTCTTGCCCTGGCTGACCAGCTCGCCCAGCGAGGGCGAGCCGGGGGGCAGGCCGAAGCCGAGGAAATCCAGGCTCGCCAGGATCGTCACCGAGCCCGACAGGATGAAGGGCAGGAACGTCATCGTCGCGATCATCGCGTTGGGCAGGATGTGCCGCCACATCACCGCGAGATCCGACACGCCGAGCGCCTTCGCCGCGCGCACATATTCCAGGTTGCGCCCGCGCAGGAACTCCGCCCGCACCACCGAGGTCAGCGACATCCAGGAGAACAGCAGCAGGAAGCCCAGCAGGACCCAGAAGCCGGGCGCGATGATGCTGCCCAGGATGATCAGCATGTACAGCTGCGGCATGCCCGACCAGATCTCGATGAAGCGCTGGAACAGCAGGTCGGTCATGCCGCCGCGATAGCCCTGGATCGCACCCGCCGCG
Organism: Acetobacteraceae bacterium; assembly: GCA_044225615.1. GTDB lineage: Bacteria > Pseudomonadota > Alphaproteobacteria > Acetobacterales > Acetobacteraceae > CAIYPH01. Next base: position 6,903 of record JBGAIK010000198.1, on the reverse strand, counting down.
ATGCCGATGGCCGACGAGATGATCGTCAGCGTGAAGCCGAACAGCACCGACAGCCGGAACCCGTAGATCACCCGCGCCAGCACGTCGCGCGCCTGGTCGTCGGTGCCGAGCAGGTTGTCCCGCGACGGCGGCGCCGGGGCGGGAACCGGCAGGTTCTTGCACAGCGTGTTGTAGCGATACGGGATCGGCGGCCACAGCATCCAGCCCTTGCCGGCAATCGCCCGCGCCAGCGACGGATCGGTGTAGTCCGCCTCCACCGGCATGCCGTCAGGCATGAAATCGGACTCCGCATAGTCCGCCAGCACCGGGAAATACCAGCGCCCCTCGTAGCGGACCACCAGCGGCCGGTCATTGGCGACGAACTCGGCGAACAGGCTGATCGCGAACAGCCCGAGGAAAATCCACAGCGACACCACCCCCGCCGATGCGCCCGAAACGCCGCCAGGCCGCCGCCGCATCGGCGGCGACAGCGTCACGCGAGCCTCGGGGTGAGCGGCGCCCATAAGGAAGCAAGGCCAGGGCTCTGCCCCTTGATCCGCTAAAGGCCGGGGGCCTTTGGAAACCGCTGGGTTCGAAGGGTCTTTTGAGGAGAGGAAATGAGGAGCGGTCGCCACCTCCGCCATGGCCCCTCTCCTCAAAGACCCTTGAGTCCGGGGGGTCCAGGGGCTCTCAGCCCCTGGCGGGGTCGAGGGGCGGAGCCCCCGCCTTGCTTCCTTGCGGATGCCGGTCACCCGCGAGCCTCGAAGTCGATGCGGGGGTCGACGATGGTGTACATGATGTCGCCGACGATCTGCATCAGCAGGCCGAGCAGGGTGAAGATGTAGAGGGTTCCGAACATCACCGGGTAGTCGCGGCGGATGGCGGCTTCGAAGCCGAGCAGGCCGAGGCCGTCGAGGGAGAAGACGATTTCCACCAGCAGCGAGGAGGTGAACAGGATGCCGATGAAGGCGGCGGGGAAGCCGGCGACGACCAGCAGCATGGCGTTGCGGAAGATGTGGCGGTAGAGCACGCGCCGCTCGGTGGCGCCCTTGGCGCGGGCGGTGATGACGTATTGCTTGCGGATTTCCTCGAGGAACGAGTTCTTGGTCAGCATGGTGAGGCTGGCGAAGCCGCCGACCACGAGGGCGGTGATGGGCAGCACCATGTGCCAGAAGTAGTCGAGGATGCGGGCGGGCAGCGACCAGGAATCGGCGCCCGAGCTGGTCAGGCCGCGCAGCGGGAAGATCTGCAGGAAGCTGCCGCCGGCGAACAGCACGACGAGCAGGATGGCGAACAGGAAGCCCGGCACCGCGTAGCCGACCAGCACGGCCGCCGAGGTCGCGACGTCGAAGCGGCTGCCGTCGCGCACCGCCTTGGCGATGCCGAGCGGGATGGAGACGGCGTAGATCAGCAGGGTGGACCACAGGCCGAGCGAGACCGAGACCGGCAGCTTGAGCAGGATCAGGTTGACCACGGTGTCGTCGCGGAAGAAGGAGCGGCCGAGGTCGAAGGTGAGGTAGTCCTCCATCATGGTGGCGAAGCGCACATGGGCGGGCTTGTCGAAGCCGAACATGCGCTTGATGTCCTCGATCACCTGCGGCTCCAGCCCGCGGGCGCCGCGGTAGCCTTCGGCGGCCGAGGAGGTCTCGGCGCCGCCGCCGGTCAGGCGCTGGATGGAGTTGCCGCCCTTGCCCTTGAGCTCGGCGATCATCTGCTCGACCGGGCCGCCGGGGGCGAACTGCACGACGACGAAGTTGATCGCGATGATGCCGAAGAGCGTGGGGACGACCAGCAGCAGCCGGCGGAGGAGGTAGGCCGCCAACGGCTCAGTTGCCCGAACGCGCCGCGTCGGTCGCCGCGGCCTTGGCGGGGTCGATCCACCAGGCGTCGAACACCATGCCGGAGCGCACCGGCCCGGGCGGGTGGCCGAAGCGGTCCCAGTAGGCGGCCCAGACCGCGCCCAGGTGCCAGTTGGGCACCACGTACCAGCTGTTGAGCAGCACCCGGTCCAGCGCCCGCGTGGCCGCGACCTGGGCGGGGCGGTCGGGGGCGGTGATCACCTGCTCCACCAGCGCGTCCACCACCGGGTCGCACACGCCGGCGACGTTGGCGCTGCCCTCGGCGCGGGCGCCGGCGCAGGTGAAGAACTCACGCTGCTCGTTGCCCGGGAAGTCGGATTGCGGCAGCGATTCCAGCGCCATGTCGAAATCGAACACGTCGGTGAGGCGCTGGTACTGGGCCGGGTCCACGAGGCGCACGCGCACGTCGATGCCGAGCCGCCTGATCCATTCGGAATAGGGCGTGGCCACCCGCTCGAAGCTGGGGTCGCTGACCAGGATCTCGAAGCTCATCGGCTGGCCCCGGGCGTTGACCAGCTTGCGGTCCTTGATCTCCCACCCTGCCTGCTTCAGCAGGCCGAGCGCCGCGCGCAGCCCGTCGCGGTTGTTGCCGGAGCCGTCGGTGACCGGCAGGCTGAACGGGGTGGTGAACACCGCCTCCGGCACCTTGCCGCGGAACGGCTCCAGCAGCTTCAGCTCCGCCGGCCCGGGCAGGCCGCTGGAGGCCAGCTCGCTGTTGGAGAAGAAGCTCTGCGTGCGGGTGTAGAGGCCGAAGAACAGGTTGCGGTTGGTCCACTCGTAGTCGAACACCTCGGACATGGCGCGGCGGACCCGGGCGTCGGCGAAGACCGGCCGGCGGGTGTTCATCACCCAGGCCTGCATGCCGGTGGGCAGGCGGTGCCTGAACGCATCGCGCTTCACCAGGCCCTTCTCGACGGCGGGGAAGTCGTAGGCGGTGGCCCAGTTCTTGGAGATGTTCTCGCGCCGGAAGTCGATCCGGCCGGCCTTGAAGGCCTGCAGCGCGACCGAGGCGTCGCGGTAGTATTCGGTGCGGATCTGGTTGAAGTTCTGCAGCCCCTTGCCGGTCGGCAGGTCGCGCGCCCAGTAGCCGGGCACGCGGGCGAGGACGGTGCTGCGGCCGAGCTCGAAGCTTTCCAGCCGGTAGGCGCCGGAGCCGAGCGGCGCCTCGGTGAGCGCCCGGGCGAAGTCGCGGCCGGCCCACCAGTGCTTCGGCAGCACCACGAGCTGGCCCAGGATCAGGGGCAGCTCGCGGTTCTCGGCGGTGCGGAAGCGGAAGGTGACGCGGCGGGGCGATTCGGCGACCACCTCGGTCACGTCGGCGTAGTATTGCTTGTATTGCGGCCGGCCGTGGGAGCGCAGCGCCATGAAGGTCCAGGCCACGTCCTCGGCGGTGATCGGCTGGCCGTCGTGGAATTTCGCCTCGGGGCGCAGGTTGAAGCTGACCGACAGCTTGTCGGCGGCGATCTCGATGGTTTCGGCGATGTGGCCGTAGGCGGTGGAGGCCTCGTCGGCCGAGGCCACCAGCAGGGTGTCGTAGATGCGCAGGATCTCGCCGGCCGCCACGCCGCGCAGCACGTGCGGGTTGAAGCTGTCGAAGCTGCCGAGCGCGCCCAGGGTGACGGTGCCGCCCTTGGGGGCGTCGGGGTTGGCGTAGGGGAAATGGGTGAAGCCGGGCGGCAGGGCGGGGGCGCCGATCATGGCGACCGCGTGCAACGGCCCCTGGCCCTCGGCCCGGGTGGCCGGCACCAGTATGAGGGCGGCCAGCGCCGCGCATGCCGTCGCGAATGCCCGCACGGTCAGCCTCCCCTGAATTGACTGGCGGAAGCTGGCCATCGCGGATGGTCCAAGGTCAAGCGCCGAGGCCTGCGGGAGGTCCGCCGCCCAGAACCGCGAGGGCCTGGTCCAGCAGGGCGGCGTCGCCGAGCGCGAGCACATGGCCGTCGCTGTCCGGGGTCAGGCGGCTGCCGTGCCAGTCGGTCAGGCGGCCGCCGGCGCCCTCGATGACCGGGCCGAGCGCGGCCCAGTCCCAGATCTTCATCGTCGATTCGGCGATCACGTCGATCTGGCCGAGCGCCAGCAGGCCGTAGGCGTAGCAGTCGCCACCGTAGCTGGTGCGGCGGACGGCGGCTTGCAGGCGGCGCCAGGGGGCGAGGTCGGCCGGGGTGAACATCTCGGGGCTGGTGACCGAGAGCTCGGCCTCGGCCAGGCGCGGGCAGGCGCGGGTGCCGGAGGTGCCGCCGAACGGCCCGGTGAAGCGGGTCGGCCGGCCGGCGGCGCCGACCCAGCGTTCGCCGGTGACGGGCTGGTCGATCACGCCGATGATGGGCACGCCGTCGGCGAGCAGGGCGAGCAGGCAGCCGAAGATCGGGCGGCCGGTGATGAAGGCGCGGGTGCCGTCGATCGGGTCCAGCACCCAGCGCAGGCCGGCGCCTGTATTGTGCAGGCCGAACTCCTCGCCCTGGATGCCGTGGGCGGGGAAGCGCTCGCTGAGCACGGCGCGCATCACCTGCTCGGCGGTGCGGTCGGCGATGGTGACCGGGCTTGCGTCGGCCTTGTCGAGGGTGGCGATGCCGGCGCGGAAGAAGGGGCGGATGACCGCCCCGGCCGCGTCCGCCGCGGCCTCGGCCGCGCGGATCAGCGGGTCGAGCTCGGGCAGGGGCACGCAGGCGCTATTGCGGCAGGGGGACGGGGGTCTTGGCCAGGCTGCGCAGGTAGGCGATCATGTCGGCGCGCTGCTTGTCGCTGTTCATGCCGGCGAAGGCCATCTTGGTGCCGGGGGCGTAGGCGGCGGGCTTCTTCAGCCAGGCGCTCAGCTCCTCGTAGCTCCAGGGGCCCTGATGCGCCTTCATGGCGTTGGAATAGGTGAAGCCGGGCTCGGCGGCGTGCGGACGGCCGAGGACGCCGTAGAGGGCTTCTTGGCGTTGGCCTCGCCGGCGGCGGGGTCGGCGGCGGCCATCAGCGGGCCGATCGGGGCGGGCGCTTCCTCCTTGGCGCCGGCGGCGGGCGCCTCGGCGATGTCGATCTTGAAGGCGGGCTCGTGCAGGTGATGCGGCCGCACCAGGTTCTGGCCGATCGTGCCGCAGACGAAGAACACGATCCCCGCCAGGAGAATGGCGGCGATCGCCTTGTTGAGTTCCATGCTGTCCATGCGGCGAAGACCCCTGCAGACGCGACACTCCACCCAAGGGCGCCCGCCCCCTGCGTTGCGCGACGCGGGCGGGATACCTAAGGTGCGGCGCACCATACGGAAGCGGGGCGCGGGCTTCAACCCGTGCCGCTTCGGCTGCGAGTGCTGATTCTGCGGGAAGCGCCCATGAACCCGATCGTCGTCATCCCCTCCCGCATGGCGGCCACCCGCCTGCCCGGCAAGCCGCTGGCCGACATCCACGGCAAGCCGATGATCGTGCAGGTGCTGGACCGCGGGCGGGAGGCGGAGATCGGGCCGGTGGCGGTGGCCTGCGCGGATGCCGAGATCGCCGACGCGGTGCGGGCGGCTGGGGGTGTGGCGGTGCTGACCGACCCTTCGCTGCCGCGCGGCTCGGACCGGGTGCATGCGGCGCTGGCGATACTCGATCCGCAGGGGCGGCACGACGTGGTGGTGAACCTGCAGGGCGACCTGCCGACCATCCCGCCCGACTATCTGCGCGCGGTGCTGGCGCCGCTGGGCGACCCGGCGATCGACATCGCCACGCTGGTGGCGCCGATCACCTCCGCCGAGGAGGCGGCCGCCCCCAGCGTGGTGAAGGCGGCCTGCGCGTTCGACGGCGGGCGGGCGGTGTCGCCGGCGCTGTATTTCTCGCGCGCGGCGATCCCGTCCGGCGCGGGGCCGCTGTGGCACCATATCGGCATCTACGCCTTCCGCCGGCAGGCGCTGGCGCGGTTCGTGGCGCTGCCCGAGTCGCCGCTGGAGCGGCGCGAGAGCCTGGAGCAGCTGCGGGCGCTGGAGGCGGGGATGCGGATCGCCTGCGCACGGGTTGAATTCGCGCCGTTCGGGGTGGATACGCCGTCCGACCTCGAACGCGCCCGCATCGCCCTTGCCCCGAAAGCCTGATGATGACCGACACCAAGACCACCATCGCCTTCCAGGGCCGGCCCGGTGCCTATTCCGACCTGGCCTGCCGCAACGCCTATCCCGGCTGGACCACGCTGCCCTGCGACACGTTCGAGGCGGCGATGGAGGCGGTGCGGATCGGGCGGGCCGAGCTGGCCATGATGCCGACTGAGAACAGCCTGGCCGGACGGGTGCCCGACATCCACACGCTGCTGCCCGAATCGGGGCTGTACGTGGTGGGCGAGGCGTTCCAGCGGGTGGAGCACTGCCTGCTGGCGCCGAAAGGGGCGACGATCGCGGGGCTGAAGCGCGCCCATTCCCACGCCGTGGCGCTGGGCCAGGTGCGCAATATCCTGCGCGAGCTGAACCTGCAGGCGGTGGTGGAGGCGGACACCGCGGGCTCGGCCGAGCTGGTGGCGAAATGGGGAAACCCGGAGGATTGCGCGATCGCCTCCTCGCTGGCGGCCGGGCTGTTCGGGCTTGACGTGCTGAAGGCGAACGTGGAGGACGCGGCGCACAACACGACGCGGTTCTACGTGATGTCGCGCCAGCCGCGGGCGAGCCGGCCGGACGAGGCGGGGCTGATGACCACCTTCGTCTTCCGCGTGCGCAACGTGCCGGCGGCGCTGTACAAGGCGCTGGGCGGGTTCGCGACCAACGGCATCAACATGACCAAGCTGGAAAGCTACATGGTGGGCGGGCATTTCACCGCGACCCAGTTCCTCTGCGACGTGGAAGGCCACCCCGAGCAGCCGGCGCTGCGGCGGGCGCTGGAGGAGCTGACGTTCTTCTCGCGGGAATCGCGGGTGCTGGGCGTGTACCCGATGGCGGCGTTCCGCAAGTCGCAGGAGAGCGGGGACTAGGAGCCTGTCCATGTAACGCCTACTGGTTTTTTGAGTGGGTATGTTCAGGCGGCTGAAATGAGGGACGCTGGCCGCTCAGGTGGTGAGCTTTGCGAGGTTGTGGGCGGTGCAGATGAGTGCCCACTCGCATTTGACCTTGTCGATGCCGCGG
>JBGAIK010000197.1:0-9026 GCA_044225615.1 Acetobacteraceae bacterium | reverse complement strand
AGGCGCTTTCCCAGAGCAGACGGCCGTGCTCGCGGCGGGGGGCCGGGCGATCCCACGACAGGGACTCGGACGTCGCCCCCGCCAGTGCCGTGCCTGCCCCGACCATCGCCATCCGCCCGTACGTCTCCCGGCCCTGTCAGGCCGCGGCACCGTGCCGGGCCGATTCATGCGCAATCCGCATTGCACGATTCGCGCGCCGATGTCGTCAACAGCGGATTGCGGCGCCAGGCATGGAAACCGCCGCCCGGCGCTCACGATCGCGCGATGCGCCGGCCGAGCCCCGGCATGGCCCTGCGGCGGAAATCCCCTAAACTCCATGTGCTCACCCAGGAGGGGTACGCTCGATGGACGAGGATTTCCGCAAGGCCGCGCTCGACTACCACCGGCTGCCCCGCCCCGGGAAGCTGTCGGTGGAGCCGACCAAGCGCATGGCCACCCAGCGCGACCTGGGCCTTGCCTATTCTCCCGGGGTCGCGGCGGCCTGCATGGAGATCGCCGCCGATCCCGAGAACGCCACGCTCTACACCGCCCGCGGCAACCTGGTTGCGGTGATCTCGAACGGCACCGCCGTGCTCGGCCTGGGCAATATCGGCGCGCTGGCCGGCAAGCCGGTGATGGAGGGCAAGGCCGTCCTGTTCAAGAAATTCGCCGGCATCGACGTCTTCGACATCGAGGTGGACGCGGCCGACCCGGACCGCTTCGTGGACGTGGTGGCCGCGCTGGAGCCCACTTTCGGCGCCATCAACCTGGAGGACATCAAGGCCCCCGAATGCTTCGAGATCGAGGCGCGGCTGCGGGCGCGGATGCGCATCCCGGTCTTCCACGACGACCAGCACGGCACCGCGATCACGGTCGCCGCCGCCGTGCGCAACGGGCTGGTGATGCAGGGCAAGCGGCTCGAGGAGGTGAAGCTGGTGACCTCCGGCGCCGGCGCCGCCGCCATGGCCTGCGTGGACCTGCTGGTGGCGATGGGCATGAAGGCCGAGCACGTCACGCTGACCGACATCAAGGGCGTGGTGCATGCCGGCCGCGAGGGGCTGGACGACCGCATGGCGCCCTATGCGCGGGCCACCGACGCGCGCACGCTGGACCAGGTGCTGGACGGTGCCGACATCTTCATGGGCCTCTCGGCGCCGCGGGTGCTGAAGGCGGACTGGCTGGCGAAGCTGGCGCCGAAGCCGCTGATCCTGGCGCTGGCCAATCCCGAGCCGGAGATCCTGCCCGAGCTCGCCCGTGCCGCGCGGCCGGATGCGATCGTGGCCACCGGCCGCAGCGACTACCCCAATCAGGTCAACAACGTGCTGTGCTTCCCGTTCATCTTCCGCGGTGCGCTGGACGTGGGCGCGACCGAGATCAACGACGCGATGAAGCTCGCCGCCGTCGAGGCGATCGCCGAGCTGGCGCGGGTCGAGGCCTCCGAGGTGGTGGCGGCCGCCTATGGCGGGGCGGCGCCGGTGTTCGGCCCCGACTACATCATCCCCAAGCCGTTCGATCCGCGGCTGATCCTGCAGATCGCCCCCGCGGTCGCCCGGGCCGCCATGGACAGCGGCGTCGCCCGCCGCCCGATCGCCGATTTCGACGCCTATCGCCGGGACCTGGAACGCTTCGTGTTCCGCTCCGGCCAGCTGATGCGCCCGGTGTTCGAGGCGGCCAAGGCCGCGCCCGCCCGCATCGCCTATGCCGAGGGCGAGGACGAGCGGGTGCTGCGCGCGGCGCAGACGCTGGTGGACGACAGCATCGCCCAGCCCATCCTGCTCGGCCGCCGGGCGGTGATCGCGCAGCGGGTGCGGGAGATGGGGCTGCGGCTCGACCTCGACCGCGCGGTCCGCATCCTCGATCCGGCCGTCGATGTCGATCTCTTCGCCCCGCTGGTGCCGGCCTACCAGGCGCTGGTCGGGCGGCGGGGGGTGCCGCCCGAGGCCGCGGCACGGCGCATGCGCGGGCGTGGCGCGGTGGCCGCCAGCATGCTGGTGCAGGCCGGCCACGCCGACGCCGCGATCTGCGGCGGCACCGGGGACTGGTGGCGCACCATGCTCTACGTCATGCCGATCATTCCCAAGCGGCCCGAGGTGTCGCGCGTCTACGCCCTGTCCTGCCTGATCCTGCCGGCCGGCGCGCTGTTCATCTGCGACACCTACATGAACGTGGAGCCGACCGCCGAGCAGGTGACCGAGATGACACTGCTGGCCGCCGAGGTGGTGCGCGGCTTCGGCGTGGTGCCGAAGGCGGCGCTGCTGTCGCACTCGAATTTCGGCGCCTCCAACTCGCCCAGCGCGCGCAAGATGCGCACCGCGCTGGGCATGATCCGCGCCCGCGCGCCGGAGCTGGAGATCGACGGCGAGATGCATGCCGACGCGGCCCTGGTGGAGGCGGTGCGCGCCCGCACGGTCTCCGACAGCCGGCTGACCGGCACCGCCAACCTGCTGGTGATGCCCAATCTCGACGCCGCCAACATCGCCTTCAACCTGCTCAAGGCGGCTGCCGACGGGCTGGAGGTCGGGCCCATCCTGCTCGGCATGTCGCGGCCGGTGCATGTGGTGGTGCCCTCGGTCACGGCGCGCGGGATCCTGAACGTGAGCGCGGTGGCGGCGCTGGAGGCGCAGGCGCTGCGCGCCAGGGCGGGATGATGCCATGTTCGCCCTGATCCTGGGAGCGCTGTGCCTGCTGGCCGTGATGGCCGCGCTGGGGATGTTCTCGCGCGCGCAGGTGCGCACGCTGAAGCAGCTCGGGGTCTGGGTGGCGGCGATCGGCGGCATGCTGCTGGCCGGGCTGCTGCTGTTCACCGGCCGCGGCGCCACCGCGCTGTGGGCGCTGGTGATGCTCGGCCCGCTGGTGTGGAGCTGGGTGATGCCGGGCCGCAGCTTCCCCGCCCCGCCCGGCATGGCGCCCCGCACCGGCCCGATGAGCCGGGCGGAGGCGTTCGAGGTGCTGGGCCTGAAGCCGGGCGCGAGCGAGGCCGAGATCCGTGCCGCCCACCGGCGCCTGATGCAGGGCGCCCACCCCGACCGCGGCGGCTCCGACTGGCTGGCGGCGCGCATCAACCAGGCCCGCGACGTGCTGCTGGGTTGAGCCGGGCGGGCAGAGTGGGGCGATCAGGCAACGTTCCCCGCGGGGATGTTTGGTTGACGGCGGCAAGACCGCGCGCCTAGCCTGCCGGCAACCGATCAGGACCGGCCACCAACCGGCCGGCACACAGGGAGACGACGATGGGCGATCCGACCTCGGGGGCGCTGAGCGCGTCCCGTCGCGAATTCCTCAAGGCGGCCGTGGCCGGCACCACGGGGGCCGCGTTCGGCGCCCAGTATGCGTCGGCCGCGACCAAGAATTTGACGCTGATGCACGAGAATTCGTTCATCAAGGCCTATGACGACTACATGCTCCGCACGCTGGTCCCGGCCTATCGCAAGGAAACCGGCATCGCGCTGAAATACGACCTGGTCTCGGTGGGCGGGCTGCAGACGCGGGTGACCACGGCGGCCGAGACGAAATCGGGCCCGGACCTCACCGGCCTCGCCTTCAACTGGGCCTTCCTCTACGACGAGAAGCTGCTCGACGTGACCGACGTCGCGGCCGAGGCGGCCAAGGCCAATGGCGGCTGGCTGCCGGGCGCCGACGAGTTCGTGGTGGTGGGCGGCAAGTGGAAGGCGGTGCCGTTCGGCAATATCGGCCAGCTGATGAACTACCGCACCGACTGGTTCGCCGAGGCCGGCTACAAGACCTTCCCCGACACCTGGGAGGAGCTGCTGGAGGCCGGCACCAAGCTGAAGAAGATGGGCCACCCGATCGGCTTCGAGCTTGGCCACGGCTTCGGCGACAACCATGGCTGGCTGTATCCGCTGCTGTGGTCCTTCGGCGGCGCCGAGGTGCTGGCGGACGGCAAGACCATCGTGATCGATTCCGACGAAACCGCCCGCGCCGTCGATTTCTGCCGCAAGCTCTACCAGGACACGATGTTCGAGGACGTGCTGGGCTGGACCGACCCCAACAACAACAAGGCCTGGTTCGGCCAGCAGATCTCCTGCACCAACAATGCCCAGTCCATCCTCTGGCTCGGCAAGCGCGACTTTCCCGAGATCGCCAAGGTCACCGGCCACGCGCTCAACCCCAAGGGGCCGAAGGGGCGCTTCCACATCCTCAACCCGTGGAGCCACGCCATCTTCTCGCACACGCCGGACCCGGCGGCGGCCAAGGCGTTCCTGCGCTGGCTGATGCAGCCGAAGCAGGTGGCGGCCTGGTACGCCTCGGCCGACATGTACTACGCGCCGTTCCTCAAGGGCTTCGAGAACGCCAAGGCCTGGAACGACGAGCCGCGCTACAAGCCGTACCGCGACTCGGTCGCCACCTCCCATTTGCCGGGCTGGCCCGCGCCGATCAGCCGGCCGCAATCGGAAAGCGTGGCCAAATACGTGGTGGTGGACATGTTCGCCAAGGCCTGCGCCGGGGCGCCGACCAAACAGGTGATCGCCGAGGCCAAGGCCCAGCTGCAGCAGATCTACAAGCAGGGCTGAGCCGTGCCGAGCGGGATGGCGGCAGGCGCGCCGGCCGCGGCGCGCGGCAGGGAGGCTGTGCGGCAGTCCGCCCTGCGCCGCTGGACCGAGCGCGAGGACGTCTTCAGCTGGCTGATGATCGCCCCGCCGATGCTGTTCCTGGCCGCACTGGTCGGCTACCCGTTCGTCTACGGCGCCTGGATCAGCCTGATGCACCGGCCGGTGGCGCAGGCGGGCGAGTTCGTCGGCCTCGCCAACTACGTCGCCGACTGGAACGACCCGGTGTTCTGGCGGGTGGCCATCAACACCCTCGTCTACACCTTCGCCGCCACCCTGCTGAAGGCGGTCGGCGGGCTCGGCCTCGCGCTGGTGATGAACCACGACTTCCCGCTGAAGAATATCGTCCGCGCGGCCCTGCTGCTGCCGTTCATCGTGCCCACGGTGCTGTCCACCATCGCCTGGATGTGGATCCTCGATCCCACCTTCAGCATCGTGAACTGGGTGATGGTGGCGATGGGCTGGCCCAAGCCGGGCCCCTCCTGGCTCGGCAACCCCACGCTCGCCATGGCCTCGCTGATCCTGATCAACACCTGGCGCGGCCTGCCCTTCTACGCGATCACGCTGCTGGCCGGGTTGCAGACGATCTCCCAGGAGCTGCACGAGGCGGCGACGATCGACGGCGCCACCACCTGGCACCGGTTCCGCTACATCACCCTGCCGCTGCTGAAGCCGGTGATCTTCATCGTCACCATGTTCTCGGTGATCTTCACCTTCTCCGACTTCCAGCTGGTCTATGTGCTGACCCGCGGCGGGCCGGCCAACGCGACCCACCTGTTCGCCACCTACGCCTTCGACATCGCCATGACCGCCGGGCAGTTCGGCCAGGGCGCCTCGGTCGCGCTCGCCATGCTGCCGCCGCTCGCCTTCATCATCGCCGCCCTGGCCATCTACATGAGGAAGAAGGACTGATGGTCACCGGACGCTCCTGGGCCCGGCCCTTGTTCCAGCTGTGGCTGCCGCTGGTGGCCGCGCTGATCTTCACCCTGTTCCCGTTCTACTGGATGGCGGTCACCGCGCTGAAGCCGAACGCCGAGCTCTACAACGCCCAGGCCATGCCGCTGGTGGTGCACAACCCGACGCTGAAGCACTTCCGCGACCTGCTGAGCGAGACCGGCTTCATCGAATGGACCTACAACACGATGCTGGTGGCGGTGATCTCGACCGCCATCTCGCTGGTGCTCGGCATCATGCTGGCCTATCCGCTGGCGCGCATGCGCTTCCCCGGCGCCGCGCTGATCGCCTTCACGGTGGCCGCGACCTACCTGGTGCCGCAGCCGCTGCTGTTCATCCCGCTGGCCGACATCATCAACTGGCTGGACCTGAATGACACGCTGACCGCGGTGATCCTGACCTATCCCACGCTGCTGGTGCCGTTCTGCGCCTGGCTGCTGATGGGATATTTCCGCACCGTGCCGCGCGACCTGGAGGACGCCGCCCGGATCGACGGCGCCACCCGCATCCAGACCATGCTGCGCATCATCCTGCCGCTGTGCACCCCGGGCTTCATCTCGGCCGGCATCTTCGCCTTCACGCTGGCGCAGAACGAGTTCCTCTACGCCCTGATCTTCCTCACCGACAGCTCGGTGCGCACCGTGCCGGTCGGCGCGATCTCGGAACTGGTCAGGGGCGACGTGTTCTACTGGGGGCAGCTGATGGCTGCCGCCCTGCTCGGCTCGATCCCGGTGGCGATCATCTACTCCTTCTTCGTCGAGCACTACGTGGCCGGCCTCACGGCCGGGGCCGTGAAGCAGTAGGGCATGGGCTCTTGCCCGCATGACCGCGCGGGGCTAAGCCCTGCCGCTCCGGCATGCGCTTGGCCTCAGGATTCCGCGAATGTTCTCTCGGCTGCTTGGGTTCATGTCTGCGGACATGGCCATCGATCTCGGCACTGCCAACACCCTGGTCTATGTGAAGGGGCGGGGCATCGTGCTCGACGAGCCGTCGGTGGTGGCGATCGCCGACGTGCGCGGGCGCAAGCAGGTGCTGGCGGTGGGCGACGAGGCCAAGCAGATGCTGGGCCGCACCCCGGGCAACATCCAGGCCATCCGGCCGCTGCGCGACGGCGTCATCGCCGATTTCGAGGTGGCGGAGGAGATGATCAAGCATTTCATCCGCAAGGTGCACAACCGCCGCAGCTTCGCCTCGCCGATGATCATCGTCTGCGTGCCGTCCGGCTCGACCGCGGTCGAGCGGCGGGCGATCCAGGAGAGTGCCGAGAGCGCCGGCGCGCGCAAGGTGTTCCTGATCGAGGAGCCGATGGCGGCCGCGATCGGGGCGGGGCTGCCGGTGACCGAGCCGTCGGGCAGCATGGTGGTGGATATCGGCGGCGGCACCACCGAGGTCGCGGTGATCTCGCTGGGCGGCATCGTCTATTCGCGCAGCGTGCGGGTGGGCGGCGACAAGATGGACGATTCCATCATTTCCTATATCCGCCGCAACCATAACCTGCTGATCGGCGAGAGCTCGGCCGAGCGGATCAAGATGGAGATCGGCGCCGCCTCGCCCTCGTTCGAGGGCGACGAGGGGCCGTTCCGCGAGGTCAAGGGCCGCGACCTGATGAACGGCGTGCCGCGCGAGGTGAGCCTGTTCGAGCCGGTCTCGGCGATCGTGGAGGCGGTGAAGGTGGCACTCGAGAACACGCCGCCGGAGCTGGCCGCCGACATCGTGGACAAGGGCATCGTGCTGACCGGGGGCGGCGCGCTGCTGTTCCGGCTCGACCAGGTGCTGCGCGACGCGACCGGCCTGCCGGTGGTGGTGGCCGAGGACGCGCTGCAATGCGTGGCCCTCGGCACCGGGCGGGCGCTGGAGGAGATGAAGCGCCTGCGCAACGTGCTGACCTCGATGTACTGAATTCGTGCGCTTGCCAGGGTCCTGGCAAGCGGGTCCAATGGACATGCCATGGAGCGAGGATAGGGCGGAGTCGTGATCCGGCTGTCCATTCCCGTGCGGCAGGCGCTGGCCAAGCTCACGCTGCCGGTGCTGATCGCCGCGGCCTTCGGGCTGATGCTGCTCGGCAAGGCCGACGCGCTGCTGGCCGAGCGCGCGCGGATGGCGCTGGCCGATGCGCTGGCGCCGATCTACGGCGTGCTGGCGCAGCCGATGCAGACGATCCACGCCGGGGTGAGCAACGCGCGCGAGCTGTTCTCGGTGTTCAGCGAGAACGCGCGGCTGCGCGACGAGAACGAGCGGCTGCGCAAGTGGCAGGCGGTGGCGCTGGCACTCGATGCCGAGAACGCGATGCTGAAGGCCAACCTGCGCTGGGTGCCGGAGCCGACGCCGTCCTACATCACCGCCCGCGTGGTGGCCGATGCCGGCGGCGTCTATGCGCGCGCGGTGCTGCTGTCGCTGGGGCCGAACCACGGCATCGGCAAGGGGCAGATCGCGCTGGACGATCGCGGGCTGGTCGGGCGGGTGACCGAGATCGGCACGCGCAGCGCGCGGGTGCTGCTGCTGACCGACATGAACAGCCGCATCCCGGTGATCCTGGAGCAGAGCCGGGCGCGGGCGATGCTGATCGGCACCAACGGGCCGCGGCCGCGGCTGATGCACTGGCCGGAGGGGATGATGCCGGCGGAGGGCGAGCGGATCGTGACCAGCACCGAGGCGGGCGCGTTCCCGGCCGGCCTGCCGGTGGGGACCGTGCACTACACCGCGAACAACGTGCCGGAGGTGGAGACGGCGGCGCGGCTCGACAAGCTCGAGATCATCCGGCTGTTCGACTACGGGCTGAAGGGCGTGGTGGCACCCGAGATGCCGAACCGCATGGGCGAGCGGGGCAGCCGCCGGTGAGCGAGATCCGCCAGCCCGGCATCCGGCCACGGCCCAGCCTGTGGGAGCGGCTCGATTCGCTGGCACGCTACTGCTTCGCGGCGGCGAGCAGCGCGCTGCTGCTGCTGCTGGCCGCCGCCCCGCTTGGCCTGCCGGGCCAGGCGCAGCTGCTGATCGCCGCGGCGCTGGGCTGCGTGTTCTTCTGGTCGTTGTTCCGGCCTGCCGCGATGCCGCCGCCGCTGGTGTTCCTGCTGGGGCTGCTGGTTGACCTGCTGGGGTATGCGCCGATCGGGGTGGACGTGGTGGTGCTGCTGCTGGTGCATGGCCTGGCGCTGCGCTGGCGGCGGTTCCTGGTGCGGCAGGGCTTCCTGGTGGTGTGGCTGGCCTTCGTGCTGGTGGCGACCGGGGCGGCGCTGCTGCAATGGGCGCTGACCACGGTGCTGGTGCTGCGCCTGCTGCCGCCGCGCGAGGTGCTGTTCCAGGCGATGCTCGCGGCCGGGCTGTATCCGCCGCTGGCGGTGCTGCTGACGCGCGCGCACCGCTCGCTGGTCGGGGGCGACGCGGCGTGAGGCGGGAAAGCAAGCGCACCGGCGTCTTCACCCGCCGCGCCCTGATCGTGGGCGGCGCGCAGCTTGCAGCGCTCGGCTTCCTCGCCACCCGGCTCTACCAGGTGCAGGTGGAGGAGGGCGGGCGCTACGCCACGCTGGCCGA
>JBGAIK010000196.1:0-8994 GCA_044225615.1 Acetobacteraceae bacterium | reverse complement strand
CGGGATGGCTGCCTGCGAGGTTGCCGCGTCGGCGGCGGGTTCGGCGCGCCTGGCCCGACCGCCGGCCGGCGCGCTGCCGCCGCCCGCGTCCGGCGCGGCTGTCCCGGTTTCGGCCGCCTCCCCGATCGCGACGTTGAGCACGGCCTTCAGCCATTCGCGCTTGCGTGGATCCATCGCTCCATCTCCCGCGTGGTCGGTCGCAACGGCGTCAGGCGCCTCCGGCGTATCTTGTGGCGATTATGGAGCGTAGGCGGATTGATGGCCAGCTTGCGTACAGAAGAACGTGACGGCGCGCGCCCGAACAGGAACCGTGATCCGGCCTCGCCGACGGCCCTGGCCGGACATCCGACGAGGCATCGGTCGATACGTCATGTTCCCGTCACTGTGCGCTTCAATCGCGGTCGGGCGCGCCGAGCGGGAAATAGTGACGGTAGGGGCGGCCTTCCTCGACGGCGCGGGCGAAGGAGGGGCGCGCGAGGAGGCGGCTGCGGTAGGCGCGGACGGTGGGGAAGGCTTCGCCGATCGGATGCACCCAGTCGGCGTAGAACAGCGACGGAGCGGCGGCGCAATCGGCCATGGAGAACGCGTCGCCGGCGGCCCAGCCCCGGCCCGCGAGCCGGGTCTCGAGCCAGGCATACGCGGTGTCGAGGGCAATGCGGGCCTCGGCCATGGCTTCGTCCTTGCGGGCGCCGTCGGTGCGCAACGCCTCGAAGACCGGCTTCTGCATCGCGGTCATCACGTAGTTGTCGAAAAACCGGTCCATGAATCGGACCTCCAGCGCCGCGGCGGGATCGGCCGGCAGCAGGCGGGAGGGGCCGGGGTGGTGGATGTCCAGGTGCTCGATGATGATGCTCGATTCCGGGATGGCTCGGCCGTTGTCCACCAGCACCGGGAAGCGTCCGAACGGCCAGAGCGCGGCCCGTTCCTCGGCGGCGCCCGGGTGTTCCAGATGGCGGTAGGTGAACGGCGTGCCGTTCTCCCACAGCGCGATCAGGACCTTCTGGCAGTAGGAGGAGAACGGGTGGGCGTAGAGGGTCAGCATGGAGCGTTCCTGGACTTGAGCAAGACAGTAGAGCGGCCAATCGGCAAAGGCCGCTGATGCGGCCGCCAGCAGTTGCGAGGCAAGCAAGGGGCTGCGAGCCCCTTGCCCGCCGGAGACCTTTACTTGCCTTCTTCGGCGGCGGCCTGGGCCAGGAAGCGGAGGATGGCAGCGGCAACCGTGTCCGGGTCCTCGATCGGCACGGCATGGCCGATGCCGGGAAGGTCCAGCAGCGTCGCGCGGTCGCCGATCTGAGCCTGCAGCCGGTGGCCGTTCTCCGGCGGCGCGCTGACGTCGGCCGCCCCCTGCAGGATCAGCACACGGGCCTCGCCCGCGGTCCACCAGACGGCGGTGTCGGTCGCGGCGGCGGCGGCGAGGTAGGATTTCATCACCGGCTGCGACCAGCCGTCCATCCACACCGAGATGTCGCGCCCCGGCCCGTACCAGGCCGCGCGCACGGCGCGCGCACGGATGTCGGGCGGCGTGTCCACCGCCTGGGCGAGGCGGATGGCCTCGGCGATCTCGGGGCTGGGCTGCACCAGGCCGGAGCAGCCGAGCAGGACCACGCTGTCCACCAGGTCGGGCCGGTCGGTGGCGAGCATGCGGGCGATGCGGTTGCCGAAGGCATGCCCGATCACCGGCACCGGGCCGCCGCCCTCGGCCTCGATCACGGCGGCGATGTCGGCGGCAAGGTCGTGCAGGGTGAGCCCATCGAGCGGCCCGGCGCTGGCGCCGATCCCGCGCGGCTCGGGCTGGGCGATGCTGTAGCCCGCGGCGGCGAGACGTTCGGCGAGCGGGTCGAGATCCGCCGACGGCCGGCCCAGCCCTGGCAGCAGCACGAGCAGCGGCCCGGTGCCCGCAAGCCGCAGCTGGATGCTCGCGGGGCCGGCCGCGATCTGCCGCGTCACGTATTGCACCGTCTCACGCCTTGTCGATGTTCCAGTAGACGAGCGTGTTCGTCTTCAGCACGCCGGTCACGTTCCTGCGCCACAGGAAGGGCTGCTTGAACTGCCCCAGCGGCACGTAGGGCAGCGACTCCCACAGCCGCGCATGCATGCGCTCCAGCAGCGCGCGCTGCTTCGCCGGATCGCTCTCGCGGATATAGGCGATGCGCATGTCCTCCTCGACCTGGTCGCAGGGCCAGCCGACGAAGTTCTTGCCGTCGCAGGTGGTGATCGTGCTGGGGCTGGTCAGCGGGCTCGCGAGCTGGGCGCCGTTGGCGCTGGTGTGGAAGATGTTCCAGCCGCCCTGCGCCGGCGGATCCTTCTTGGCGCGGCGGGCGGCGACGGTCCCCCAGTCGGACATCTGCATGTCCACGTTCATGCCGATGCGCTTCAGCAGGTCGGCGGTCACCAGGCTCATCTGCTGGTAGGCGGGAATGTCGGAGCCGCCGATCAGCACGACCTTCTCGCCGCGGTAGCTCGATTCCTTCAGCAGCGCCTGCGCCTTGGCGAGATCGGGCTTGCGGAACGCGTCGGAGCCGATCTCGGTGCCGTTGGGGCTGCCGCAGATCCAGAAAGCGTAGCATTCGCGCCAGTATTTCGGGTCGCCATAGGCCGCGGCCATGTAGTCCTTCTGGCTGACGGCATGGGCGACGGCCTGCCGCACCTTGAGGTCGTTGAAGGGCGGGTGAAGGTGATTGAAGCGCAGCACGGCATAGGTCTCGATCGGCCAGACCTCGCCGATCACGATGTTCGGGTCGTTGGCGACGGTAGGCAGCAGGTCGAGGGCGGGACCGTCGAGGAAGTCCACCTCGCCGCTGCGGATGGCGGCGTAGGCGGTGCTGGCGTCCGGGATCGGGACGATCTCGACGCGGTCGAGCTTCACGACCTTGCCGCCGGCGAAGCCGCTGGCGGGCTCCTTGCGGGGGACGTAGCCGGCGAAGCGGTCGTAGACCAGCCGGGCGCCGGGGCGATACTCCTCGCGGTTGAATCGGAATGGACCGGATCCGATATATTCCTTGATGGGCGTGAAGGGGTCGGTCAGCGCGTCCTTCTCGCGCAGGATGGCGCCGACGACGCCGTTGCTGCCCCCGAGCAGGAACTCGACGTAGTTGAACGGCTCCTTGAGGCGGATGGTGAAGGTGCGGTCGTCCTCGCGCTCCATGGCGGCGATCAGGCCGGCGAAGATCTGGTTCTGGCTGTCACGCACGAACAGGCGGCGCAGGGTGGCGAGCACGTCGCGGGTGGTGACCGGCGTGTTGTCGTGGAACATCAGCCCGGGGCGCAGCGTGAAGCGGTAGAGCAGGCCGTCGTCCGACTTGGTCCAGGTCTCCACCATCTGGGGGCGGGGAACCATGTCGGCGTCCCACGAGAACAGCGTGTCGTAGACCATGGCAACGTGGATGGAGGTCACGTTGGCCTGGGACTGGTGCGGGTCGAACACCTGCGGTTCCGCCTGCGGCACCACGCGCAGGACCTTGCGGGGCTGGGCACCGGCCGCGCGCACGATCAGCGGGGCGGCGAGCGCGGTGGCGGCGAGGCGGCGGCGGCTGATCATCGTGGCTGCTCCCCGAATGTTCGGCAGTCCAGCGGCGCGAAGTGGCGACTGTGGCGGGGGTGGGGTGGGGGTGCAAGTGCCACAGGCGTGAGGGCAGGCAAGCAAGGCTCCGCCGGCCAAGGGCCGTAGGCCCTTGGAACCCATTCGTGCTCGCGGCTGCGGGCCGGCCTTCGTCCATTGGCCGAAACGGTGTGAGGCCGCCTACTTCCTTGCGCCGCAGGCAATCGAACCACGGGACCGCTCCATGCCTTGCGCGGTCGTGGGGTTTGTTGCCTGCGGCGCAAGAAAGGAAGTCGTGCCAATCACCGAAGGCCATCGCCGCAGCCGCGAGCACGAATGGGTTCCAAGGGCCTACGGCCCTTGGCCGGCGGAGCCTTGCCTGCCTTGGCGCTGACGACCGCAAGGCCCCTTCCTCGCCCCATGGGTTGCTGGCACAGTCCGCGCGTCTGGCATGGGAAGAACACAATGAAGATCGCCCGCCTGCTGGCTGCATGTGCCGTGCTCGGGGCGGCGCCCGCCTCGGCCGAGACGGTGCTCCGCTTCGTGCCCCATGCCGACCTGCGCATCCTCGACACGGCCTGGACCACGGCGGCGATCACCCGCAACCACGGCTACCTCGTCTACGAGCCGCTGTTTTCGTACGACTCCCAGAGCGAGCCCCGGCCCCAGGCGGTCGAGAGCATGACCGTCAGCGGCGACGGGCTCACCTACACGCTCACCCTGCGGGCGGGCATGAAGTTCTCCGACGGCACGCCGATCACGGCGAACGATGCGGCCAGGTCGCTCGACCGCTGGTCGAAGCGCAAGGCCAGCGGCACCACCATGCGCGCGCGCATGGCCGGCATCACCGTGAAGGACGGGCGCAGCTTCGAGATCGCCTTCAAGCAGCCCTTCGGCCTGGTCAAGGAAACCCTGGCCGACGCCATCCAGCCCAGCTTCGTGCTGCGCGCCCAGGACGCCGAGGCCGATCCGTTCACCCAGATCCAGTTCAGGGAGGTGATCGGCTCCGGCCCGTTCCGCTTCGTCCACCAGGAATGGGTGCCCGGCAGCAAGGCGGTCTACGTGCGCAACACCAACTATACCCCGCGGACGGAGGCGCCGGACGGATTCTGGGGCGCCAAGATCGCGAAGCTCGACCGTGTCGAGTGGATCATCATGCCGGAGCCGGCGACCCAGGCGCAGGCGCTGGTGCGCGGCGAGATCGACGCCATCGAGCTGCCGCTGGTCGACCTGCTGCCGGTGCTGCGCAAGTCGCCCGACGTGGTGATCAAGGTGCTCGACACAATGGGCAGCCAGGCCAATTTCCTGCTCAACACTCACCAGCCGCCGCTCGACGATGCGCGGGTGCGCCAGGCCGTGCGCCACGCGCTCGACCAGACCGCCCTGCTCCAGGCGGTGATCGGCAATCCGGACTACGAGCGCCCCTGCCTGTCGCTGATGGCCTGCGGTTCGCCGAACGAAAGCACGGCCGGCACCGCGCCCTTCGCGAAGCAGGACCTCGCGCGCGCCAAGGCGCTGCTGAAGGAGGCCGGCTATGCCGGTGCGCCTGTCACCCTGCTCGATCCGGGCGACCAGCCGATCATGCACCAGATGGCGCTGGTCATGGCGCAGAACCTGCGCGATGCCGGCATCGCGGTCGATCTCCAGGCAGCGGACTGGGGCACGGTCGTCACCCGCTCCATCCGCAACGACAAGCCTGGCCCGGGCTCCCCCGGCTGGCACATCTACCCGAGCTGGTCGCCCGGCCGCGTGCTCGGCAGCCCGCTTACCGCCACCCAGCTCCGCACCCCCTGCGGCGGCACGACCTGGACGGCGCTGCCCTGCGATGCGGAGCTGGAGGCGCGCCGCGACCGCTTTTTCGCTGCCCCCACACTCGAGGCGCGGAAGCAGGCGATGGATGCGCTCCAGGAACGCTATTTCGAGGTGATGCCCTACGTTACCGGCGGCCAGTTCCTCACCCCCAAAGCCTGGCGCACCAGTGTTACCGGCGTGATGAACGCCAGCGAGTTCGTCTTCTGGAACGTCGAGAAGAAATAGGTACATGCGCATTGCGTTGACCGGCGTGGGGCATTGGCATGCCGCCATGCATCTGGATGCCGCGCGCGCGGCCGGCGCCGAGGTGGTGGCGGGATGGGACCCGGACCCCGACGCCACGGCGCGCTTCGCCGCAGCACAAGGCGTGCCGGCAGCTTCCGGCGTGGACGCGCTGCTGGCGATGAAGCCTGATCTCATGGTGGTGATGGGCCATCCGGTAGAAGTGCCGGCGATGGCACGCGCGGTCCTCGCCGCCGGGCTGCCGATGGTGCTGGAGAAACCAGCCGCGCCGACGACCGACATGCTCGCCGCCATCGCCCCGCCACCCGGCCATTTCATCGCCGTGCCGCTGGCCAACCGGTGCAGCCCGATCTGGGCCGAGATGGACCGGCTGAAGGCGGCCGGCCGGCTCGGCGCGGTAGCACACGCGCAGTTTCGTATCGTGAACGGGGCGCCGCAGCGCTACCGTGTCGACCGGGTGGACTGGCAGCTCGATCCTTCCGTCAGCGGCGGCGGCGCCATGCGCAATCTCGGCCTGCACGCGGTGGACGCGGCGCTGACGTTGTTCGGCCGCGACGAGCCCGACCTGCTGGCCGCCGTGGCCCGCTCCGACATGCACGGCGAGAAGGTGGAGGACTACGCGCTCGCCGTGCTCGCCACCAAGGGGGGCCCGGTGGTGACGGTCGAGGCCGGCTACAGCTACGCCACCATGGCGCCGGGCGGCGACTACGAATGGCGCGTCTCCGCCGGCAACGCCTACCTGGTCGATACCGGCGCCACCTGCCGCGTCGCGACGCTCGATGACGGCCAGACCCGCGAGATCGCTCCGGTGCCGTCGCGCACCCGCTACCGCGCCTTCATGGCCGACACGCTGGAACGGCTGCGGAAAGGGGAGCGCCCGTTGGTGGATTTCAACGACTATGTCCGCGCGATGCGCGTCGTGGACGCGATCTACGCGCGGGCCACGGCATGATCGGCGTCGGGATCGCCGGCGCAGGCTGGTTCGCCGGGCAGCACGCGCGCGCCATCGCCGCGGTGCCGGGGGTGGAAATCCGCGCAGCGGTGGCGGGCAAGACGGAATCCACGGCGGCGTTCGTGGCCGAGCATGGCGGCACGGCCTGCGGCGACTGGCGCGCCATGCTCGACGACAAGGCCGTGGATGCGATCCTGGTCGCCACGCCACACCACCTTCACACCGAAATCGTCCTTGCCGCAGCGCAGGCCGGCAAGCACGTGCTGGTCGAAAAGCCGATGGCGCCCACCCTGGCTGAATGCGAGGCCATGATCGCGGCCGCCACCGCCGCCGGCACGCAGCTCATGGTCGGCCAGATCATGCGCTATAGCCTGCCGTGCATCGCCGCGCACGACTTCCTCGCCACCGGCGCGCTCGGCCGGCCGCTGGTCGGGCGCAGCTCCATGGTGAAGTTCTGGATGGAGCACAACCGCCGCGCGTGGCATCTGACGCCGGAGACCGGCGGCGGCATGATGCTCACCGCGGGCATTCACGCGCTCGATCGCCTGGTCTGGCTGATGGGCGCGCCCGTCGCCGCCGTCGCCGCCATGGCCGGCCACCTGTTCCACGACCAGGCGGCACCCGACGTGGACCTGGTTCTGCTGCGCTTTGCCAAAGGCGCCCTGGGCGAAGTCACCAGCGTCGGCAACCGCGACCGGACCACCTGGAACACCACCGAGCTGTCCTGCGAAGGCGGCACGCTCGAGCTTGGCTTCGACCATGGCGTGCGCGTCCTGCGCGGCGGGAAGTCCGAACTCCTGCCCAATTCCGCCGAGCCCGACTGGATGCACCGCGCCCTCGAGCGGGAGTGGCGCGAATTCGAAGGCGCCATCACCCGCGATAGCCCGCTTACCGCTCCCGGCTCCGTCGGCGCCCACCTGATCGCCTGCATCGACGCGGCCTGCACGGCCGCCCGCGAACGCCACGAGGTTCGCGGTTCCGTGACGCAAGGGCTCCGCCCTTGGCGGGGTCCAGGGGCGGCGCCCCTGGCCTTCCTCGCCTACTGCGCCGGCGACGCCGCACCGACCCGGCGGTCATCCCCCGTCGATCACCAGCTCGGCGCCGGTCATGTGGTGGCTGGCGTCGCTGGCGAGGAACAGCACGCCGTTGGCAATCTCCTGCGGCTGCGAGGCGATGCCCAGCGGCACGGCGGCTGCCAGAGCGTGCGGGTCGAGTGGCGCGCTGAGGCCGCCGCCTTGCCGGTGGCGGCCTTGTCCCAGATGGGGGTGACGATGATGCCGGGGTGGACGGAGTTGACGCGGATCTGCTCGCCGGCGAGCTCGAGCGCCATGGACTTGGCGAGATAGCGGACGGCGCCCTTGGTGGCGCTGTAGGCGGCGAGGTTGGCCGAGCCGCGCAACCCGGCCACCGAGGACATCACGATGATGGAGCCGCCGCCGGCCCGGCGCATGGCCGGGACGGCATGGCGGATCGAGAGGAACACGCCCTCGTAGTTGACGGCGTTCTGGCGCCGGAAATCGGCGAGGCTCATCGACAGGGCGGGGCCGAAGATGCCGATGCCGGCATTGGCCACCATGATGTCGAGCCGGCCATGGAGGGATTCGGTCTCGGCGACCAGCCCCAGGCCAGGCGGCGTCGTCCGTGACGTCCTGGTGGCGGTAGGCTGCGACGCCGCCGCCCGCGACGATCTCCGCCGCGAGCCGCTGCCGCGCGCGTCGTCGATGTCGGTGAGCATCACCTTCGCCCCCTCGCGCGCGAGCTGTCGCCGCGCAGGCGGCCCTGATGCCCGACGCGCCGCCGGTGACGAAGGCCACCTTGCCCTGGACCTGACCCATGCGTTCCCTCCCTGAGTTCGTGGCCAGTCTAGCGGAATTGCCGGCGACGTCACGGGTTCGGCATAGGTATTCCAGACGGCGCCAACATTCTGTTCATCAGTCTCATCCATCGATACGCCGGCGGGCCACGTCTGTGCAACCGGCAGGTGATTGATGGAGGCTTTCGTGGCATTTGTTCTCACACTCGGCAGTTCCGCGAACACGGCCACGCTCAGCACGGTCGATACGCTGACCTCGGGCGCCGATACGATCGTCTTCACCGGGACGGTGTCGGGCGCGTCGATCGACCTCGGTGGCGGGGCGGACACGCTGACCCTGGCGAACGGCGCCAACAGCGCGACGCTGTCGAACACCGAGACGGTGACGGGCGGGACGGGCGCGGACGCGGTGACGCTGGCGACCGCGCTGACGACGAGCATGACGGTCGACCTTGCGGCGGGGGCGGACAAGCTCACCCTGGCCAACGGGACGAACACCGGCAGCATCGCCAATACCGAGACCATCCAGGGCGGCACGGGCGCGGACGCGATCACGCTGTCGGGCGCGGTGACGGCGGGGAGCATCGACCTCGCGGCGGGGTCCGACGCGCTGACGCTGGCCAACGGCACCAACAC